>NZ_CP027792.1:702500-1034490 GCF_003013695.1 Pulveribacter suum | reverse complement strand
CCTGGGCCGCCCAGCCCCTGCAGCAGGCCGACGCCGCGCTGCAGGCCGTGGACCTGGCGCTGCTGTGGCCGCAGGCGCCCATCACCCGCCTGGGCGGCAAGGCCAGCGTGCAGCCGCTGGAGGGCGGCGGCTGGCGCATCGGCGCCGACCTGGCCAACGACCAGCCTGGCCCCTGGGACACGCAGCACCTGCCCGTGCAGGCGCTGCAAGGCCAGGCCCTGTTCGACGGCAGCACCTGGACGGTGCCCGGCGCCGAGCTGCGCGCCGGGGGCGGCAGCATCAGTGCCCAGGGCAGCTTCACGCCGGGCAGCGGCGCCCTGCAGGGCCAGGCCCGCGTGCAAAGCGTGAACCCCGCCGAGCTGCACACCCGCTTCGCCCCGGCCCCGCTGTCGGGCAGCGCCAGCGCCAGCGGCAGCGCCCAGGGCGACGCGGCCGTGCGCTTTGCCGCGGACCTGCGCGCCAGCGCGCCGCGCGCGCTGCGCCGCGGGCCGGCCAAGGGCGCGCCGCCGGCCCTGCTGCTGCAACGCCTGTCCGCCCAGGGCACCTGGCAGGGCCACCTGCTGGAGCTGCCCGAGCTGCTGGTGCAGGCCCAGGGCGCGCAGCTGCGCGGCCAGCAGCTGCACATCGACACCCAGGCGCTGGCCGCGCGCGGGCGCCTGCAGGCCGAGCTGCCCGGCGCCACGGCGCGGGTAGACGGCCAGATGGCCCCGGCCAGCGGCAGCGGCACGCTGGCGCTGCGCGTGGCCGATGCCGCGCGTGCCCAGGCCTGGCTGGCCGGCCTGCCCGTGGACCTGGGCGGCTTCGCCCTGGACGGCAACGCCAGCCTGGATGCCCAGTGGCGCGGCGGCTGGCAGGCCGCGCAGCAGCAGCTGCAGGCCGCCGGCCTGCTGGCCGCGCCCCGGCAACCCGCCGAGCGGGCGGGCGACTTCACGCTGCAGGCGCAGCTGCAGGCGCCGCGCCTGCAGCTCACGCGCGCCGCGCAACCGGGCAGCGGCGGCGCCGGCGCGCTGGCCGTCGAGGTGCTGCGCACCAGCGCCGCGCTGCGCGGCAGCCTGCCCAGCCTGACCTTGGCGCTGGACGGCCAGGTGCGACAGGGCGCCGAGCAACAGGCCGAAGTGCACCTGCGCGCCAGTGGCGGCAGCCGCGGCGCCGGGCAGTGGCAGGCGCAGCTGGACGAGCTGCGCGTGCAGGCCAGCGCCAAGGGCCAGCCCGGCCCCTGGACGGTGCGCCTGGACGAGCCCGTCACCGTGGCCGTGCAGCAGTCCCCGCGCCTGGCCGTGCAGGCCGGGGCCGGCAGCGCCCGCCTGTCCGGCCAGCAGCCGGGCCAGGCCACGCTGCGCTGGCAGCCCCTGCGCTACGCCCAGGACGCCCAGGGCGGCCTGGAGCTGACCAGTCAGGGCGAGCTGCAGGGCGTGCCGCTGGCCTGGGCCGATGCCTTCAAGACCGATGGCCAGGGCGCCCTGGCGCGCCTGGGCCTGTCGGGCGACCTGACGCTGGCTGGCCGCTGGGACGTGGCCGCCACCCCCGCCGGACTGCGCGCCCAGGCCAGCGTGCGCCGCACGGGCGGCGAACTGCGCATCGCCACCGGCGAGGCCGAGGCCGCGCCGGCCGTCACCGTGGTGCGCAGCAGCGGCGAAGGCCAGGGCGAAGGCCGGCCGCAGACCAGCAGCAGCGGCACCACGGCCGCCGGCCTGCGCGAGCTGGCGCTGGAGCTGACCGCCGACGGCCAGGCGCTGCGCGCCCGCCTCGCCTGGGACAGCGAACGCGCCGGCCGCGTGCAGGCCGAGGGCAGCACGCAGCTGGCGCGCAGTGCCGAGGGCGGCTGGCTGTGGCCCGAGGACGCGCCGCTGGCCGCCACCGTGCGCGCCGAGCTGCCCGAGGTCGGCGTGTGGTCGCTGCTGGCCCCGCCGGGCTGGCGCGTGCATGGCACGCTGTCGGCCGACGCGCGCCTGTCGGGCAGCCGCGCCGCACCGCGCTGGAGCGGCCAGCTGGCCGCCGACCGCTTTGCCGTGCGCTCGCTGCTGGACGGCGTGGACCTGCAGGAGGGGCGCCTGCGCGCCACGCTGCAGGGCGAGCAGCTGGTTGTCACCGAGCTGCACCTCAAGGGCGGGCACGGCAGCCGCGCGCGCATCGCCGGCTTCAGCGGCAACCGCACGGCGGCCCCGGCCGACGGCGGCACCCTCAGCGGCAGCGGCACGCTGTCCTGGGCCGACATGGCCGCCGGCAAGCCCGGCGCCTCGGGCATCCGCATGGACCTGCGCGCCCAGGCCCGCGCGCTGCAGGTGCTGACCCGCGCCGACCGGCAGGCCAGCGTCTCGGGCGACGTGCGCGCGCAGCTGGCGGACGGCCAGCTCACGCTGCGCGGCAACCTGGTGGCCGACCGCGCCACCATCATCCTGCCCGAGGCGGGCGCGCCCACGCTGGGCGACGACGTGGTCGTGCGCTCGGCCGCGCTGGACCGCGCGGCCGCCGAAAAGGCGCAAAAGGCCGCCCGCGCCACCCAGGCCCGCGAGCAGGGCAGCGTGCAGGCCGCACGCACGCCCGACATCGCCCTCACCCTGGACCTGGGCGACGACTTCGCCCTGCAGGGCCACGGCATCACCACGCGGCTGACCGGGCGCCTGGACATCCGCGCCAGCGCCGCCACCGCCGGCGCGCCGCGCGTGACCGGCGAGGTGCGCACCGACCAGGGCCGCTACCGCGCCTGGGGCCAGGCGCTGGACGTGGAAAGCGGCCTGCTGCGTTTCAACGGCCCCTACGACAACCCGGCGCTGGACGTGCTGGCCCTGCGCCCCAACATCGCCGTACGCGCCGGCGTGCAGGTCACCGGCTCTGCCCGCGCGCCGCGCGTGCGGCTGTACTCCGAGCCCGAGCTGCCGGATGCGGAAAAGCTGTCCTGGGTGGTGCTGGGCCGCAGCGCCGCGGCCGGCGGGGCCGAGGCGGCGCTGTTGCAGCAGGCGGCGCTGGCTTTCCTCAGCGGCGGCGGCGACAAGAGCGGCGGCGGCATTGCCCAGCGCATCGGGCTGGACGAGATCGGCTTCAAGGGCCCCGGCCAGGGCGAGGCCGCCAGCAGCGCCGCGCTGACCTTCGGCAAGCGCCTGTCGCGCGACCTGTACGTGACCTACGAGCGCAGCCTGTCGGGCGTGCTGGGCACTTTGTTCATCTTCTACGACCTGTCCAAGCGCCTGACCCTGCGCGGCCAGACCGGCCAGCAAAGCGCGGTGGACCTGATCTACACGGTGCGCTACGACTGATGCGAAGCCAAAACGGCCTCCAGCGCTTGTCCATCCAGCGCTGGCAGCTATCAAAAGCGTAGCTACCGGCGGCAGCCGAGGCAGAGCCCAGAGCCTTTGCGCGCCGCTTACAATCGCCGGCTTTGCCGCTCTCCGTAGTTCAATGGATAGAACGGGCGCCTCCTAAGCGCCAGATACAGGTTCGATTCCTGTCGGAGGGACCAGGGATGCCCTGCCCCCGTCCCGCGAGCCCGCCGCCGAGCGGGCTTTTCCATTTCTGCCGCGCTGCTCCTACCGCCTCGTAGGAACGCTCCGGCACGGCTGCCATGTCCATCGGCCTTCAATGCAAGACCTGCAGGCACTTTCGCCTGCGGCAACTCAGGAGTCCACCATGACACAGAACCAGTCGAGCCAGAATCACAACCAAAGCCAGGCCAAGAGCCAGCAGCAGCAGCCCCAGCAGGCGGCCGGCCAGAACAGCCAGAGTGCCAGCCAGGGCCAGCAGGGCAACCAGGCCGTCAAGCAGTCCGCCCAGGACAGCAACAGCCAGCGCAGCCAGGGCCACAACCAGACCAAGTAATGAGCCGCCATCGCAACGAAGCCCGCTTGAAGCGGGCTTTTTTCATGGTGGCGGGGGCAGCGCGCCGATGGGGCGTTGAACGCGTCAGGCGGCCATGGGCCGCCGGCCCGTCACAGCATCTTGCCCCGCTGCTGCTCGGCACGCGAGGCGCCGATGGCCGTCTCCACCTGCTTGACCTCCTCAGGAGGCGGCAGCACCGCCGGCATGCCCAGGCTCTCGATCCACAGCTCGCGGCACCAGCCCGTGGAGTGGTAGAGGTGGTGGTCCTCGTCCTTTTCCACGGCTTCGTGCGCCGCCTTCAGGGCGCGGCCCACATCGCCGGTGGCCACCTCGGCCACCTTGCCCAGCAGCTCCCAGTTGGCGTGGTCCTTGGTTTCGGCATGCACCACGCATTCGCAGGCGACCAGCTGTGCGGCCGCCGGGTCGCCGCCCTGCACGGCCAGGGCGATGGCCTTGACCAGGGACTGGCCGATGTGCCGGACGACGGCGCGTGAGGGCGTTTCCTCATCGGGGTCGAGCCCCAGGGCTTCGCAGGTGCTGCGCACCACGTTCTGGTGCGTCAGCGTTTCTTGCAGGTATTCCTCGAACTCCTTGCGCAGGTCCTCGTTGATGGCGCATTCGATGGCGGCGCGATAGACCTGCTCGCCACCGAGCTCGGTTTCCATCATCTGCAGCAGCAGGTCCTTGAGCTGGGCTTGGTCATAGCGTGGTTTGGGCATGGTGACTCTTTCGTGGTTGCAGGGGACTGGACAGCCCGGCGGGCCGCAGCACACTCCATTGAAGCCGCATTGACCACGCCAGCGCTGTAGGCGCGCGCCTCCTACAGGTGCACAGAAAGTGCCGCGCTATGTTGCCTGCTCGCCTTTGGTGCCCTCTTCCTTCGGAGCCCTATCCATGTCCACGAGCCGCGCGCAGGCCCTTACCAGCGCCCCCTTGCCTTGCAGCGACGAAGTGCTGCTGCTGGTCGATGTCATCAACCCCATGAGCTTCCCCACGGCGGACGACCTGCTGCCCAGCGCCTGGGCGGCGGCGCAGCGGGTGGCGCGCCTGAAAAAGCGCCTGGCGGCGCGCGGCGTCACCGCCATCTATGCCAACGACAACTACGGCACCTGGCACAGCGAGTTTCGCGACATCCTGGGGGCCTGCCAGATGCTGCCGGGCCCGCGCGGCGACATTGCGCGGCTGCTCACTCCCACGCCCGACGACCTGGTGATCCTCAAGCCGCAGCACTCAGCGTTCCATTCCACGCCGCTGCGCCACCTGCTGACGCAGATGGGAACGAAGAAGCTGACCATCGTCGGCTGGGCCGCCGACATGTGCGTGATGCTCTCGGCCACCGACGCCTGCATGTACGGCTACGAGGTGTGGGTGCCGCAGGACTGCATCGCGGCCGAGACGGTCGAACGCTTCGACATGGCGGTCAAACAGCTGGGCGGTGCGTTCGACTGCTCGGTTCGCCCGGCCTTTCGGGCCGATCTGCGGGCCGGTGCGCCGCCGCAGCGGGTTTAGCGTGCGTCCTGCGTGGCGGGTGCGGCGCCGGCTGGGGCGCCCATGCCTTCGCGCCCTGCCGGGGTGGGGCTGTCGGGCGCTTCGGGCGTCACGCGCTGCACGGTGCCGTCGCCAGGGGCGGTGGTCGTGGGCTGCTGGTGCTGCTCTGCGGGGGCCTGGGCGGCGGGCGTGGGGGACTCGCCCGGCGCGCGCAGGCGGTCCCGCGGCGCCAGGAAGTTGAAGGCCAGCACCGCCACGATGGCGATGGCCAGCAGGATGCCGATGATGCGGCCGATGCGCCGCTCGTCGCGCAGCGTGGGCGACGGGGCGGCCGCATTCGGCGCGGGGGCGCCGCTGGCGGGGCGGGGGTCGTGGGTGGCGGGGTTCATGGCAACGGGCCTTTCTCGGTGGTGCGCAGGCCCTGAAGGTAGAAGTGCCCCGCGCCGCCCCCTGTAGGCCAGCGCGGACCGGGGGAGCCAGCCTACAACTGAAAGCCCAGGGCGCGCACCACGCCTTCGACCAGGTCGCGCGGCAGCGAGGGCGGGTGCGCCTGGTAGGGCTGCGCCTGGGTGATCAGCTGTGCGCACCAGTCGGACAGCCAGCGCAGCTCCTGCTCGCCGTAGAAGGCGGTCATGGCCTCGTAGTTCAGGAACAGGCTGCGCGCGTCCAGGTTGAGCGAGCCGGCCAGCGCCAGGTCGTCATCGATCAGCACCGCCTTGGCGTGCAGCATGGCCGGCGACAGCCACACGCGCGCACCGGCGGCCACCAGCTGGCGCAGCGCGCGCTCGCGCGCCACGTCGGCCAGGCCATGGTTGGAGCGCGCCGGCACCAGCAGGCTGACCTGTACGCCGCGCCGGCAGGCCAGGCACCAGGCGTCCAGCAGGCCGTCGTCGGGCACGAAGTAAGGCGTGACGGCGACGATGCGCCGCTGCGCGTGAAAGGCGCCGGCCATCAGCAGCGCGTGCACGGTGTCGTCGGCGTGGTCGGGGCCGCTGACGATCCACTGCGCCAGCGGGCCGTGCACCGGCCCGGGCAGTGCCGGCATGTGCGGCGCGCGGCGCATGCGCCTGAGCGTGCGGCCCTGGGCGATGCGCCAGTCGGTGCCGAACTGGATATGGGCATGCTGGGCCAGGGGGCCGCAGATCTCGAAGCTCAGGTCCACCCAGGCCGGGCGGCCGGGCCGGTCCAGGAAGTATTCGCACGCCAGGTTGCGCCCGCCGCTCCACAGCCGCTGGCCGTCGGCCACGACCAGCTTGCGGTGGTTGCGCAGGTTGGTGTGCCCGCGCAGCGGGTTGTGCAGCAGCGGCATGAAGCGGCGCACCTGTACGCCGCTGCGCGCCAGCGCGCGCAGCATGCCCGGCGGCGTCTGCAGGCTGCCCACGGCATCCACCAGCAGGCGGACGGCCACGCCGCGCTCCACGGCCTGCAGCAGGGCGCGCGAGACCTGGGCGCCGATCTCGTCGTGCGCAAAGACGTAGGTGCACACGTCCAGCTGCTGACGCGCGCAGGCGATGGTCTCCAGCAGCCCGGCCAGCGCCGCGGCGCCGTGCGGGTGCAGGGTGATGTGCCGGTTGCGCACGGCCGGGGCCACCTCCATGCCGGCCAGCAGCTGCGCGGCCCAGGCCGGGCCCTCGCCCATGGGCGGCGGCCCCTGCCAGTGGTGGCGCCGCGCCGGGCGGGCGAACTTGCGCACGCCGAACAACAAAAACAGCGGCAGCGTCAGGTAGGGCAGCGTGACCATGCCCAGCACCCAGCCCAGCGCCGCAGACGGATGGCGGCGCTGTTGGTTGATGCGCGTGCCCAGCACGTAGATCAACAGGCCCAGCACCACCACGATGGTGTGGCCCAGGCCGGACAGCAAGGCGATGCGGATCACGCCGCTGCTCCAGGCAGCAGCCAGCCGCAGGCCGGGAGGCGAAAGGACAAGGGCAACACCATGGCCGCACAGCATAGCGGGCTGCGGTGCGGGCGGGCAGAGGCGGGAGTTCCCGCCGCTTTTGCTACATAAATAAGAGCTGCCGGCGTTTGCTGCTATTAGGCTGGAGGCGTTTTTGGCTTGAACCTCCGGGCAAGGCTTCGCCGCTGCAATTGACGCACATCAAGAAATTTCGGCTTTAAAGTGCATTTAAAGTGAATCTTTAAATATCATAGCAACCGTCTCCACCGATGCATCCGCAGCCGGCCAGAGGGGACACCGAAAGCTCATCTTCACAAGGAAGACTGTCATGCAAGCCCCCCGTTCGTTCCCCCGTCAGCCCCTGGCCTTTGCCGCCGCCGCCCTGTGCGCCGGCACGCTGGCCTTCGCAGCGCTGGCCGGGCAGCACGCCAGCCAGGGGCATCCCGCCCCTGCCGCCGTCAGCGCGCCCGTTGCCGCTGCTTCTGCCGACGCCGCCGTCCGCCGCTTTGTGCTGGAGACCGGCATCGTGGACGGCAAGATGGTCTTCGTCGATGACCACGGCGTGGCCAACCCGGTGCTGCGCGCCGCCGTCGGCGACACGGTGGAGATCGTCCTGAAGAGCGGCGAAGGCGCCCAGCACGACCTGGCCATTGCCGAGCTGGGCGTGCAGTCGCCCAAGTTCGACGCCAGCACCGGCACCGTCACGGTGCGCTTCACCGTCACGCAGGCCGGCACCTTCACCTACTACTGCACCATCCCCGGCCACCGCCAGATCGGCATGGAAGGCACCTTCGAGGCCGTGCCCGGCAAGAACGGCAGCGCGGCGCCCACGGCCGCCAAGGTCTCGCCCCTGAGCGGCGCGCAGCTGTACACCGCGCCGGCCTCGCGCCCGGCCGACGCCGCGGCCATCAGCATCGCCATGGACCCGAGCGCCGTGCCCCCGCCCATCGGCAACCGCGCGCCGCAGCTGCTGAAATACCGCATGGAGACGGTGGAGCTGAACGGCAAGATGGACGACGGCACCAGCTTCACCTACTGGACGTTCGACCGCAAGGTGCCCGGCCCCATGCTGCGCGCCCGCGTCGGCGACAGCGTCGAGCTGACCCTGGCCAACGCCCGCGACAGCAAGATGATCCACTCCATCGACCTGCACTCGGTCACCGGCGGGCATGGCGGCGGCGAGCACACCCAGGTCGCGCCGGGCCAGGAAAAGACCATCACCTTCAAGGCCCTCAAGCCTGGCCTGTACGTGTACCACTGCGCCACGCCGCTGGTGCCCCAGCACATTGCGGCCGGCATGTACGGCCTGATCCTGATCGAGCCCGAGGAAGGCCTGGCCAAGGTGGACCGCGAGTACTACGTGATGCAGGGCGACATGTACACCACCCGCCCGCACGGCGCCAAGACGCACCAGGAGGCCGACCTGGACAAGATGGCCGCCGAGCTGCCGGACTACTACGTCTTCAACGGCGCCGTGGGCTCGCTGACCAAGGAGCACAAGCTCACCGCCAAGGTCGGCGAGACGGTGCGCGTCTACTTCGGCGTGGGCGGGCCCAACAAGATCTCGTCCTTTCACGTGATCGGCGAGATCTTCGACAAGGTCTATAGCGAAGGCTCGATCAGCTCGATCAAGAAGGACGTGCAGACCACCCTGGTGGCCCCGGGCGGCGCGACCATCGTCGAGTTCAAGGTGGACTACCCCGGCCAGTACACCCTGGTGGACCACGCCCTGTCGCGCGCCGGCAAGGGGGCGGTGGGCATCCTGGAGGTGACGGGCGAGAAAGACGCGAGCGTCTACAAGGTGGGCGGCGCCGGGCGCTGACGGCCTGGAGCTGCCGGGCCGGAGCCTGCCCTCCTTTTGAATGGAATCAGGCCCCAGCCCGCACCAACCAAGCGCTGGCAGCTATCAAAAGATGAGTCACGGCGGCGACCCTTGCGGGTCGCCGCTCCTTTTTTGCCGGGCCGTCAGGCGCGCGGCAGCGCCAGTTGCACGCGCAGGCCGCCCAGGCGCGGGGCGTCCAGCAGGGCCAGCTGGGCGCCGTGCATCTGCGCGATGGTCTGGGCGATCGACAGGCCCAGGCCGCTGCCGGCCGCGGCCGCGCCCTCGGCCGCCTGCGCGCGGTGGAAGCGCCGCAGCACGCGCTCGCGCTCAGAAAGTGCGATGCCGGGGCCGCTGTCATCCACGGTGAGCACCAGCGCATCGGCCTGCACTTGCAATGCCACGTCCACCATGCCGCCCTCGGGCGTGTACTTGATGGCGTTGTCCAGCAGGTTGCGCAGCAGGATGGCCAGCGCCTCGCCCTGCCCGCGCACGCTGGCGGCGGCCGCGTCGCCTGCCAAGGGCGCCAGCCCCAGGTCGATGCCGCGCGCGTGCGCGACCGGCGCCGCGTCCATCACGGCGCGCTGCACCAGCTCGGCCAGCACCAGGGGCTGCAGCGCGGCGCCGCTGGCCTGCGCCTCCTGGCGCGCCAGCGCCAGCAGCTGCTCGACCAGCCGCGTGGCGCGGTCGATGCCGGCTGACAGGCGCTCTGCGGCGCGCGTGCGCGTGGCCTCGTCGACCGCGCGCGCCAGGGCCTGGGCCTGCAATTTCAAGGCCGCCAGGGGCGAGCGCAGCTCGTGCGCCGCATCCGCCACGAAGTGCTGCTGCGCCTCGAACGCCTGCTGCATGCGCGCCAGCAGCAGGTTCAGCTCATCGACCAGCGGCCGCACCTCGGCGGGCAGGCCGGCGGCATCGACAGGCGACAGGTCGTCGGCGCGGCGGCGCGCCACCTGGCGGCGCACGCGCTCCACGGGCGCGAGCGAGCCGCTCACCGCCCACCAGGCGGCCAGGGCCAGCAGCGGCGCCATCAGCGCGATGGGCCAGGCCGTGCCCAGGGCCAGCTGGCGGGCCAGCGAGCGGCGCACGGCCATGTCCTGCGCCACCTGGATGACCTGCAGCGGCGTGGCCACCGACAGCACGCGGTAGGTGGTGCCGCCCGCCTCCACGTTGGAGAAACCCAGCACGGCGCGCTGCGGCAGCCCCAGGCTGACGTTGGACTCGAAGATGCGCAGGCCATCGGCCGTCCAGACCTGCACCACGAACTCCGAACTTTCCTGCCCCGGCACCAGCGGGACGCTGTACTCGCGCAAGCCCCACGCCGGCAGGCCCGGGCGCAGCGCCTGCGCGGTCTGCTGCATCTGGTGGTCGAACAGCGCATCGGCCTCGGCCAACGCCGCGCGCCAGGCGAGCGCCGCCTGCGCCAGCACGCCGAGCGCGATGGCGACGAGCAGCGTCAGCAGCAGCCGTGCGCGCAGCGAGTGCGGGGCCTGGCCCCTCATGGCGCCGGCTCCGCGCGCGGCAGCATGTAGCCCACGCCGCGCACGGTGACGATCAGGCCCGCGCCCAGCTTCTTGCGCAGGCCATGGACGTACACCTCGACGGCGTTGCTGCTGATCTCCTCGCCCCAGCCGTAGAGCTTGTCTTCGAGCTGCGCGCGCGACAGCACAGCGCCGGGGCGTGCCAACAGCGGCTCCAGCACCGCCCATTCGCGTGCCGACAAGGTGACGGGCTGGCCATCGACGCTGGCCTCGCGCGTGGCGGGCTGGATGCGCACACCGCCGCTCTCATAAGTCTCGTCGCTGCGCCCGCCCGCGCGCCGCGCCAGCGCCCGGATGCGCGCCAGCAGTTCGTCCATGTCATAAGGCTTGAGCAAATAGTCGTCGGCGCCCGCATCCAGCCCCTGCACGCGCTGGGCCACGGCGTCGCGCGCGGTGGTGATGAGCACCGGCGTGCGGTCGCGCCGCGCACGCAGCTCGCGCAGCACGTCCAGGCCGTCTCGCCCGGGCAGCCCCAGGTCCAGCAGCACCAGATCGTAGCGCTGCGCGGCCAGCGCGGCGCCCGCCTCGGTGCCGCTGCGCGCCCAGTCCACGGCATGGTGTTCGGCGCGCAGCAGCTCCTGCACAGCTTCGCCGATCATGGTGTCGTCTTCAACCAGCAGCAGGCGCATGGAAGGCTCTCCGGGCAGGCGGTGGCGGGCATGGGCGCGAGCATAGCGACGCACCCGGCAGGCAGCCCCGCCGGCCGGGTGTTTGCTACGCTTTTGCTAGCTGCTCGCGCTTTCGCCATAACGGTTTGAGGCTAAAAACACCTCAACCCAGTCGCACCGGCACGAAGATGCGGTTGCCATCGCGCAGCACCAGCAGCGCCACCGACTTGCCGGCTTTGGCCACCACGCCGCGCACCTGGCCGATGTCGCGTGCCGGCGTGCCGTTGATGGCCAGCAGCACGTCACCCTCCTGCACACCGGCGCGGGCGGCGGCGCCGCTGGCCTGCTCGATCAGCAGGCCGCCTTCCACGCCGGCCTCGCGCTGTTCGCCCTTCTCCAGGGGCCGCAGCGCCAGGCCCAGACGGCCCTGGGATGTGCCCTCGGTGGCACCGGCATCGGCCACGGCCTTTTTGTCGGCCGCGTCGCCCAGCGTGGCGCTGAGGGTCTCGCTGGCGCCCTTGCGCCAGACCTCCAGCTGCACCTTGGCGCCGGGGGTGGCCTGGCTGATGAAAGCCGGCAGGTCGCCCGAGCCGACGATGGGCTGACCATCCACGCTGCGGATCACGTCGCCCGACTGCAGGCCCGCCTGGTCGGCCGGGCCGCCCTTTTGCACGTCGGCCACCAGCGCGCCCTGCGGCTTGTCTAGGCCGAAGGAATCGGCCAGGGTCTGGTTCACCTCCTGCACCGTCACGCCCAGGCGCGCGTGGCTGACTTTGCCGGTCTTCTGGATCTGCTGGCTCACGCGCTCGGCCACCTCGATGGGGATGGCGAACGACACGCCCTGGTAGCCGCCCGAGCGGCTATAGATCTGCGAGTTGATGCCCACCACCTCGCCGCGCGCGTTGAACAGCGGCCCGCCGGAGTTGCCGGGGTTCACCGCCACGTCGGTCTGGATGAAGGGCACGGCGCTGTCATCGGGCAGCGCCCGGCCCTTGGCGCTGACCACGCCGGCCGTCACGCTGTTCTCGAACCCGAAGGGCGAGCCGATGGCCAGCACCCATTCGCCCACGGCCAGCGCCTTCGTGTTGCCCAGGCGCACGGTGGGCAGGTTGTGCGCGTCGATTTTCAGCACCGCCACGTCGGTCTTGGGGTCGGCGCCCAGCACCTTGGCGCGGAACTCGCGCCGGTCAGTCAGCTTGACGGTGACTTCATCGGCGCCCTTGACCACGTGGGCATTGGTTAGCACCACGCCATCGGGGCTGACGATGAAGCCCGAACCCTGGCCGCGCACCGGCACGTTCTGCGGCATGCGGCCGGGGCCCTGCGGGGCCATGCCGAAGCGGCGGAAGAAGTCCTGCATGGGGTCTTGCGCGCCGCCCTCCTCGCCGTCATCGCCTTCAGCCATGGCCGTGCGGCGCATGCCGCTGACGCTGATGTTGACCACGGCCGGGCCGTTCTCGGCGGTGATCTGGGCGAAGCTGGGCAAGGCGGTGCCGGGCACTGTTGCCGCAGCCGTGGTCGAAGCCGAAGTCGCGGCAACGGGTGCGGCCACCGCATGGGCTTGGCGCTGCGTGACCAGGCCGGCCCCCGTGGCGCCCAGCGCCCCGGCGGCCACCAGGGCCAGGATGAGCCTGCGGGGGGTGGAGAGGATGGTGTTCATGGTCTGCCTTTCATGGGTTGCACCGCTGGACTTGTCGCGGCCATGGCAGGCAGTGTGCGCTGGGGCGCTTAAGCGAAGCTTAGGGCAGATCGCTCCATGAGCCGCTGCATATTTGATAGCTGTCAGCGCTTTCGGGGTAAGCGCTGGAGGCCTTTTTCATCCAAATTTTTCAGAAACCTAATTGAAAACCTAATTGGGGTCAGATTCCAATTAAAAACCCAAAAGAATTGGAATCTGACCCCAATTGTTTGGGTCGTGTCATGCAGCGCTACAGGATCTCCAGCACCCGCTCCGGCGGGCGGCACAGCAGCGCACCGCGCGGGGTGACGACGATGGGCCGGTTCAGCAGTTCGGGGTGTACGGCCACGGCGGCGATCAGCTCGTCGTCGCTGCGCGCAGCATTGCCCAGGTCCAGCTCGGCGTAGGCTGCCTCCTTGCTGCGCAGCAGCTCGCGCACCGGCACAGCCAGGCGTTCCACCAACGCCTTGAGCTGCGCCGCATCCAGCGGGTGGGCGATGTAATCGACGATGACCGGCTCGATGCCGCGTTCACGCAGCAGCGCCAGTGCGCCGCGCGAATTGCTGCAACGGGCGTTGTGATAGAAGGTGATGTCGGGCGATGAGGGAGTCATGCCCGGCAGTTTAGGTTCAGCGTCTGGACGCGCGCAGCGTGCGGCTGAGCAATATGACCGGCACCAAACCCACGGCCACCAGCGCCAGCGAGGGCAGCGCCGCCTCGCCCAGGCGCTCGTCGCGCGCCAGCTGGTAGGCCACCACGGCCAGCGTGTCGCTGTTGAACGGGCGCAGCACCATCGTGGCGGGCAGCTCCTTCATCACGTCCACAAACACCAGCAGCGCTGCGGCCGACGCCGAGCGCTTGAGCAGCGGCCAGTGCACGCGCGAGAGCAGCTGCACGCCGCCCACGCCGAGCATGCGCGAGGAGTCGTCCAGGCTCATGGGGATGCGCGCGTAGCCGCTTTGCAGCGACTGCAGCGCCACCGCGCAAAAGCGCACCAGGTAGGCCCAGACGATGCCCACCGCCGTGGCCGTGACCAGTGCCGGCAGGCCCCAAGCGGGCGCCGCCTGCTGCACCCAGCCCACGGGCAGCAGCAGCCCCACCACGATGACGGCGCCCGGCACGGCGTAGCCCAGGCTGGCCAGGCGCACCACGGCGCGGGTGAAGGTGTCGCGGCTGCGGCGCACGGCAAAGGCCAGCACGAAGCTGATCGCCACCGCCAGTGCCGCCGTGATGCCGCCCAGCCGCACGCTGTTGCCGGCCCATTCGACGAAGCGCCCCCAGGGCAGCACCGACCAGTCGGCCGCCAGCGGGCGCAGCATGAACAGCACCGGCGCGAAAAAGCCCATGAACACCGGCACCAGGCACACGGCCCAGGCCAACACCCGCCCGCCCGTGCCCAGCCGCAGGGGTTCGGCCTCGGCCGAGCCGGCGCGGCCCACACCGCCCGCGGCAAAGCGCATGCGCCGCTGCGCGCGCAGCTCCAGGTGCAGCAGCAGCGCCACCAGCACCAGCAAGATGGTGGCCAGCTGCGCGGCGGCCAGGCGGTCGTCCATGGCCAGCCAAGCCTTGTAGATGCCCACGGTGAAGGTCTGGATGCCGAAGTAGCTGGTCACGCCGAAGTCCGCGAGCGTCTCCATCAGCACCAGCGCTACGCCGGCGGCTACGGCGGGGCGCGCCAGCGGCAGCGCCACCTGGGCGATGCGCCGCGCGGGCGATGCGCCGAGCAGGCGCGCCGCCTCCATCAGGTGCGCCGCGCGCTCGGACAGCGCCGTGCGCGCCAGCAGATAGACGTAGGGGTACAGCGAGAAGATGAAGACCCAGATGGCGCCCCACAGGCTGCGCACCTCGGGCAGCAGGCGCCCCTCCAGCCCGAAGGTCTCGCGCAGCCAGACCTGCAGCGGGCCGCTGAACTGCAAAAAGTCGGTGTAGGCATAGGCCGTGACATAGGCCGGCATGGCCAGGGGCAGCAGCAGCAGCCATTCCAGCGCCCGCCGGCCGGGAAAGTCGAACAGCGTGACGGTCGCCGCGCTGGCCGTGCCGACCACGGCGGCGCCCAGTGCCACGGCCAGCCCCAGGAGGACGGTGGTCCACAGGTACTCGGGCAGCACCGTGGCGGCCATCTCGCGCACGATGGCGCCGGCCTGCTCACCGCCCACCGTGCCGGGCAGCCAGGCGGCAAACACTGCCAGCACGGGCAGCACCAGCGCCAGGGACAGCAGGATCAGGAACGCGGAGCGCAGCGGCGCGGCAAGGAAGCGAGGCAAGGAGGGGGGAGCGCGAAAAGGGTGCACCAGGGGCGCGGCATCAAGCATGTGTAAGAGCCTGAACAGGCTGTGAGAGAAAAATGCCGTCCCGGCGCCGGCGCAGCGGCCAGCAATGCAAATGGGAATAATTCTACGCAACTTAAAATCCCGCCATGTTCCTGGAAGTCTCCCAACTGGACGTGCGCTACGGCCCACGCATGCAACCGGCCGTGCAGGGCGTGACGCTGGGCCTGGCGCCCGGCGAGATCGGCGTGCTGATCGGCCCCTCGGGCTGCGGCAAGACCACGCTGCTGCGCGCCGTGGCGGGGCTGGAGCCGGTGGCCGGCGGCAGCATCCGCCTAGGGGGCGAGCGGGTCGGGGCGCCCGGGCGCAGCGTGCCGCCGGAAGAGCGGCGCATCGGCATGGTGTTCCAGGACTACGCCCTGTTTCCGCACCTGTCGGTGGGGCGCAACGTGGCCTTCGGCGTGCAGGATTTGCCCAAGCCTGAGCAGGGCCAGCGCGTGCGCGAGGCGCTGGCGCTGGTCGGCCTGGCCGGCAGCGAGGCGCGCTTTCCGCACGAGCTGTCAGGCGGGCAGCAGCAGCGCGTGGCGCTGGCACGGGCCCTGGCCCCGCGCCCGCGGCTGATGCTGCTGGACGAGCCGTTTTCCAACCTGGACGTGGACCTGCGCGAGCGCCTGGCGCACGAGGTGCGCGGCATTTTGAAGGCGGCAGGCGCCACGGCGCTGTTCGTCACGCATGACCAGATGGAGGCCTTTGCCATCGGCGACCGCATCGGTGTGATGGAAGCCGGCCATCTGCACCAGTGGGACGACGCCTATGCCCTGTACCACCGCCCGGCCACGCGCTTTGTCGCCAGCTTCATCGGCCACGGCGTGTTCGCCCCGGCCGAGCTGGTCAACCAGGGCGGCCATGTGGTGGCACGCACGCCGCTGGGCGACCTGACGGACATCGATGGCTGCCCCCTGCCCTCGGCGTATGAGGATGCGCGCTGCGACGTGCTGCTGCGCCCCGACGACGTGGTGCACGACGACGCCGCGCCGGTACAGGCGCGTGTGCTGCGCAAGTCGTTTCGCGGCGCCGAGTTTCTCTACACGCTGGAGCTGGCCGGGGGCCTTACGGTGATGGCCCACGTGCCCAGCCACCATGACCACGCCGTGGGCGAGTGGATCGGCATTCGCCCACAGGTGGACCATGTGGTCACCTTTGCCCGCGCCTGAGCCGGCCCCGGATTTTTCGGAAAAGGCTCAAGGCTTGGCAGCGGGCCGCTGCAGGCGCTCCAGCGTGCCCAGATCGATCTGCGCCATGGCAGCCTGCACCTGCTGAAGGGGCACGTTCGTGCCCTCCACGCTGACCAGCATGCCGTTCTTCAGGATCGCACGCAGCTCGGCCTGGCTGCCGTCCTTGGCATAGCTGTGCTGCATGGTGCGGCCATTGTCCTGCCAGGTCTTGTCCACCGAATCTTCCGTTTCGCTCTCGCCCTGCACCAGTCCGGCCATCTGCGCCAGCTGGCCCATGGGGCCGCTGTCCACGATGGAGATGGTGACCGTGCGCTCGCCGCTGCCGTATTCGGCTTCGGCCTGGCTGATAGGGATGCCCAGGGCCGCGCCGTCGTGCGCGTTGAAGGCCGTGCGCGGCAGGCCGGCCACGCTGGCCGGCAGCGCCGCCTTGAAGGCTGCCAGGTTTGCCGAGGCGCCGGCCGCACCAGTCGCTGCGGGCGCGCCGCCGGCCTGCGCGGCCGTGCCTGCCGCCTCCTGCATCTTCTTGCCCCTCTCTTCCAGACGGGCGGTGTCCACCGTCACCCGGCCCTGCGGGGTGTCAATGACCACGGCAGGCGCACCGCCCACGCGGCCCAGGGCCGAGGGCGCGGCCGGACTGGCCAGGGAGACCACCGCCGCCATCACCGCGCCAATCACCAGCGCCGCCAGCACCACCACGGCGGTGTAGGGCAGCGCACGCGCGGCGGGGCTGCGCATCAGCACCGGCAGGCCCAGGTACAGCAGGTAGAGCGAATACAGCGCCGCCACCAGGCCCAGGATGGCCAGCATGGGCAGCAGGCTGAACAGGCCGCCCAGCATGGCGGCCGTGCTGGCATATACCGCCACTTTCAGCGCCTGCAGCGGATTGCGCGTGCCGCCGAATGTGGGCGCCAGTGCATTGATGACCAGCGACAGCACGTACACCCCCACGATGCTGAGCACATAGGACAGCACCATGTTGACCAGCCCGGCCGCCAAAGGCAGGCGAAAGCGGTAGCCCGCGCCGCCCACGCCGATCAGCGACAGGCCGATGAAGGCGCACACGGCAGGGATGGCCGCCAGGATCATCAGGTAGCCCGTGACGAGCTGCCCGGTGCTGGCCGGTTCGGTGTCGATCTCCGCCCAGGCCTGGCGGGGCCTGAGGATGATGGCGGTTGCGCGTTCGATGAGTCTCACGGTGGTCCCCTCTTCTTGGGTCAGGTGCAGCTTGTCTTGTCAGACGCCATGCGCCGCGCCGGGCGCGGCAAGCGCGAACGTTAGCGCAGCGCTGCGGCGGCCCTGCGCTTGTAACGGGGAAGTTACCACCGCCCGTGGCGCGGGAGCCTCAGGCCTGGCGCAGCCGCTCCACGCCGGCCTGCAGCGACCGGGCCCAGGCACGCCGCTCGCGCCCGGCTGCCGGCTCGGGCGCGCCAAAGTGCACCTGCGCGACCAGCGCCGGCGCCGCTAGCGTGCGCCAGACGGCGCGCAGCAGGCTCTCGTCGCCCGGCCAGCAGGGCGCGTAGCTGGGCGCGCCGCTGGCGGCATCGGCAAAGCCCAGGGCCACGGGCTGCACCGGCGCGCCGCTGGCGATGGCCGACTGCAGCAAATTGGCGTGAAAGGGCAGCAGCGTGCGCCCGTCGCCCGTCGTGCCCTCGGGAAACACGGCCAGCACCTGGCCCTGCGCCAGGGCGGCGCGCATCAGCTCCAGCGTGCGCAGCATGCCGCGGCGCGACTCGCGCGCCAGGTAGAGCGTGCCCGCGGCGGTGGCCAGGGTGCCCACCAGCGGCCAGTCCTGCACGTCGTCCTTGGAGACGAAGCGGCAGTAGCGCGCCGCGTGCAGCATCGGAATGTCCAGCCAGGACGAGTGGTTGGCCACCAGCAGCACCGGCCCGCCCAGGGGCGGCGTGCCGCGCACCTGCAGCCGTATGCCGGCGTGGCCCAGCAGCGCCAGCGACCAGGCCTGCACGCGGGCCTGGCGCTGGTCTTCCTGCAGCCGCGGAAAGCGCAGCGCCACGATGGCCAGGCCCAGCAACAGGTGGGCGGCGATGCGCGCCAGCCGCCACAGCGCGCGCAGCGTGCGCACCGCGCGCAGGCTCAGCGCTCGAATGCGACCTGCCCGCCCACCAGGGTGGCGCGCACGCGCGCAGGCAGTTCGTAGCCGGAGAACGGCGTGTGCCGGCCCTGGCTGGCCAGCGCCGCGGCCTGCACGGTCCAGTGGGTGCCCGCATCCACGATGCACAGGTCGCCCACGCCCCCCTCGGCAAGGCGGCCGACGCTGGCCTGCAGCGTGCCCAGCGAGGCGCCCAGCACCCGCGCCGGCTCGGCGGTGACGGCAGCCAGCGCGCGCGCCAGGGGCACGCCAGCGTCCTGCGACCACTTGACGGCCACCGACAGCAGCAGCTCCAGCCCGGTGGCGCCGGCCTCGGCTTCGGCAAAAGGCAGCGCCTTGGCGTCGTCGTCCACCGGCGTGTGGTCGGAGACCAGCGCGTCGATGGTGCCGTCGGCCAGGCCGGCGGACAGCGCCTCGCGGTCGCGCTGCTGGCGCAGCACCGGCGTGAGGCGCGCGCGGCTGTCGAAGTAGCCGATATCGGTGTCGGTGAACATGAGCGAGTTGATGCTCACGTCACAGCTGACGGGCAGACCCGCCGCCTTGGCCTGGCGCACCAGATCCACCCCGGCGCTGCTGGACAGGCGGCACAGGTGCACGCGCGCGCCGGTGGTTTTCATCAGCTCGAAGATGGTGTGCAGCGCAATGGTCTCGGCCGCCACCGGCACGCCGGACAGGCCCATGCGCGTGGCCAGCGGGCCGCTGGCGGCTACGCCGCGGCCCAGGTGCAGCTCTTGCGGGCGCAGCCAGACGGTGTAGCCGAAGGTGGCGGCGTACTGCAGCGCGCGCTGCAGCACCTGGGTGCTGGGCAGCTGCACCTCGGCCTGGGAAAAGCCCACGCAGCCGGCCTCGGTCAGCTCGGCCATCTCGGTCAGCACCTCCCCGGCCAGCCCGCGCGTGAGCGCCCCCAGCGGGAACAGGCGCGCCTGGTGCAGCTTTTCGGCGCGGAACTTCAGCATCTGCACCAGGCCCGGCTCGTCCAGCACCGGGTCGGTGTCGGGCGGGCAGACCAGGCTGGTCACGCCGCCGGCCACGGCCGCGGCCATCTCGGATTCGAGCATGCCCTCGTGCTCGTAGCCGGGCTCGCGCAGCCGCGCGGCCAAGTCCACCAGGCCGGGCAGTACCAGGCAGCCGCTGGCATCGATGCGCCGCGCCGGCGCAAAGCCCTCGGGCAGCCGGTCCACGGCAATGATGCGCCCGGCCGCCAGCGCCACGCTGCACACCTGGTCCAGCCCGCTGGCGGGGTCGATGACGCGGCCGTTTTCGATCAGGATTTTCATGGTTTATCAGCAAAAAGGCCGCTAACGCTTGCTGGTCAAGCGCAAGCAGCTATCAAATAAGTAGCACTCAGTTCTCCCCACCCCAGGCCAGAAGCCACCGCGGACCAGGCTTCGCCGGTCCGGTGATGGCGTCCCCCTGGGGGGAAGCAGCACAGCGGCTCAGGGGGGTCAAGCGTCGTTCCCCGCGACGATGGACATAACGGCCATGCGCACGGCGATGCCGAAGGTCACCTGCGGCAGGATCACCGCCTGCGGCCCGTCCACCACGGCGGAGTCGATCTCCACGCCGCGGTTGATGGGGCCGGGGTGCATGACGATGGCGTCGGGCTTGGCCAGGAGCAGCTTCTCGGGCGTCAGGCCGAAGCTTTTGGAGTACTCCTGGCTGGAAGGCAGCAGCGCGCCGCTCATGCGCTCGTTTTGCAGCCGCAGCGTGATGACCACGTCGCAGCCGCGAATGCCGTCTTCCAGGTTGTGGAACACGCGCACGCCCATGTGCGACAGATCGGACGGCACCAGCGTGCGCGGGCCCACCACGCGCACCTCGGCCGCGCCCAGCGTGGTCAGCGCGTGGATGTCCGAGCGCGCCACGCGCGAGTGCAGCACGTCGCCGACGATGGCCACCGTGAGGTTGGAAAAATCGCGCTTGTAGTGCCGGATGGTGTACATGTCCAGCAGCCCCTGCGTGGGGTGCGAGTGGCGCCCGTCGCCAGCATTCACCACGTGCACGTGAGGCGCCACGTGCTGGGCGATCAGGTAGGGCGCGCCGGACTCGCTGTGGCGCACCACAAACAGGTCGGCGGCCATGGCCGAGAGGTTGTCGATGGTGTCCAGCAGCGTCTCGCCCTTGGCGGTGGAAGAGCGCGCGATGTCCAGGTTGAAGACATCGGCCGACAGGCGCTTGGCGGCGATCTCGAAGGTGGTGCGGGTGCGCGTGCTGTTCTCGAAGAACAGGTTGAACACGCTCTTGCCGCGCAAGAGTGGCACCTTCTTGACCTCGCGGTCGTTGACGCTGACGAAGTTGGCGGCCGTGTCCAGGATGTGGGTCAGCGTGTCGCGCGGCAGCCCTTCGATGGACAGCAGGTGGATCAGCTCGCCGTTCTTGTTCAGTTGGGGGTTGCGCTTGTACAGCACCGTCAGGCCTCTTTGACGTCGAAATGGAAGGCGCCGGCTTCGGTGCGGGCCAGCGCCAGCGACTGGCTGGGCGCAAGCAGCACACGGGCGGCCGCGAACTCGGCGGCGACCGGCAGCTCGCGCCCGCCGCGGTCCACCAGCACGGCCAGGCGCACGCGCGCCGGGCGGCCATAGTCGAACAGCTCGTTGAGCACGGCGCGCACGGTGCGGCCGGTGTAGAGCACGTCGTCCAGCACCAGGATGTCGGCGCCGTTCACGTCGAACGGCAGCTGGGTCTGCGCGCTGGCGGCCAGGCCCCGGCGGGCGAAGTCGTCGCGGTGCAGCGACGAGGACAGCACGCCAGGCGCATCCGCCAGGCCCAGGTCGCGCTGCAGCCGCTCGGCCAGCCAGGCGCCGCCGGAGGTGATGCCGGCCAGCCGGGTGCCCGGCGCCAGCAGCGCGCGCACGCCGCGCGCGAGCTCCGCGTACAGCGCCTCGGCGTCCAGCAGCAGGTGGCCGGGCCGGTTGGCGTCAGGATGGGTCATGGGGGAGGCTCCTCAGAAACTGTTCCAGGATGATGCAGGCCGCACCCGCATCGGCGTCGCGCGCGCCGTCCTCCAGCGCGGCGGTGGTGCTGTAGCGCTCGTCCACGCCATACACGGGCAGGCCGAAGCGGCCGCGCAGCTGGCGCGAGAACTTCAGGGCGCGCTCGGTGTTCTCATGGGCCGTGCCGTCGGGGTGCACGGGAATGCCCACCACCAGCGCGTCGGGCTGCCACTCGCGGATGCGCTCGGCCACCTGGGCAAAGCGGGCGTCCGCGCCCTCGGCGCGGATGGTCGCCTGGGGCGAGGCGGTGCCCAGCATGCGCGTGCCCACGGCCACGCCCGTGCGCTTGGCGCCAAAGTCAAAGGCCAGGAAGGTCTGGAAGTGCGGCGGGACCGCGTCAGCGGCAGGGGTGGCGACGGCGGCAGCGGGCGCGCCGCTCATGCGTGCCCCGCCTCGGGCGAGAGCATCCAGGACTGCAGGCCCAGCAGGGCCAGGGCGCGGTCGTAGCGCTCGGGCACGGGCGCGTCGAAGATGACCTGGGGGTCGGCCTCCACCGTCAGCCAGCTGTTTTCGGCCAGCTCGGATTCAAGCTGCCCTTCACCCCAGGAGGCATAGCCCAGCGTGACCAGCACGCGCCGCGGGCCTACGCCGTGCGACAGGGCTTCCAGCACGTCCTTAGAGGTGGTCATCTGCAGGTAGCCGCCGGCGATCGACATCGTGGAGGCGTAGGGCGACTGGTCGCCGTCGTCGGGCACCGCCTGCACTGCCTGCTCGGTCTGCATAGCATCGTGCAGCACGAAGCCGCGCTCGGTCTGCAGCGGGCCGCCGTGAAAGACCGGGGCCGCGGCCAGATCCTGGCGGCCCAGCGTCAGGTCCACCTTCTCCAGCAGGCCTTCCAGCTTGATGCCCATGGGCTTGTTGATCACGAGCCCGAGCGCGCCGCGCTCGCTGTGTTCGCACAGATAGACCACGCTGCGCGAGAAGAACGACTCACTTTCCCCCAGCCCCGGCATGGCGATGAGGAAGTGGTGGGTCAGGTTCATCGTGGGCGTGCTGGAGGCGGACATGCGGCGATTTTACGGCCTTGACCTGCTGCCGGGCCGCTGCCATGCCCCTCGGCGGCGCACGTGAAAACGGCCCGGCAGGACACGCCTGTCGGGCCGTTCGCGAGAACCGGCGGCAGCAGCGCGCTCTAGCCGCCCGCGAGCTCCACCAGCGCCGCCTCGCGGGCGTAGCGCTGCACCAGGCCCAGCAGTTCCTCGTCCGAGTACGGCTTGCCCAGGTAGTGGTTCACGCCCAGCTCCATGGCGTGCTCACGGTGCTTTTGGGCGATGCGCGAGGTGATCATGATGATGGGCAGCTCGCGCAGCGCCTCGTCGGCACGGATGTTGCGCGCCAGATCGAACCCGTCCATGCGCGGCATCTCGATGTCCGACAGCACGACGGCCGGGCGCTCTTCCTGCAGCCGCTCCAGGGCCTGCAGGCCGTCCGCTGCCAACGCCACGCGGTAGCCCTCGCGGGCCAGCAGGCGCTGGGTGACGCGGCGCACGGTGATGGAGTCGTCCACCACCAGCACCAGCGGCACCTGGGGCGCCGCTGCCATCAGGGGCGCCTGGGGCACGGCCGCGCCGCCGTCGTGCGGCTGCAGTGCCTGCTCGCTTGCTGCGCGCAGCTGCTCGCCGTATACCGTGGCCAGGGCCACCGGGTTGTAGATGAGCACTACGGCACCGGAGGCCAGCACCGACATGCCCGCCAGGCCCGGCAGGCGCGACAGCTGCGGCCCCAGGTTCTTGACCACGACTTCCTGGTTGCCCAGCACTTCATCCACGTGCATGGCGATGCGCTGCGAGGCGCTGCGCAGCACCACCACCGGCCGGCTGCGGCCGGCGGTCTCGGCGCTGGCGCGTGTGGATTGCAGCAACGCGCCGCCCCAGTAGAAGGCCAGCTGCTCGCCACCGTGCTCAAAGGTCTGGCTGGCGTAGGCGGCATCGACCTCGGCGCCGCTGCTGCGGCGCACGATCTCCACCAGGTTGGCGGGCACGCCGAAGGTCAGGTGCCCGGTGCGCAGCATGACCACCTGCGTCACGGCCGTCGTCAGGGGCAGCACCATGCGGAAGGTGGTGCCGCGCCCGCGCTCGGTCTCGGTCTCGATGCGGCCGCCCAGCGCGCTCACCTCCGAGCGCAGCACGTCCATGCCGATGCCCCGGCCGGACAGGCCCGTGACCTCGGCGGCCGTGGAAAAGCCCGGCATGAAGATCAGGTTGGCTGCTTCGGCCGGAGTGATCTGCGCGCCCGCCTCGATCAGCCCTTGCGAGACGGCCTTGTCGCGGATGCGCTCCACGTCCAGGCCGGCGCCATCGTCGTGGAAGGCCACCGACACGTCGTTGCCCTCATGGCCCAGACCGATGGTGATGGTGCCTGCTGCCGGCTTGCCGGCCGCAACGCGCGCCTCGGCGCCCTCGATGCCGTGGCCCACACAGTTGCGCAGCAGATGCTCGAACGCCGGAGCCATGCGGTCCAGCACGCCGCGGTCCATCTCGATGGAGCCGCCGGCGATGTCCAGCTTGATCTGCTTGCCCGTCTCCTTGGAGGCCTGGCGCACCACGGCGTACAGGCGCTCGGAGATGCTGTCGAACTCCACCATGCGGGTGCGCAGCAGGTCGCGCTGCAGCTCGCGTGCCTGGCGGCCCTGCGCGATCAGGTCGTCCTCGGCGCCTTCCATGGCGCGCTGCATGTTGCGCTGCACGGTGGCCACGTCGTTGACCGACTCGGCCATCATGCGCGTGAGTTCCTGCACGCGGGTGAAGCGGTCGAACTCCAGCGGATCGAAGCCGACCGCCATGTCCTTGGACAAGGCCAGGCGCGACTGCATCTGCGTTTCGGCCTGCACCTCGATGTCGCGCAGCTGCTGGCGCAGGCGCTCCAGGTTGCCCGTCAGGTCGCCCAGCGAGCCGCGCAGCTGGCCCATGTGCACTTCCAGGCGCGAGCGGGCGATCATCACCTCACCGGCCTGGTTGACCAGGCGGTCCAGCAGCTGGGCGCGCACGCGCATCGTCTGGTTGCTGCCCATGCGCACCGGCGTGGCCGCCGTGATGGGCCGCGCCAGGGGCTGGCGCGCGGCCGCGGTTGCGGCTGCCGGCTCTGCGGTGGTCGCCTGCGCCGGCGCCGCCTCGACGGGCGCAACCGCCACGGCTTCGGTCAGCGGCTGAGCGCCGATGGTGCGCAGCGCGTCGAAGTCGGCCTGCAGGGCATCCAGGTGGGCCAGCAGCGGCTCGACGTGGACGGACTGCACGCCCTCCAGGTCGATCTGCTCGACGGCGCTTTCCAGCCGGTGCGACATCTCGCCCAGGCGCATGGCGCCGGCCAGCCGCGCACTGCCCTTGAGCGTGTGCAGGGCACGCAGCAGCTCGCTGCGCGCGCCCAGGTTGTCCGGCCGGGCGGCCCACTGGCGCAGTGCGCCGCCAATGCGCGGCAGCAGCTCCACGGCCTCTTCCTCGAAGATCGGGAAGAGGTCCGGGTCGATGATGTCCAGGGCGTCGATGTCGTCGTCGATATCCACGGCCGCGGCCACGGCATGGGCGATGGCGGCGTCGATCTCGCGCTCGCGCTCGGCCTGGCGGGCGTCCGCTACGCTGGCCGCCAGCGAGGGCGGGGGCGCGGCGGGCGGCAGTGCCGGGATGTCCTCCCGCGCCAGCTCATCCGTCCAGGGGCCCAGGTCACCGTCCGCTGCCTGCAGTGGCGCGCGGGCGCTGGTGACCTCGATATCCAGGATCTCGCCCAGCTGCGCGAGCACCTGCGGATTGGGCTCTTTAAGGAAGCCGGCGGCAAACTGGTGCAGCAGCCGGCGGATGTCTTCCGCCGCCGCATTGGCCACTTGGGCGTGCTCGGGCAGGCCGCCGGGCAGCAGCTGCAGGTGCTCCAGCGCGTGCTCCAGCGTGCGCGAGAGCTCGGACAGCGCCGTAAAGCCCACGGTAGCGGAGCTGCCGGCCAGCGAATGGGCCAGCGCCACGGCCATGTCGGGCAGCGGGTGAGGCAGCTCCAGCGACCATTCCTGCAACGCGGTGACGAGGCGGCGCGACCATTCGTCCGCTTCGTTGAGATAGACGTTGTACAGCGGGATGCCGATGCGCAGGTGCTCAATGACCTTGACCGCCTCGTCGCTGCCGGCGGCATACGCCTCCGCCGGGGCCGGCGTCTCCTCCTCCAAAGCCACCGGCAGTTCTGCGGGTTGCCGCTCCTGCGGCGCTGGCTGCACCTCGTCCTGCGGCGCTTCTTCCTCGGGCAGCGGCGTCGGCTCCTGCGGCAATTCGGCGGTGAGGAAGGGCTCGGCAGCGGCCTCGGCCACTTCCGGCTCCGGCTCCAGCTCCAGCTCCGGCTCCGGCTGTAGTTCCGCCTGCGGTTCCGGCTTCGGTTCCGGCTGCGGATCATGCGGCCGCGCTTCGGCGGCATCCTGTGCCGGCAGGAGCTCCTCGTCGCCAGCCTCCAGCATCAACTCGGCATCGAGCTCGGCAGCACCGAGGAAGAAGGTGTCTTCGCGCGGCGTGGCAGGCGCGGGCGGCAGCTCGGCCGGTGCCAGCGTGGGTGCCTCTGCCGCACCGAGCGCCTGCTCGAAGAAGGCGAAGTCGATCTCCTCGGCCTCGGCCAAGTCGGGCGGCGCCAGGGCAGCGTCCTGATCGGCGTCAAGGGAGGTGTCGGCAAAATCCGGCAGTGGCTCGGCCTCGGTCTGGCCGGTGGAAACCGGCAGCTCCAACGGCGCCGGCTCGGACAGATCGAAGTCGAGCAGCGGCAGGTCGTCCGAGGCGTCCAGGGCCGCGCCGGCCCCTGCCAGCGCGGGCTCGGCCAGCTGCGGGGTATCCAGCGCATCGGCGGCCCGCTGCGGCTCATCCGCGTCCTGCACGCCAGCAGGCGCCTGTGGGTCTGCCTGCGGTGCCGGCCCGGCGGCGGGCGCGGCCAAGTCTGGCGATGGCAGGGGCGACAGCGCCAGCTCGACCAGCGTGCCGTCCAGGCGCATGGCATCGGCGGCCACGCGGAAGGGCTGTGCCTGCCAATCGTCCGCGCGGCCTGCGCCGATGTCGCTCGCCCAGCGCCCAAAGGCCTCCAGGGTCTGCCGCGACAGCTGCAAGAGCGGCGGCTGCATGGGCTTTTGCTCGGCCAGCCAGGCGTTGAGCGCCTGCTCCATGGCCCAGGCAGCCTCGCCGAACTCGGCCAGGCCCACCATGCGCGAGCTGCCCTTGAGTGTGTGGAACGCCCGGCGCAGCGTGGTCTGCTCGCTCAGCTCGCCGGGAGCGGCGTGCAGCGCGTCGATGGCGGCAAAGCCGGTGTCCACCACCTCGCGTGCTTCTTCCAGGAAGATGTCCAGCAGCTCGTCGTCGCTGTCCTCGTCGGTGGCGGCGGCAGGCGGCGCGACCGGCGCGGGTGCCGGCACAGGCGCAGACGCTGCGGGTGCCGGCGCAGGCGCAGGCGCGGCGACCTGCTCGGGCCGCAGCGGGGCGGCGGGTGCGGCATCGACGTCGGGCACCGCCAGCGCTGCGGCGGCCGGCTCGGTCTGCGGCGTGGACGGTGCGTCGTATGCAGGCGCGGCGGGCGCCGGCTCCTGCGCTTCAGCAGGGCGTGCGCGGCCCATCAGGATGCGCAGCTCGCCCAGCTCCTCGTCATAGACGAACAGCTTGCGCGCCATGGCGCGCTGGTAGCTGAGCATGTCGATCAGGAAGCCCAGGGCGCCCAGGCTGCTGCCCAGCTTCTCGAAAGTCTGTGCCTGGTCCGCTTCAGCCACGGCGCCGGTCATCAGGCGCTCGGCGGTGTCGCGCATGCGGGCCACTGCCAGCGAGGCCTGGTCCAGCCCCAGCACGGACAACACGCCGCGCATCTGCTGCAGCTTGGCGGGTACCGTGCCCAGCACGGTGGTCTGGCCGGGGTCGCGGAAGAACTGGTCCATGCAGTTTTCCACGTCGGCCAGCGAGGCGCGCAGCTCGTCCACCACGCTGCCCATGGTCTGGTGGTCGCTGACGCGCCGGTACAGCTCCTCCATCCACGGCTCCAGCGGCTGGGGCTCGCCGCCAGCGATGACGCCGTCCAGGCGCTGCGCCAGGCAGTCGGCGCGCTGATCCATGTGCTCGCGTGCCGTGTCCAGTTCCTCGAACGAGGCCTGCAGGTACAGCACGGCCGTGGCCACCTCCATGGCCAGGGCAGCCGAGGGCGGCTCGCCCGTGCGCGTGGTGGCATCCACGGCGCGGGTCAACGCCTGGGCCAGGTCTTCGCTGTCAGGGTGGAGCTTGCGCAGCGAATCGCACACCAGGCTGAACTGGTCAGCCGCCGGCTTGAGCTTGTTGCGATCGCCGCCGGCCAGTGCGGACCAGGTCTCGGTAGCTGCGGCGATGCGCTTGCGCGCCTGGGCCAGGAGGGCCGGGTCATGCAGGCCGAAGCGGGCCTGCTCGTAGTCCACAGCCTTGTGCTGCGACAGCCCGAAGGCCTGGCGCACGGCGGCCAGCGCCGGCATGGCGGCGCCCTGCGGCGGCACGGCCTGGGCGCAGAAGAACAACAGGTCCTGCACCAGTCGGTCGTTGATGGCTGGCTCGCCCTTGGCCAGCGAGGCGTACTGCAACAGCACCCGGGAAGCCACGCGCTTGGCATAGACGTCCGGCTGGAGCACGCCCTGGGCCAGCGCTTCGAAGAAGCCGGCGCAAATCTTCCAGAAGGAGCGCGCGTGGCGCTCGGTCTGCGCGGCGGCCAGGCCCAGGCTGACGGCATGCAGCTCTGCCGCGGCCTGCCGCTCGCCACTCTTGACGATGCGCAGTACGGCGCTGTCCAGGCGCGCCCGGGAGGTGGTGTCGTAAGCCAGCGGCTCGGCGCCCAGCTGCAGCTCGGGTTCGCGAAAGCGCCGCTCCACGGGCCACAGGTCGGCCGGATGCACGCGCTCGGCGCCAGCCAGGGCCTGCGCCTGGCGGTATTGCGGAAACAGCGCCACCGGCGAGACCGATTTGCCCGCCAGCACATGCTCCAGGTATTCGATCAGCGCGAAGCTGGCGCGCTCGATGACGGCCGCGGCCTCGTCGCTGCACAGCTCGGGGCGCTGCACAAAACGCTGGACGGCATTTTCCAGGGCGCGCACGATCAGCGCCGGCTGACCCATGCCGACCATCTCCAGCGCGCCGCCGGCCTGGTGCAGCTGCTGACGCGCGATGCGCAGGGCGCTGGCATCGAGCGAGGCCAGATCGGATTCCCGGGCCACCTCGGCATCGCGCACGAAGCGGCGCATGGCCTTGACCGACCCTTCCAGGGATTTGCGGAGTTCATCCAGAACCCAGGCCAGGGGGCCGAGGTCCTGCTCGCCCTGGGTCCATTCCTGGCCCATTGCGCTTGCGACGTCCGTAGATGACATGCGTTCGTCCTGGGCTGCCGCGCAGCCGGCTCGTTGAAGGATAGGGGGCGCGCCGGTCAGGCGATCTTGAAGCGGGACACCGACTGGCGCAGTTCCTCGGCCATCTGCGAGAGCTCACGCACCTGCTGGGCCGTCATGCGCGTGCCCTCGCCGGTCTGCTCGGTCACGGCAAAGATGTGCTGGATGTTGTCGGCCACGGTGTTGGCCAGCTCGGCCTCGCGCGAGGCGGCAGAGGAGATCTGCTCGATCAGCTCGGCCAGGCGGCGCGACACGCGGTCGATCTCGGTCAGCGTCGTGCCGGCGCTGTCGGACAGACGGGCCCCTTCGACCACACCCTGGGTGGAGCGCTCCATGGCGGCCACCGCGTCCTGGGTGTCGGTCTGAATGGCCTTCACCAGCGCCGCAATCTGGCGCGTGGCATCTGCCGAGCGCTCGGCCAGTCGCTGCACTTCTTCGGCCACCACCGAGAAGCCGCGGCCGGCTTCACCGGCGGAGGCGGCCTGGATGGCGGCGTTCAGGGCCAGCACGTTGGTCTGCTCGGTAATGTCGGAGATCAGCTCGGTGATTTCACCAATTTCCTGCGAGGACTCGCCCAGGCGCTTGATGCGCTTGGAGGTGTCCTGGATCTGGTCGCGGATGGCGTTCATGCCGCCGATGGTGTTTTGCACCGCCTGCAGGCCCTGCTCGGCGGCCTGCAGCGACTGGCGCGCCACCGAGGCCGACTCCTGTGCCTGCGTGGACACGTCGTTGATGCGCGCGGCCATGTCCAGCACCGAGCGGCCGGTTTCGCGGATCTCGCGCAGCTGCTCGGTGGAGGCTGCCAGCAGCTCGGTCGAGGTGCTGTCCACCTGCGCCGTCGTCTGGGCCACGCGGGTGGCCGTGTTCTGCACGCTGCCCACCAGCATGCGCAGCTCTTCCACCGTGTAGTTCACCGAGTCGGCGATGGCGCCGGTGATGTCTTCGGTCACCGTGGCTTCCTGGGTCAGGTCACCCTCGGCCACGGCCTGCAGCTCGTTCATCAAACGCAAAATGGCAGCCTGGTTGGCGTCGTTCACGCGCTTGGCTTCCTGCTCCTGGCGGCGGGCATCGCGCTGCTGCGATTCGGCCGAAGCCTGGCGGTTGCGGCTGTCCAGCAGCTGCACGCGCGAAATGCCCACGCCGCACAGCAGCACGAACAGGCCGGCGGCCACCAGCGCGGCCAGCTGGCCCAGGCTCATGCCGGACTGCGTGGACAGCTGCTCCTGCAGCCCTTCGAGCTGGCGGCGCAGCGGCTCGCTATCGGCAATGATGGTGGATTGCGCCTCGCGGGCGGACACCAGGCCCTGCAGGTTGCCCAGGATGGCGCCGGCCTGCGTGCGGGTCTGCTCATACAGCTTGATGAGTGCCTCGAGCTGCTCGCGCGTCTGCGCGTCGCGGGTGGCAGCCAGGCGCAGGTCGGCGCTGCCGTCCAGCATGCCCTGCGCGATTTCCTTGAACGAGTTCAGGTCCTTGCCCAGCAGGAACACGGCCTCCGGGCTCACACCCTCGGTGGTCTGGAATTCGTTGGCCGATTTGCCGATACGCTGCGTCAGCATCACCAGCTGGCCGGCGGCAGACACCTCGGTGGCCGGCGCGCCCTGCTGCAGCTTGAGCGAGGACACGGTCTCGGCAATTTCCAGCAGGTCCGAGGACTGGCGGTTGATGGTGCGCAGGGCGTCGCCGACCTGCGTCAGGATCTTTTGCTGGCCCAGCACGATGCCGGCGTTGCGCTCGGCACGGTCCACCAGGGGAGTGACGGCCTCCAGTTCGCTGCCGTACCGGTCGCCGATCGCCTGCACGCCCAGGTCGCCGTCGCCGCTGGCCAGGGCGCGCACGTTGCGCGCCAGCACGCCCGAGCTGTCCACCACGTCAGGGAAAGCCTGCGGGTTGCCCACCAGCGCCTGCGTGACCGACTTGGCCAGGCGCTGCGACTGCATCAGCGACTGGCCCGTGGCGGCCAGCTGAGCCGCCGAGCGGTTGGCCTGCTGCAGCACCCAGCCGGCGATCAGGGCCAGCACCACCAGGCCGATGGCCAGCAGCAGCAGCAGGCGGCGCTGGTGCACCGCCGCGGCGGCGCGGCCCAGCAGCGGCAGGCTGACCAGATCCTCATCGACAAGCTCCCCCTCGCCGTACTGGCTCAGGACGCCGGGGTCACCCTGGACGCTGTTCACGGCATCCGCCGCATAGGCTTCGGGCAGCAGGCCCGCGGCCAGCGGGTCCGGGTTGCCTTCGGACAGGTCTGCCGCGCCACCCCCCGGCGCCGCCGGCTTGCGATTGAACAGTTTTCCAAATGGGTTGACGACGGACATGGTTCTGCCTTAACGGAATGGAGACACGCGCTCAGGCGCTGATGCTCAGGAATGCGGGATGCTGCGCCAGGGCCTGCAGGTCGATCTCCTGCCAGCGCATGCCCTGCGCATCGATGTAGGTGCTGCCGAAGTAGGGGGCGTCGCCCTCGCCGCGTGGCTCGGACGCCGTGAACGCCTCGGACCCGCGCAGGCCGGCCAGCCGGTCCACCAGCAGCGCGGCATTGACCTCCAGGCCGGCATTGAGCGCCAGCACGCTGGACTCGGCCAGCGCCTGCTCGCTGCGCGCCGCGGACGCGCCCAGAAGGGCCGCCAGGTCCACCACGCCCGCCAGGGCGCCGCGCAGGTTGGCGACCCCCAGGAACCAGGGCTGCGTATAAGGCACGGGCTGCACGCCGCTCCAGGGAAAGATTTCGCCGGATTGCGACAGCGGCAGCAGCAGCTGCCGCCCGCCGGACTGCACCGCCAGCCAGGAGGAGCCGGAGACGCCTTCCGACCTTGCCGCCTGCAGGCGCACGGCAAGGCGCGTCTGGAGCTCCTTGAGCGCTTCACGTTTGGCCATGGGTGCGATCCGCGCTGTCAGCCGAGGGAATCGATCTTGGCCTGCAGCTCTGCGGCATCGACCGGCTTGGTGATGTAGCCGCGCGCGCCCTGGCGCATGCCCCAGACGCGGTCGGTTTCCTGGTTCTTGCTGGTGCACATGATGATGGGCACGTCGGCGAACTGCGGGTCGCGCGAGATGGTGCGCGTGAGCTGGAAGCCGTTCTGGCCGGGCATGACCACGTCCATCAGGATCAGGTCGGGCTTTTCTTCGGCCAGGCGGCGCAAGGCGTCGTCGGCGTTCTCGGCGGTACGCACCTGCATGCCCTGCTTTTGCAGCAGGTCGGTGAGGAACATCAGTTCGGTTTTCGAGTCGTCAACGACCAGAACCTTGCGGATAGGCATTACTGCACTCCTTGTTGAGCGTTGGCAAATTGCTGCACCACTTGCAGCAACTGGTCCTTGGTGAAAGGCTTCGTCAAATATTCCTGGCAGCCCACCATGCGCCCGCGCGCCTTGTCGAACACCCCGTCCTTGGACGAGAGCATGACCACCGGCGTGTCGGCAAAGCGCGGGTTGCGCTTGATGATGGCGCAGGTCTGGTAGCCGTCCAGCTTGGGCATGAGGATGTCGCAGAAGATCAGCTGGGGCTGGTAATCGTTGACCTTGGCCAGCGCGTCGAAGCCGTCGTCGGCCAGCAGCACCTCGTGGCCGCCCTGCTTGAGGAAGATTTCGGCGCTGCGCCGGATGGTGTTGCTGTCGTCCACCACCAATACCCTGAACGTGGGAGCGGTTGTCGTCGTAGCCAATTTAATCAATGCTCCTCACGGGAGAGGTAAACAGCCAAGGGGCGGGCCGGGATGTCAGATCTCGACCATCTCGAAGGCGTCCTTGCCGGCGCCGCACTCGGGACAGGTCCAGTCGGCAGGCACGTCCTGCCAGCGGGTACCGGGGGCCAGACCGTGGTCGGGCGCGCCGGCAGCCTCGTCATAGAGCCAGCCGCAGACGGCGCACATCCAGGTAGTCAGGTCGGTCACAGCTTAAAAGGCCTTCACATAGAATGCAACGATTGTATCTAGTCATCACCGCAGGACGCGGCTTTCGTGCCACCGGATAGGCTGGCACCTTTTCATGACACCTTCCCCCCAGAGCACCCCCGACGAAGACGATGCTGCGGCCGGCCCGGTCTGCGTGATGACTTTCAACGCTGGCGACGCCAGCGGTGCGGGCGGACTGGCGGCCGACATCATGGCCATCGCCGCCGTGGGCGGCCACCCTTTGGCCGTGGTGACCGGCGCCTATGCGCGCGACAGCGCTGCCATCCTGGACCATTTCCCTTTCGACAGCGACGCTGTGGAGGAGCAGGCACGCGCGGCGCTGGAGGACATGCCTGTGCATGCCATCAAGGTTGGCTTCGCCGGCAGCCCGGAGAACCTGGCCGTGATCGCCGAGATCACCACCGACTACGCCGACGTGCCCGTCATCAGCTACATGCCTGACCTGTCGTGGTGGCGCGACGATCTGATCGACCAGTACCTGGACGCCACCGCCGAGCTGCTGCTGCCGCAGACCTCAGTGTTGGTTGGCAGCCACAGCGTGCTGTGGCGCTGGCTGCTGCCCGAGTGGGCCGGCAGCGCCAGCCCCACCCCGCGCGAGCTGGCCATCGCCGCCGCCGAGCACGGCGTGCCCTACCTGCTGGTGACCGGCGTACCCTTGCCCGACCAGCACATCGACAACGTATTGACCTCGCCCCAGGCGGTGCTGGCCAGCGGGCGCTTCGAGCGCATCGAGGCCACGTTCACCGGCGCCGGCGACACGCTCAGCGCCACCCTCACCGCCCTGGTGGCCAGCGGCTGCGACCTGGGCGAGGCACTGGGCGAGGCCCTGAGCTACCTGGACGGCGCCCTGGAATGCGGCTTTCGCCCCGGCATGGGCCACGTGCTGCCCGATCGCATGTTCTGGGCCCAGCCCGAGGACGACCCCGAAGACGACGACACCCCCGCCACCGACCCGACAGACGTGGCGGGCTTTGACTTGCCACCCCATGACACACAGCACTGACCGCAACCAGCTCCTCTTCGACCGCGCCAAGGCGCTCATCCCCGGCGGCGTCAACTCGCCCGTGCGGGCGTTTCGCGCCGTGGGCGGCACGCCGCGCTTCATCGAGCGCGCCCAAGGCGCGTACATGTGGGATGCGAACGGCCAGCGCTTCATCGACTACATCGGCTCCTGGGGCCCGATGATCCTGGGCCATGGCCACCCGGTGGTGGTGCAGGCCGTGCAGGAGGCCGCGCTGGAAGGCTTTTCCTTCGGCGCGCCCACCGAACGCGAGGTGGAGCTGGCCGAAGAGATCCTGCGCCACGTGCCCTCCATGGAGATGATCCGCCTGGTCAGTTCCGGCACCGAGGCCGGCATGAGCGCCATCCGCCTGGCGCGCGGCGCCACCGGACGCTCGAAGATCATCAAGTTCAACGGCTGCTACCACGGCCATGCGGACTCGCTGCTGGTCAAGGCCGGCTCGGGCCTGGCCACCTTCGGCCACGCCACCAGCGCCGGCGTGCCGCCCGAGGTGGTGCAGCACACGCTGGTGCTCGAATACAACGACGTGGCGCAGCTGGATGAGGCCTTCGCGCTGCACGGCCAGGACATCGCCTGCGTGATCATGGAGCCGATTGCCGGCAACATGAACTTCGTGCGCGCCTCCGTGCCCTTCATGCAGCGCGCGCGCGAGCTGTGCACGCAAAGCGGTGCCCTCTTGATACTGGACGAGGTCATGACGGGCTTTCGCGTGGCCCTGGGCGGCGCGCAAAGCGTCTATGCCCGCGCGCTGCCCGGTTTCAAGCCCGACCTCACGGTGCTGGGCAAGGTCATTGGCGGCGGCATGCCGCTGGCGGCCTTCGGCGGCCCGCGCGCCGTCATGGAGCAGCTGGCGCCGCTCGGCCCCGTCTACCAGGCCGGCACGCTGTCGGGCAACCCGGTGGCCACGGCCTGCGGCCTGGCCACGCTGCGCGAGATCGCCAAGCCCGGCTTCTACGACGCCCTGGCCGCGCGCACGCGCTCGCTGGTCGAGGGGCTGGCAGGCGCCGCTGACGCGGCGGGCGTGCCGTTTTGCGCCGACACCGAGGGCGGCATGTTCGGCTTCTTCCTGTTGCCCGCACTGCCGCAGAACTATCCCGAGGTGCTCAAGACCGACGGCGCGCGCTTCAATGCGCTGTTCCACGGCCTGCTCGACGGCGGCGTGTACATCGCGCCGGCGCTGTACGAGGCCGGCTTCGTCAGCGCGGCCCACACCGACCAGGACATCGCCGACACCGTGGCCGTGGCGCATGACGTGCTCAAGAAGCTATAAAAATAGGAGCTTCCAGCGCTTGCTGGACAAGCGCTGAAGCCCAAAAACCCTCAAAAAACTGCAGCCCGTGCTCAGTGGCGCGCCGGGCTGCATGGCGTGCGCCACGGCATTCGCCACCGGCGGCGGTGCTTCATCAAGCCGTCATGCGGCACTGCGAGCCTTGGCCGCCTTGCAACCACAGCAGCCCACGCCATGCAGCGCCACGACGACAACAAACCCCTCACCAACCTGTTTCAGGCCGGCAGCCCACCCACCGACACCGGCCGTCGCCGCTTCGTGCGCCAGCTCACGCTGGGCGCGGCCGCGCTTGGGACCCTGCCTCTGGCTGCCTGCGGCGGTGGCGGCGACGGCGATGCGCCCGCCGTGCAGTTTGCCCACGGCGTGGCCAGCGGCGACCCGCTGGCCGACCGCGTGATGCTCTGGACCCGCGTGACCCCGCCGGCAGACTTCACCGGCGACATCCCCGTGCAATGGGAAGTGGCCAGCGACGCGGCCTTCTCCGCCATCGTCGCGCGCGGCGAAACCCGTACCAGCGCCGCACGCGACTTCACCGTGAAGGTGGATGCTACCGGTCTCAAGTCCGCCACGGCCTACCACTATCGCTTCAAGGCCTTCGAAGCCACCTCGCCCGCCGCCCGCACGCGCACCCTGCCCGCGGGCAGCGTGGCCCAGGTGAAGCTGGCCGTGTTCTCCTGCGCCAACTACCCGGCGGGCTACTTCAATGTGTATGCGGACGCCGCGCGCCGCGGCGATCTGGACGCCACCGTGCACCTGGGCGACTACGTGTACGAGTACGCCCGCGGCGGCTATGCCTCGGGCAACGCTGCGGCCCTGGGCCGCCTGTCGCAGCCCGCGAACGAGGTCCTCACGCTGCAGGACTATCGCACGCGCCATGCCCAGTACCGCAGCGATGGCGACCTGCAGGCCCTGCACGCCATCGCCCCCATGATCGCCGTGTGGGACGACCACGAGATCGCCAACGACACCTGGGCAAATGGCGCCGAGAACCACCAGAGCCCCACTGAGGGCAGCTTCGCCGTGCGCAAGGCCGCGGCGCTGCAGGCTTACCACGAGTGGATGCCTACCCGCAACGCCCAGCCGGACCTCATCTACCGCAGCTTTGCTTTCGGCGACCTGCTGGCCCTGCACATGCTGGACACGCGCGTGGTGGGCCGCGACGAGCAGCTCGACTACGCCGCCTTCTTCACGCCCACGGGCTTCGACGCCGCCGGCTTCACCGCGGCCGTGGGCAACCCCGCGCGCCAGCTCATGGGCACCGCGCAGACGCAGTGGCTGCAGCAGCAGATGCAGGCCTCCGGCGCAACCTGGCAGGTGCTGGGCCAGCAGGTGCTGATGGGGCGCATGAACATTCCTGCCCCCATCCTCATGGAGACGCTGCAACCCGGCAGCGGCGTGACGGTCTCGCGCTACGCGGCCATCGCCGCCCAGGCGCAGTCGGCGCCGCAGACGCTCACGCCCGAGGAGCAGGCCATCCTGGCGCAGCCCGCCATCCCCTACAACCTGGACGCCTGGGACGGCTACCAAGCCGCGCGCGAGACGGTGCTGGGCATGGCCCGCGCCCTGAACAAGAACCTGGTGGTGCTGGCCGGCGACACGCACAACGCCTGGGCCAGCGAATTGCGCGACATGAGCGGCAACCCCGTGGGCGTGGAGTTCGCCACCTCCTCGGTCAGCTCCCCGGGCTTCGAGGAATACCTGCCCGGCGAGGACCCGGCCCTGCTGGCTGGCGCCCTGCTGCGACTGGTGGAGCCGCTCAAGTACTGCGACACGGCGCGCCGCGGCTACATGGTGGTGACCGCCACCGCCGCCGAGTGCCGGGCGCAATGGGTGTACGTGAACACCATCACCAGCCGCCAGTTCACGGCCAGCGCCGAGGCCACGCTGGCCGTGAAGGCCGGCGCACCGGGCCGGCTGGTACAGGGCTGAACGGAGCCGCAAAAAGGTGCGCCGCCCGCGTGCGCCGCCCCTTTTGAGGTTTGAGACCATATCGAGCTCCAGCGCCTGCCCAGCAAGCGTTAGCAGCTATTCTTTGAATAGCATGGTCACGGCGCCCCATCCGTGGCGGCAGCCGGCGGCACGGCCAGCAGCCACTGCGCCATCTGCAGCGCCTGCGCCTGAGTGATCTGCGGGTGGCGCGGCATCAGTGCGCGGCCCCATTCGCCCCCGCCGCCCTCGCGGATCTTACGGGCCAGGTACTCGGGCGCATCGACACGGCCGGCATGGCGCGCCGCGATCTGGCCAAACGAAGGGCCAACGTAGCGCCGCACCAGCCCGTGGCAGCGCATGCAGTCCGAGCCCTCGACGAGAGCCCGGCCCGCGGCCAGCCCGAGATCGGCCTGCTGCGCCGCGCCCAGCGCCTGTACGGCCGGACCCGGTTGCAGGATGCGCCAGCCCACGTTGAGCACGCCCAGCACCACCAGCACCATGAAGACCACGATGGCCCAGCCCAGCCAGCGCGGCCGGGGCGCGCCCTCGTCTTCGTCGTCTGCAAGGGGCCGGTTCATGTCGCGATGCGCTTGGCGCCAACTCAATGACGGAAGTGGCGCACCCCGGTGAAGACCATGGCCACGCCACGCTCGTTGGCGGCGTCAATCACTTCCTGGTCGCGCATGGAGCCGCCCGGCTGGGCCACGCAGGTCGCACCCGCGTCCACCACCACGTCCAGCCCGTCGCGAAAAGGGAAGAAGGCGTCGCTGGCCACCACCGTGCCGGCCAGCGACAGGCCGGCGGCCTGGGCCTTGATGCTGGCGATGCGGGCCGAATCCAGCCGGCTCATCTGCCCCGCGCCCACGCCCAGGGTCATGCCGCCCTTGCAGAACACGATGGCGTTGCTCTTGACGTACTTGGCCACCTTCCAGGCGAACATCAGGTCCTGCATCTCCTCCTGCGTCGGCTGCTGGGTGGTGACCACCTTCAGGTCGGGCAGCTGCAGCTCGTGGTTGTCCGCCGTCTGCAGCAGCAGGCCGGAGCCCACGCGCTTGGCGTCCATCAGGTTGCGGCCCTGCTTCCATGCAGTGTCGCCACCAGGGGCCGGCACGGCGATCTTCATCAGGCGCACGTTGGCCTTGGCCTTGAAAATCTCCAGCGCCTCGGGCGTGAAGTCGGGCGCCATCAGCACCTCGACGAACTGCTTGCTGACCTGCTGGGCTGCGGGGCCGTCCACCGGGCGATTGAAGGCGATGATGCCGCCGAAGGCGCTGGTGGGGTCGGTCTGGAAGGCCTTGGAATACGCCTCCAGCGCGCTGGTGCCCACGGCCACGCCGCAGGGGTTGGCGTGCTTGACGATGACGCAGGCGGGCAGGCGAAAGCTCTTGACGCATTCCCAGGCTGCGTCGGCGTCGGCGATGTTGTTGTACGACAGCTCCTTGCCCTGCAGCTGCACGCCCGTGACGATGGAGCCGGGCGCCGGGTGCAGGTCGCGGTACAGGGCCGCCTGCTGGTGGCTGTTCTCGCCGTAGCGCAGGTCCTGGATCTTGGTGAAGATGCCGTTGCTCTGGCCCGGGAACAGGCGGCGCGCGGGCGTGTAGTCTTCGGCCAGCTTGCCCTCTTCAAAATCCACCGACGACAGGTAGTCGCTGATGGCGCCGTCGTACTGCGCGATGCGGTTGAACGCCGCCACCGACAGGGCAAAGCGCAGCTTGTCGGACAGCTGGCCCGCGCTTTGCAGCTCGGCCAAGACCGCCTCGTACTGCTCGGCCGACGTGACCACGCCGACATCCTTCCAGTTCTTGGCGGCGCTGCGCACCATGGCGGGGCCGCCGATGTCGATGTTCTCGATGGCATCTGCCAGCGTGCAGCCGGCCTTGGCCACCGTGGCCTCGAAGGGGTAGAGGTTCACGACCAGCAGGTCGATGGTGCCGATGCCGTGCTCCTGCAGCGCTGCCATGTGCGCCGGCACGTCGCGCCGGGCCAGCAGGGCGCCATGCACCATCGGGTGCAGCGTCTTGACGCGCCCGTCCAGCATCTCGGGGAACTGCGTGACCTCGGCCACTTCCGTGACCGGCAAGCCTTCCCTGGCCAGCAGCTGGGCCGTGCCGCCGGTGGACAGCAGGCGCACGCCCAGGGCGTGCAGCGAACGCGCGAATTCGACGATTCCGCTCTTGTCGGAGACGGAGATGAGTGCAGTCTTCATGGGTGGCCCCTCGGCAGTTTTATGAATGGAATCGGGCTCCAGCCCTTGCTGGTCAAGCGCTGGCAGCTATCAAAATTGAGTAGCCGCTTAGAGCAGCTGGTGCTCCACCAGCTTCTTGCGCAGCGTGTTGCGGTTCAGGCCCAGCCACTGGGCGGCGCGCGACTGGTTGTTGTCCGCCTGGCTCATGACCACCTCCAGCAGGGGCTTTTCCACCAGGCGCACGACCATGTCGTACACGCCGTCGGGCGCTTCGCCGCCCAGATCATGAAAGTAGCTGTGCAGGCTGTCGCGCACGCACTGCTGCAGGCCGCTGCCGCCGCCTTGGTTGGGGGTGCTGCTCATGCTGGTATCTGTTGCTCGTTGCTGGCCGCGGCCGCGGCCGCGGCGGCCGGCAGCCGGTCCATGCGCGCGCCCAGGGCGTCAAAGTAATCGGCCACGGCCTGCCACTGCGCGGCGGCATCCAGGGTGGCGTTGATGTGCTGGCGCAGCTGCTCGCCGCCGGGCAGCTGGCGCACGTACCAGGCGATGTGCTTGCGGGCGCTGCGCACGCCGGTGCCCTCGCCGTAGAGCTGGTAGTGGTCCTGCAGGTGCGCCAGCAGCAGGCGGCGCACCTCGGCCACCAGCGGCGGCGCCAGGTGCTGGCCGGTTGCAAGGTAGTGGCCGATCTCGCGGAAGATCCACGGCCGGCCCTGCGCCGCGCGGCCGACCATGAGGGCGTCGGCGCCGGTGGCGGCCAGCACGGCGCGCGCCTTTTCGGGGCTGTCGATGTCGCCGTTGGCCACCACGGGCACGCGCACGGCGGCCTTCACGGCGGCAATGGTCTCGTACTCGGCGCAGCCGCGGTAGCCCTGCTCGCGCGTGCGCCCGTGCACGGTGAGCATCTGGATGCCCGCGTCCTCGAACTGGCGCGCCAGCTGCACGGCGTTCTTGTGCTCATCGCACCAGCCGGTGCGCATCTTGAGCGTGACCGGCACCCCGCGCGGGGCGCAGGCGGCCACCACGGCAGCGGCGATCTGCACGGCCAGCGGCTCGTTTTGCATCAGCGCCGAGCCGGCCCACTTGTTGCAGACCTTCTTGGCCGGGCAGCCCATGTTGATGTCGATGATCTGCGCGCCGCGGTCGATGTTGTAGAGGGCGGCCTCGGCCATCATGTCCGCGTCGGTGCCGGCGATCTGCACGGCGATCGGGCCGCTTTCGCCCTCATGGTTGGCGCGGCGCGACGTCTTCAGGCTGTCCCACAGGTCGCGCCGCGAGGTCACCATCTCGCTGACCGCGTAGCCCGCGCCCAGCTGCTTGCACAGCTGGCGAAAGGGCCGGTCCGTCACACCCGCCATGGGGGCGACGAACAGGCGGTTGGGCAGGGCATGGGCGCCGATGCGCAGGGCGGACGTGGGCACGGGAGGGGCAGCGGGGACGCGGGGGGAGGCGATTGTACCTGCCCAAATTTTCAGCAGTTGAAACCGGCGCCAGCCGTTTTTGCCACGACCGGCGCCGCCCCTCAGCGCGCGGCCTGCAGCGTGTAGTGCCACCACTGCTGCGGCTGGTTGCGCCAGCCGTGGCGCTGCATCAGCTGCAGCAGCCACTGGCGGTTGCGCTGCACGTCGGGCGCCAGCTCGCCGCTGCCCGTGGCCGACAGCGGGTCCACCAGGCCCACGGGCGTGCCCAGGTCCAGGTCCTGGCCATCGGCCAGGGGGCCGGCCAGGGCCTCGCGGGCGCGCACCCCGTCCAGCACCACCAGCGCCAAGTCCACCGCGCCCTGCCCCTGGCTGGCTGCGGGCTCTGCCGGATAGCAGGCGTGCACCCGCAGCTGCAGGCCCAGCGGCTGCAGTTCGCGCTGCACATCGGCCAGCGAGCGGGCAGCTGCGCGGGGCAGCTGGCAGCTGCCATCGCCCTGCAGGGCCTGCTGCACGCCGGGCGCCACGCTGGCCAGCGGCACCAGGCCGCTCCCCGTAGAGGTGCCCCACTGCGCGCAGCCGCCGGCCAGCGCGCCCGCCAGGGCCAGCACCAGAGTCCACCGGGGCGCTGCGCCCTGCCCGTCCTGCCTGTTATTCATCGCCACCCTCCTACGTGTTTTGGAGCACGCACCATAGCGGAGGGCCGCTGCCTGCCGCAAGAATGCAAAGGCCTGATCCTCCCTTGTCCTACCTACACTTGGCGCCCCATGGAAGTCTGGATGCAACAGCTGCTCGGCGCGCTCGCGCTGCCGCAATTCGGCCTGGTCACCGTTTTTTTGGTGGCCTTCGTCTCCGCGACGCTGCTGCCGCTGGGCTCGGAGCCGGCGGTCTTTGGCCTCATCAAGCTCAACCCGGAGATGTTCTGGCCCGCCATCTTGGTGGCTACGGCAGGCAACACGCTGGGCGGCGCCGTCAGCTGGTGGATGGGCCTGGGCGCGCACAAGGCCTGGCATGCGGCGCGCCTGCACGCGGCAGCGGCGCCCACTGCCCCGCCCGGCGCAGGCATGAAAAAGCCGCGCCAGCTCTCGCGCAACGAGCGCCTGGTGCGGGTGTGGCTGCGCCGCTGGGGCGCACGCGCCTGCCTGCTGAGCTGGCTGCCGGTGGTGGGCGATCCGCTGTGCGCCGTGGCCGGCTGGCTGCGCCTGCCGTTCTGGCCCTGCCTGGCTTACATGGCGGTGGGCAAGTTCTTTCGCTACCTGGTCATGACGGCGGCGCTGCTGCACGCCGTGCCTGCGGACTGGGTCCGATGGCTGCATGGCTGACTATTGATTTGGTAGCTGCCGGCGCTTGACTGGCGGGCGCTGGCGCCACTTTTTACTCCAAATTCAGGCCCGCGCCGCGCGGCGCTGCCACAGGCCTTCCAGCGTGAACAGCACCAGTGCCAGCCAGATCAGCGCGAAACCCACCAGCCGCGCCGGCTGCACCGATTCGCCCAGCAGCCAGACGCCGGAGATGAACTGCAGGCTGGGCGCGATGTACTGCAGCAGCCCCAGGGTGGTCAGCGGAATGCGCCGCGCCCCGGCGGCAAACAGCAGCAGCGGCACCGCCGTGATCGGCCCGGTGGACAGCAGCCACAGCGTGCCCACCACGCCTGCTTGCGGCCAGGCGGCCCGGCCCTGCCAGCCCCACCAGACCAGCAGGCCCACGGCCAGGGGCGCCAGCAGCGCCGTCTCCAGCGCCAGGCCTTCCAGCGCGCCCAGCGGCGCCGTCTTGCGCAGCAGGCCGTAGCCGCCAAAGGTCAGCGCAATGAACAGGCCGATCCAGGGCAGCTGCCCGGCCTGCACCGTCAGCCACAGCACGCCCAGCGCCGCGATGCCCACGGCCAGCCACTGGCCGCGGCGCGGACGCTCGTGTAGCAACGCGTAGCCCAGCGCCACGTTCAGCAGCGGCAAGATGAAGTAGCCCAGGCTGGCGTCCAGCACATGCCCGGCGTTGATGGCCCAGACATAGACCAGCCAGTTGGCCGCCAGCAGCAGCGCCGACAGCGCAAAGATGCCCACCAGCCGCGGCTGGCGCAGCGCCGCGCCCATCCACGCCAGCTGCCGCCGCGCCACCAGCACTACGGCCACGAAGACCAGCGACCACAGCGTGCGGTGGGCGATCACCTCCAGCGCCGAGACGCCGGCCAGCTGGCGAAAGTACAGGGGGAACAGGCCCCAGGCGGTATAGGCCAGGGTGGCGTAGAGGATGCCGGGGTGCATGCAGGGCGGTGGTGTGAGAGTGGCAAAGCGGACCGGCTCGCCGCCCGCCGCGACGCAGGGCTGCGGCGCTGGCAGGGGTGCGGCACGGGAGGGGTGCGAACCGGAAGCCATGCCCCGATCCGGCGGCGATTGTGCTCCGCGCACGCGCCCTGGGCCTGGCAAGGCGCAGCCCCGGCAGGCCGGCACGCCGCGCCCACCTGTGCCACCATGCCTGCTCCGTGCGTGCCTTCGCATGCCCACCAACGCCCCGCCCTGCCCGCCCGCACCCATGACCACCACCCCGCTGCCCCAGGACGCGGCGCTGCCGCCGGCCACAGGCTGCGTCGGCTGCATGAACGCCGCCCCGCTGCCCTTCGACTTCGATTTCGCCTACCAGCCCATCGTGGACCTGGCCACGCGCCAGGTCTGGGCGCAGGAGGCGCTGGTGCGCGGCAGCGCAGGCCAGGGCGCCGGCTGGGTACTGGGCCAGGTCACCCACGACAACCGCTACAGCTTCGACCAGGCCTGCCGCGTCAAGGCCATCGCCACCGCCTCCGGTTTGGGGCTCGCGGCCAGGCTGTCGATCAACTTCCTGCCCAATGCCGTCTATCGGCCCGAAGTGTGCATCCGCACCACGCTGCAGGCCGCACGGCAGCACGGCCTGGCGCTGGAGCGCATCGTCTTTGAGGTCACCGAGGGCGAACGCGTCGAGGACGGCCCGTGGCTGGCAACCATCCTGCGCGAGTACCAGCGCTTTGGCTTCCTGACGGCGATCGACGACTTCGGCGCCGGCTATGCCGGCCTGGCGCTGCTGGCGGATTTCCAGCCCGACATCGTCAAGCTGGACATGGCGCTGGTGCGCGCCGTGGACACCAGCCGCGCCCGCCAGGCCATCGCCCGCGGGCTGCTGCGCATCTGCCAGGAGCTAGACATCCAGGTTATCGCCGAGGGCATCGAGACGGCCGGCGAGTGCGACTTCTTCCTACATGAGGGCGTGACGCTGATGCAGGGCTACCTGTTCGCGCGCCCGGCCTTTCGCGCGCTGCCCGGCGCGCAGGACGTGGCCTGGAGGGGCGCGCCGCCCGCCGCCTGACGGACGGCGGGGCGTCTGGCGCGGGTCAGACGTTGAACAGGAAGTTCATCACGTCGCCATCCTTGACGACGTATTCCTTGCCCTCGGCGCGCATCTTGCCGGCGTCCTTGGCGCCCTGCTCGCCCTTGAACTGCAGGAAGTCGTCAAAAGCGATGGTCTGCGCGCGGATGAAGCCGCGCTCGAAGTCGCCGTGGATCACGCCGGCGGCCTGCGGGGCGGTGTCGCCCTTGCGGATCGTCCAGGCGCGCACTTCCTTCACGCCGGCGGTGAAGTAGGTCTGCAGGCCCAGCAGGTCGTAGCCGGCGCGGATCAGCCGGTTCAGGCCGGGCTCAGCCAGGCCCATCTCCTGCAGGAACATGGCGCGGTCATCGTCGTCCATCTCGGCCATCTCGGCTTCGATCTTGGCGCAGATGGCCACCACGGGCGCGCCCTGGGCCTGAGCGTAGTCTTTCAGCTTGTCCAGCAGCGGGTTGTTCTCGAAGCCGTCCTCGGCCACGTTGCCGACGAACATCGCCGGCTTGGCAGTGATCAGGCAAAAGGGCTTGAGCAGCGGCGCGTCTTCCTTGGCGTGCGGCACGGTGCGCGCCGGCCTGCCCTGGTCCAGGGCGGCCTGGATGGGCGTGAGCAGGGCGACCAGCTTGGCGGCTTCCTTGTCGTTGCCGCTCTTGGCGGCCTTGCTGTAGCGCTGCAGGGCCTTGTCAACGGTGGCCAGGTCAGCCAGACACAGCTCGGTCTGGATGACCTCGATGTCGGCGATCGGGTCCACGCGGCCAGCCACGTGGATCACGTTCTCGTCCTCGAAGCAGCGCACCACGTTGACGATGGCGTCCGTCTCGCGGATGTGCGCCAGGAACTGGTTGCCCAGGCCCTCGCCCTTGCTGGCACCGGCCACGAGACCGGCGATGTCCACGAACTCGACGATGGCCGGCACGGTGCGCTCAGGGCTGACGATCTGGGCCAGCTGGTCCAGGCGCAGGTCGGGCACCTCGACCACGCCGGTGTTGGGCTCGATGGTGCAAAACGGGTAGTTCTCGGCGGCGATGCCGGCCTTGGTGAGGGCGTTGAACAGGGTGGACTTGCCGACGTTGGGCAGGCCCACGATGCCGCATTTCAGGCTCATGGCGCTCAGGCTTTCTGGGTGTCTGGGGAAACCGGCGATTCTAGGATGCCGGCCCCAAAGCCCTTCTTTGGGCACCCGCGGGCTGCTCCAGGGCGGCTCCTACAATCCGCCGCATGGCGCAGACATTCGACATATGCATTCGCGGCGCGGGCGTGGTGGGCCGCACGCTGGCCCTTCTCTTGGCGCGCGAGCGGCTGCGCGTGGCGCTGGTGGTGCCGCCCGCGCCCGCCGCCGCCGCGCCCGACGTGCGCGCCTATGCCCTCAGCGGCGCCTCGCAGGCGCTGCTGCAGTCGCTGCGCGCCTGGCCCGAGGCCGAACACGCCACGCCCGTGCTGCGCATGCAGGTGGCAGCCGACCAGGACGGCGCCGTGCATTTCGACGCCGCGGATGAGGGCCGCGAGGCGCTGGCCTGGATCGTGGACGTGCCGGCGCTGGAGGCGCGGCTGGTCGAGGCGGTACGCTTTCAGCCCCAGGTCGAGGTGGTGCCGGCGCCCGTGGCCGCGCCGCTGACGGTGGTCTGCGAGGGCCGCGCCAGCCGCACGCGCGAGCAGTTCGGCGTGGATTTCGACACCACCCCCTACGGCCAGACCGCCGTGGCCACGCGGCTGCAGTGCGAGCGGCCCCACGGTCAGGTGGCGCGCCAGTGGTTCGGCGCGGACGGCAGCATCCTGGCCTTCCTGCCCCTGGATGGGCCGCAGGGGAACTTGGTGGCCGTGGTCTGGTCTGTCTCCCATGACCAGGCGGCGCAGGCCCTTGCCCTCGATGACGACACCTTCACCCGGCAGCTGGCCCAGGCCAGCCACGGCGCCCTGGGCGCGCTGCGCGTGAGCGGGCCGCGCGCCAGCTGGTCGCTGCAGCAGGCGCGCGCGCGCCGCTGGTGCGGCCACCTGGCCGGCCAGCCGCAGCAGGCCTGGGCACTGGCCGGCGACGCGGCGCACAACGTGCACCCGCTGGCCGGCCAGGGGCTGAACCTGGGCCTGGCCGATGCGCAAGTGCTGGCGCGCGTGCTGCACGGGCGCGAGAGCTGGCGCCCACTGCATGACCTGCGCCTGCTGCGCCGCTACGAGCGCGAGCGCAAAGCGGCGCTGCTGCCGGCCAGCCTGGTCATGGACGGCCTGCAGCAGCTGTTTTCGCGCCGCGAGGCGGGCCTGGCGACGCTGCGCAACTGGGGCATGAACGGCTTCGAGCGCAGCGGCCCGCTGAAGGCCTGGGTGGCGCGCCAGGCCATGGGCTCCGGCGCCTGACGATTCCCTCCTCCTTTTCTTGACCTGCGCGCCGGCCGCCACGCCTGCGGCCATCCACTCACACACGATGACGACCACCATGAAACCCCTTCACGCCCTGCTTGCCGCGGCGGCCCTCCTTCTCACCGGCGCGCAGGCCAGCGCGCAGGACGCGGCCATCCGCAAGGCGCTGGGCGAGCGCATCCCGCAGCTGTCGCAGATCGACGAGGTGCGGCCAACGCCCATGAAGGGGCTGTACGAGGTGCGCATTGGCACCGACCTGTTCTACACCGACGCCAGCGGCAACTACCTGATCCAGGGCGAGCTGATCGACACCCGCGCGCGGCGCAACCTGACCGAGGACCGCATCAACAAGCTGACGGCGGTGGACTTCAAGTCGCTGCCGCTGCAGGACGCGGTGACCGTCGTGCGCGGCAAGGGCGAGCGCAAGCTGGCCGTCTTCGAAGACCCCAACTGCGGCTACTGCAAGCGCTTCGAGAAGGACCTGCAGAACGTGGACAACGTGACGGTCTATCTGTTCCTGTACCCCATCCTCAGCCCCGATTCGGCCGAGAAGTCGCGCAACATCTGGTGCGCCAAGGACCCCGCCGCCGCCTGGGACGACTGGATGCTGCGCGACAAGGTGCCCGCCGCCAACAGCTGCGACACCGCCGCGCTGCAGCGCAACCTGGCCTTTGGCCGCAAGCACAAGATCACCGGCACGCCCACGGTGATCTTCACCGACGGCTCGCGCGTGCCCGGCGCCATCGGCGCGAGCGACCTGGAAAAGCGCTTGGCCGAGGTGGCCACGACGGCCAAGTGACCGCCACGCGGCCACTCCTGATTCAGGAGCTGCCAGCGCTTGCTTGGCGCGGCTTTGCGATAGAAAACTATCGCAAATGCCCGACAAACAAGCGCTGGCAGCTCATCTTTTGATAGCTCAATGACCACCCTGCGCCCCGCCACGGCTGCCGTCCACTACCGCATCGACCCCTCCCTGGTGCACCAGCACCTGTACCGCGTGACGCTCACCGTGCACGCGCCGGCGGCGCGCCAGCAGCTGTCGCTGCCGGTGTGGATCCCGGGCAGCTACCTGGTGCGCGAGTTCGCCAAGAACCTGCAGTCGCTCAGCGCCAGCCAGGACGGCCGGCCCGTGGCGCTGATGCAGCTGGACAAGTGCAGCTGGCGCGCCGACTGCGACGCCGGCCACCCGCTGGTGCTGACCTACGAAGTCGCCGCCTACGACACCTCCGTGCGCACCGCCTGGCTGGACGCCTCGCGGGGCTTTTTCAACGGCACCAGCGTCTGCCTGCGCGTGCACGGGCAGGAGGACGAGGCCCACGACATCGAGATCGAGCGCCCGCAGGCCCTGGCTGGCTGGTCGCTGGCCACGGGCCTGGCGCCGCACAAGGTGGCGCGCTCGGGCTTCGGCACCTACCGCGCGCGCGACTACGACGAGCTGGTGGACTGCCCGGTCGAGATGGGCCCGTTCTGGAGCATCCGCTTCACCGCCTGCGGCGTGCCGCACCGCCTGGTGGTGGCCGGCGCCGCCGCCAGCTTCGACAGCGACCGCCTGGTGCGCGACGTGCGCCGCATCTGCCAGGAGACCATCCGCCTGTGGCACGGCGAGGGCCGCCCGCCGTTCGGCAGCTACGTCTTCCTGCTCAACGTCGTGGCCGACGGCTACGGCGGGCTGGAGCACCGCAACTCCACCGCCCTCATCTGCGGCCGGCGCGACCTGCCGCGCCTGGGCGAGGAGCGCGCCAGCGAGGGCTACCAGACGCTGCTGGGCCTGTTCAGCCACGAGTACTTCCACACCTGGAACGTCAAGCGCCTGCGCCCGGCGCAGTTCGCCCGCTATGACTACGGCCAGGAAAACTACACGCAGCTGCTGTGGTTCTTCGAGGGCTTCACCAGCTACTACGACGACCTGCTGCTGCGCCGCGCCGCCCTGATCGACCACGCCAGCTACCTGCGCGTGCTGGCCAAGACCATCAACCAGGTGCTGCAGACGCCCGGACGCCACGTGCAAAGCGTGGCCCAGGCCAGCTACGACGCCTGGGTCAAGTACTACCGCCAGGACGAGAACACCCCCAACGCCACCGTCAGCTACTACACCAAGGGCGCCCTGGTCGGCCTGTGCCTGGACCTGGCGCTGCGCCGGGATGGCCGCGCCACGCTGGACGACGCCATGCGCGCCCTGTGGCAGCGCACCCACGGCGGCCCCATGGACGAGGCCGACCTGCTGGCCGTGCTGCAGCAGCTCACGGGCCGCGACTGGTCGCCGCAGATCGCCGCCTGGGTGCACGGCACGGGCGAGCTGCCGCTGGCCGAGCTGCTGGCCGCCCACGGCGTCGCCCTCACCCACCAGGCAGCGCCCCTGGCCCAGCGCCTGGGCCTGCGCGCCAGCGAGGGAGCGGGTGGTGTGCAGGTCAAGACCGTGCTGCGCGGCGGCGCCGCCGAGGCCGCGGGCTTCATGGCCGGCGACGAATGGCTGGGCGTGGAGCTGCCGGGCGAGGCCTGGCGATTGCAGCAACTGGACGACCTGCTGCTGTACGCCGGCACGCACAACCAGCTCACCGCGCTGCTGGCGCGCGACCGGCGCCTGCTGCGCCTGCCCCTGGCCCTGCCGCCGGCCGATGCCGCCGCGGGCACCGTGCGCCTGGACGTGGCCGATGCCCAGGCCGCCGGGCGCTGGCTGGGGCCGGCTTGAGCCTGGTCAGAGAGAGGGCCGCTATAGTCGTTCGCCTCCCCTTTTTTCTTTCTTTCTCTTTCAGTCAACCACTACATAACGGAGATACCCCGTGGCCTACGAATGCATCGAGGTCCGCACCGAGGCGGACAAGGTCGGCGTCATCACGCTCGCCCGACCCAAGCAGCTCAACGCCCTGAACGACCAGCTGATGGACGAACTGGGCCAGGCCCTGAAGGCCTTTGACGCGGACGAGAAGATCGGCTGCATCGTGCTGACGGGCAGCGAGAAGGCCTTTGCCGCCGGCGCGGACATCGGCGCCATGGCCAAGTACAGCTTCGCCGACGCCTACAAGGGCGACTACATCACCCGCAACTGGGAGCAGATCCGCCAGATCAGGAAGCCGGTGATCGCCGCCGTGAGCGGCTACGCGCTGGGCGGCGGCTGCGAGCTGGCCATGATGTGCGACTTCATCATTGCCGCCGACAACGCCAAGTTCGGGCAGCCCGAGATCAAGCTGGGCGTGATCCCCGGCGCCGGCGGCACGCAGCGCCTGCCGCGCGCCGTGGGCAAGTCCAAGGCCATGGACATGGCCCTGACGGCCCGCATGATGGACGCCGCCGAGGCCGAACGCGCCGGCCTGGTCAGCCGCGTGGTGCCGCTGGATAAGCTGATGGAAGAAGCCCTGGGCGCGGCTGTTCTCATCTGCGGCTTCTCGCAGGTCGCCGTGATGGCCGCCAAGGAGACGGTGAACCGCGCCTTCGAGGGCACCCTGAGCGACGGCCTGATGTACGAGCGCCGCCTGTTCCACGCCCTGTTCGCCACCCAGGATCAGAAGGAAGGCATGGACGCCTTCGTGAACAAGCGCGCCGCCAACTTCACGCACCAGTGATTGCCCGGCCGCAAATTTCTGTTCTATAATTTGCGGCTTCGGTGGTATAGCTCAGTTGGTTAGAGCGCAGCATTCATAATGCTGATGTCCCAGGTTCAAGTCCCGGTACCACCACCAGGAACACGCAAAAAAAGGCCCGAACGATCGTTCGGGCCTTTTTTCGTTGCGGTGGCGCCCTGAGGCGCATTCCCGGCGTTCAGCCCGCGTAGGCCAGGGCCGGGGCGGACGCGCCGCCCGCCAAGTGGAACACGCTGACGGCCTGCACCAGCGTTTGCGCCTGCTGGTTCAGGCTGGCGGCGGCTGCGGCCATCTCCTCGACCAGCGCGGCGTTTTGCTGCGTGGCCTGGTCCATCTGCATGACAGCCTCGCCCACCTGGGACACGCCTGCGCTTTGCTCGCTGCTGGCAGCGCTGATCTCGCCGACGATGTCCGTCACGCGGCGGATGCTGCCCACCACCTCCTGCATGGTCGCGCCGGCACGGTCCACCAGCGCGCTGCCCTGCTCCACCCGGTCCACGCTGTCGGTGATCAGGCCCTTGATCTCCTTGGCTGCCTCGGCGCTGCGCTGCGCCAGGCTGCGCACCTCGCTGGCCACCACGGCAAAGCCCCGGCCCTGCTCGCCGGCACGCGCTGCTTCCACAGCCGCGTTCAATGCCAGGATGTTGGTCTGAAAGGCGATGGAGTCGATGACGCCGATGATGTCGGCGATCTTGCGGCTGGATTCGTTGATGCCGCGCATGGTGTCCACCACCTGGCCGACCACCTCGCCACCCTGCACGGCCACGGTGCTGGCGCTCAGGGCCAGCTGGTTGGCCTGACGCGCGTTGTCGGCGTTCTGGCGCACGGTGGACGACAGCTCCTCCATCGACGCGGCGGTTTCCTCCAGCGCGCTGGCCTGGCTCTCGGTGCGGCCGGACAGGTCCTGGTTGCCATGCGCGATCTGCGTGCTGGCCGCGGCCACCGACTCCGAGCCCTGGCGCACGCGGCCCACGACCTGCGCCAGACTGTCACGCATGGAGCGCATGGCAGCCAGCAGGCTGCGCTCGTCGCCGGCGCGCAGCTGCACCTCCACGGCGAGATTGCCCTGCGCGATTGCGCGCGCCACATCTGCGGCGTAGTCGGGCTCGCCGCCCAGCTGGCGGGTAATCGAGCGCGTGAGCAGCCAGGCGATGACGCCGCCGGCAACAGCAGCGAAACCAGCGATGCCCGCCATGAGCCAGATCGCCAGGTCGGCCTGCTCGCGCATGGCCTTGGCGGTCGTCTGCATCTGGCTTTTCAGCAGGCCGATCAGTTGGTCGAGCACGCTGAAATACTGCGCTTGCAGCGGCCGGTTTTCACGTAGCAACACATCGGACGCCATCGTTCCCTGCCCCGCCAGACCCAGGTTCACAGCTTTTTCCATCGAGGATAGATAAGGGGCGCGCAACTCGTCGAGCTTCTTCAGTAGCTCTCTTGCGTCTGCGGCCTGAATGGACTCCTCGAGCCGCTTGAACAGTGCGTCGTTCTTTGCGCGGGCTTCGTCGATGCGCGTCTTCTCTGCCTCTCTTGCCTGATCGTCATCCAGCAAGGCGATGTTGCGCGAGGCACGCGCTATGACGTTCAGATTGCCCTGCACCTGGTTGAGCTGCTCGATCTTGATCAGCCGGTCATCAACCAGCACAGCGGTGTTCTGACGTGCAGCGTGGAGCTGCATGGCACCAAAAAACGCTACCAGCAGTCCGGCGACGATGACTATGACAAAGCCCAAACCCAGTCGCGTGCCCAGCTTCATGCGAGAAAAATCCATTCCATCCTCTGTTGGAAACAATTACCCGGCGGCTGCGCGGCACCTTGTGCCGGGCTTTTGAAAACAGTCCCACCGAATGTCAAAGCATGAATTCTGTATCAATTCGCAACAAATGGCGATAGATTTTGGATTGTCCCTATTGCCCAATCTTCCCGTTATTGATGGCTGCTGCAGGCGGATTGGGCACAATCGCATGTTCCGCCGCGTTTTACTCACAGCCTCTGGATACACACCATGCAACGCTGTTCTTCCTCTCGCTTTTCTTCTTGCGGCACAGCGCTGTGCGTCGCTGCACTGCTGATGCTGCCCTGCGTCGGTGTACAGGCACAACCCGCGGCCCCTATCGCCTCCGCCGGCCAGCGCACCTTCCCCGCGACGGCCGAGCGCGGCACGCTGAAGATCCTCAGCCGGACCCAGGGCGAGCTCAACGGCAAGCCCGTGCGCCTGGCACCGGGCCTGCGCATCTTCAACCAGCAAAACGCCCTGGTCTTCGCGCACACGCTGGCCGGCGAACCGCTCACGGTGAACTACGTCATGGAGGCCAGCACCGGCCGGCTGCTCACCGCGTGGCTGCTCACGCCCGCAGAGGCCAAGAGCAGCGCGCGCAAGCGCGGCGCCACGGCCGCCCCCTTGCCCACCCCGGCCCTTTGAAGGCGGGAGCTGCACCATGACGATCAAGAAAGTCTTCATCAAAACCTTCGGCTGCCAGATGAACGAGTACGACTCGGACAAGATGGCCGACGTGATGAAAGCCGCCCAAGGCTATGAACCCACGCAGGATCCGGAAGAAGCCGACCTGATTCTCTTCAACACCTGCTCGGTGCGCGAGAAAGCGCAGGAAAAGGTCTTTTCCGACCTGGGCCGCGTCAAGCATCTGAAGGAACGCGGCGTGCTCATCGGCGTGGGCGGCTGCGTGGCCAGCCAGGAGGGCGAGGAGATCATCCGCCGGGCGCCCTTCGTGGACGTGGTCTTCGGCCCGCAGACGCTGCACCGCCTGCCCGAGCTGTTGAACGCCCGCGAGGCGCAGCGCCGGCCGCAGGTGGACATCAGCTTCCCCGAGATCGAGAAGTTCGACCATCTGCCGCCCGCGCGCGTCGAGGGCGCCAGCGCCTTCGTCTCCATCATGGAGGGCTGCTCCAAGTACTGCAGCTACTGCGTGGTGCCCTACACGCGCGGCGAGGAGGTCAGCCGTCCGTTCGAGGATGTGCTGGTCGAGGTGGCGGGCCTGGCCGACCAGGGCGTGAAGGAGGTCACGCTGCTGGGCCAGAACGTGAACGCCTACCTGGGCGCCATGGGCGACACGCAAGACACAGCCGACTTCGCGCTGCTGCTGGAATACGTGGCCGAGATTCCCGGCATCGAGCGCATCCGCTTCACCACCAGCCACCCCAACGAGTTCACGCCCCGGCTCATTGAGGCCTATGCACGCATCCCGAAGCTGGTCAGCCACCTGCACCTGCCAGTGCAGCACGGCAGCGACCGCATCCTGATGGCCATGAAGCGCGGCTACACGGCCATGGAATACAAGAGCACCATCCGCAAGCTGCGCGCCATCCGGCCCGATATGGCCATGAGCAGCGACTTCATCGTGGGCTTTCCCGGCGAAACCGAGGAAGACTTCCAGAAGATGATGAAGCTGATCGACGACGTGCGCTTCGACAACTCCTTCAGCTTCATCTTCAGCCCGCGCCCCGGCACGCCGGCCGCCAACCTGCACGACGACACGCCGCACGACGTCAAGCTGCGCCGCCTGCAGCAGCTGCAGGCCGTCATCAACCGCAACATCCTCGCGATCAGCCAGGAGCGCGTGGGCACGGTGCAGCGGATCCTCGTCGAGGGCGTGTCCAAGCGCGACGGCAGCGAGCTGATGGGCCGCACGGAATGCAACCGGGTGGTCAACTTCGCGGGCAATGCCCGGCTGATCGGGCAGATGATCGATGTGCGCATCACCGAAGCGCGCACCTACACGCTGCGGGGCCAGGTGCAGCTGCACGAGCCGCAACCGGAGCCGGCGCACTGACCGCAACCGGTGGCAGGCAGGCCGTGCCCGCAGCGCAAAGCGCCGCTCGCAAGCGCCACCCGGCCCGGGGTGGCCTGTCGTTCCAGCAGCTGTTGCTGCTGGCCTTTCTCTCCATCGGCGCCCTGCTGGGCGCCAGCTCCCTGCAGGCCCTGGCCACGCTGGAGCAACTGATGGCGCAAAGCCGCACCGGGGCGACGGAGGCCATCACCCTGGCTGCCGCCGCGCAGAACCTGGGCAGTCGCAGCCAGGCGCTGGAGCGGGCGGCGCGCCAGTCGCTCATCCTGGGCGACGCGCAGTTGCGCCGGCGCTTTGAAGAGACCCGGCAGGACGCGCAGAGCACGCTGCAGTCGCTGCGCCAGCGCGGCCTGCCGCCACAGCTGGCCGAGCAGTGGAGCGATCAGCTGGCCCAGGTCGCGGTGCTGCTGCAAGGCCCGGCGGCGCAGTCGCTGGACAGCGAGCGCGCGGTGGCCGCACTGTTTCTGGATATCGATGCGCTGAACACCGCCATAGCCCAGGCGGTGCAGGAACTCAACACCCGCCGCAGCAGCGAACTGATGGAGCAGGTCGAGGCCAGCCGCCGCGCCGTCACGCGCCGCGTGGTGGGCACCATCGCACTGGCGGCAGTGCTGGCGCTGGCCCTGGGCGTGTGGCTGGCGCGCCCCTTCAAGCGGCTGGAGCGCGCCATACGGCGACTGGGCGAAAACGAGCTGTCGCGCAGCGTGGAGGTCGCCGGCCCGGTGGACGTGCGTCGCCTGGGCCAGCAGCTGGAGTGGCTGCGCGTGCGGCTGCTGGAGCTGGAAGCAGACAAGGCACGCTTTTTGCGCCACGTCTCGCATGAGCTCAAGACCCCCCTGGCTTCGCTGCGCGAGGGGGTGGCACTGCTGCAGGAGGGCGTCACCGGCGAGCTGGGCGAGAGCCAGCGCGAGGTGGTGGAAATCCTGCGCCAAAACACCCTGGCGCTGCAGGGCGAGATCGAGGCGCTGCTGCGCTTCAACGCTGCTGCCTTCGAGGCGCGCCAGCTGCGGCGCACCCCCAGCGAGCTGGCGGCCCTCATCCAGGAGCAGGTACAGGCCCAGCGCCTGCAGTGGCAGGCCAAGGGCCTGCAGGTGCAGGTGCAAGGCGGCCCGCTGCGGTTGACGGTGGATGCGGAGAAGATGGGCTCGGCCGTCGCCAACCTGCTCTCCAACGCCATCCGTTTCTCGCCGCGGGGCGGCACCATCCACATCGTGCTGTCGCGAGTCCATGGGCGTGTGCGGATTGACCTACACGACGAAGGTCCGGGCGTCCATGACAATGACCGCCCCCATGTCTTCGAACCCTTCTACCGTGGCCAGCGCCAGCCGCAGGACATGGCGCGCGGCACGGGCGTAGGCCTGTCCATCGTGCGCGAATACGCCATCGCCCATGGCGGCAACGCCACGCTGCTGGACACGGGCCCGCACACTGCCTTCCGTATCGAATTGTCCGATGATTCCTAAATGCCTGCTGCTGCCTGCCATCGCCCTGCTGCTCCTGGCGGGCTGCGCTGTCCCCGCCAGCCCGTCCGCGCCAGCACAGCCCGCACCGGCGGCAAGCTGCAGCCCGCCGCCGCAGCCACAGGTCCCTTTGAAAGAACCCGCCGAGGAGCCTGCCGCCCCCTCCCCGAGCGCCTCCGACCGCGAGCTGCAGCAGGCACTGCAATACGCCGACCATGTGCGCGGCGCCGACGCGGCCGCACTGACCTCCGAGATCTCCAGGCTGGACAGGGAGCCGGGCGGCCCTGCAGCGGGCCCGCTGCACCTGGCGCTGGCGCTGATGCACACCCGTCAGCCGGCAGACACGGCGCGCGCCCTCGGGCAGGTGCAGCGCGTGCTGGACGATGACGCCCTGGCCGCCGTGCATCCCCTTGCGCGGCTGCTGGAAGGGCGGCTGCTGCAGCAGCGGCGCCTGGAAGAACAGCTGGACCGCCAGGCCCGCCAGCTGCGCGAGGCCCAGCAACGCAACGAGCAGCTGGGCGAACGCCTGGAGGCCATGCGCAAGCTGGAGCGCAGCTTGAACACCCGCCCGGCCCGTGCCACGGACGCTGCGCGCTAAAGGCCCGCCCCCATGCCAGCAGCCCGCCCCTCCCTGCCTGCCAGCAAACTGACGGACGCCCGCCAGCGCATTCTCGTGGTGGACGACGACGCAGACATGCTGCGCCTGTTGTCTCTGCGCCTGAACGCGGCCGGCTACGCGGTCACCACGGCCACCTCGGCCGAAGCCGCACTGGCCCAGTTCGAGGCAGAGCGGCCTCAGCTGGTCATCAGCGACGTGCGTCTGCCTGGCCGCGACGGGCTGGCGCTGTTCGATGACATCCGCGCCCGCCACCCGGCCATGCCCGTCATCCTGCTCACGGCGCACGGAACCATCCCCGACGCGGTGGAGGCCACGGCGCGGGGCGTGTTCACCTATCTCACCAAGCCCTACGACGCGCGCGAGCTGATGGACAAGATCAGCCAGGCGCTGGCCCTGGCCGCCCCGGCCAGTGCGCCGGCGCCGCAGGCCGACGAGGGCTGGCGCGCCGAGATCGTCAGCCGTTCCAGCCGCATGGCAGACCTGCTGGCCGACGCCCGGATGGTGGCGCAGTCGGACGCCAGCGTGATGCTGCTGGGAGAGAGCGGCACGGGCAAGGAGCTGCTGGCCCGCGCCATCCACCGCGCCAGCCCGCGCTCGGGCCAGCCCTTCGTGGCGGTCAACTGCAGCGCCATTCCCGAGGCGCTGCTCGAATCCGAACTGTTCGGCCACGTCAAGGGCGCCTTCACCGACGCCGTGAGCAACCACAAGGGCCTGTTCCAGGCGGCCGAAGGCGGCACGCTCCTGCTCGACGAAATCGGCGACATGCCGCCGGCCCTGCAGGTCAAGCTGCTGCGCGTGCTGCAAGAGCGCGCCGTGCGGCCCGTGGGCTCCAGCCAGTCGATCGCCGTGGACGTGCGCATTCTCTCGGCCACCCACCGCGACCTGGAGGCGGCCATGGCGGCAGGCCAGTTCCGCGAAGACCTGTACTACCGGCTGAACGTGGTTACGCTCAGCCTGCCTTCGCTGGCCGAGCGCCGCGAGGACATTGCACTGCTGGCCAACCATCTCCTGAGCACATTGGCGCGCAAGTACGGCAAGCGCCTGTCCGGCTTTTCGCCCGAGGCGCTCAAGGCGCTGGGCGCTGCGCCCTGGCCCGGCAACGTGCGCCAGCTCTACAACGTAGTTGAGCAGGTCTGCGCGCTTTCCACCACGCCGTTGATCCCCTTGAGCCTGGTGCAGCGCGCCCTGCGCATTCCCGCCGTCCAGGTGCTCAGCCTGGCGGAGGCCCGCCAGCGCTTCGAGCGCGAGTACCTTGTGGGCTTGCTGAAGATGACCGATGGCAACGCCGCAGACGCCGCCCGGCTGGCCCAGCGCAACCGCACCGAGTTCTACCGGCTGCTGCAAAAGCACGCCCTGACGCCGGGACACTTCAAGGCAGAAGACGGCACGAGCCCGCCTGTCGCCCCTGAGCGACACGAATAACCTGTTGATTTTCAAAAGGTTTTCGAGGTAGTCCTACATTTTCGCGTCGCCTCCTGACGACGTTCAGGCACCACAGGGCCGGTTTTACCAGCGTCGTGCATCCAGTTACTTCGCGTATCTGTGCCAAGTGACTGTCAGGTAAGCATTTTTTGCTGCTGGCACAGGGTTTGCCCTACAGGGGTATGACCTTCGTTCCCTCTGCTTATCGCACGCCGCGGCGGGGCCACCTGGCCCCGCGCTGGCTGGGCACCGTTGCGGTGCTGCTGGCCTGCGCCGCGGGGCCCGCCGCAGCCTTCGATTTCGAAGAGCTGACCCGACTGGCCCGCGAGCGCGCGGCCCAGCCCTTCAAGGCCGCTGATGCCGCCCTGCCGGCCGAGCTGGCGCAGCTGGACTATGACGGCCTGCGCGACATCCGCTGGCGTCCCGAGCGCGCCCTGTGGCGTGACCAGGAGCTGCCTTACGAGGCCATGTTCTTCCACCGCGGCGCCCTGCAGCCCCAGCCTGTGCTGGTCAACGAGGTGGCGCCCGACGGCTCGGTACGCCACATCGGCTACGACCGCTCGGCCTTCGACTTTGGCGCCAACCGGCTGCAGCCGCAGCGCTGGGGCGATCTGGGCTTTGCCGGGCTGCGGCTGCACTACCCGCTGAACTCGGTCCGCTACAAGGACGAGCTGGCGGTTTTCCAGGGGGCCAGCTACTTTCGCGCTCTGGGCCAGGGCCAGCAGTACGGCCTGTCGGCCCGCGGCCTGGCCATCGATACGGTGGGCGCGAAAGGGGAGGAATTTCCCCGCTTCACCGAGTTCTGGTTGGTGCGCCCGGCGGCGCACGCGCCCCAGGTCACGGTGTACGCGCTGCTGGAATCGCCCCGCGCCACGGGTGCCTATCGCTTCGATATCGAGCCGGACGCGCAGACGGTGACGCGCGTGCACAGCCGCCTGTTCCTGCGCGACGGCGGTGCGCCGGTGGCCACGCTGGGCGTCGCCCCCCTGACGAGCATGTTCTTCTTCGGCGAAAACCAGCCGCGCCAGGGCGACTTCCGGCCTGAAGTGCACGATTCGGACGGCCTCATGGTCGCTGCTGCCAATGGCGAGTGGCTGTGGCGCCCGCTGAGCAACCCGCGCTCGCCCAGCGTGACCTCCTTTGCGCTGACCGATCCGCAGGGCTTTGGCCTGATGCAGCGCGATCGGCAGTGGGCCAGTTACGAGGACGTGGAAGCGCGCTATGAACGTCGCCCCAGCGCCTGGGTGCGCCCGCTGGGCAAGTGGGGGCCGGGCCGGGTGGAGCTGGTGCAGTTGCCCACGCCGGACGAGACGCACGACAACATCGTCGCTTACTGGGTGCCCCGCGAGGCTCCGCGCCCGGGCCAGGCGCTGGAGTTCAACTACGAAATTCTCTGGCAGGGCGACCAGCAGCAGCGCCCTCCGGGCAGCTGGGTCACGCAGACGCGCCGGGGCATGGGCTACACGCGCCAAAGCGCCGAGCAGCTGCGCGGCCAGGTGCAGTACGTGCTGGACTTCGCCGGCCCCGCCCTGCAGGCCCTGCCCCCGGATACCCCGCTGAAGGCTGTCGTCAGCAGCGACGCCAACGGCCGCGTGCTCGAACAGCTGGCCTACCCCAATCCCGCCACCGGCGGCTGGCGCGTGACCTTGCGCGTGCAGCGGCTGAACCCCGGCCAGCCCGTGGAGCTGCGCGCCTTTCTTCAACACAACAACGACGCAGTGAGCGAAACATGGACGCACCTACTTCTTCCCGAGTGAGCCCGGACGAGACGCGCTCGTGGGCCGAGCACGAGCGGCGCCACCCCAATGCCTTCACGGCCCCGCCGCTGCACCGTGGCTCCATGGTGCCAGTGCCCTGGCGGGGTTTTTGGAACAGCGTGGGGACGGCCGCCTTGACGCGCCTGACCGGCCGCACCCCCGCGCGGGCTGCGCAGCGGTCCTCCGCGGCATGGCATCAGGCGGGCGCGCGGCGCCGCCAAGCGTTCATGGTGCTGTCGCTGGCTACCAGTGCCGCGGCCACGGCGTTGTTCGCCGGCGTGCAGCCGGCGTATGGCAGCGCGTGGCTGGAATATGGCCAGCTGGTGCTGTTCGCCCTGCTGTCCCTGTGGGTCACCACGGGTTTCTATACCGCGATGATGGGCGCCTGGGTGCTGCTGCGCGGCGACGCCCATGCCTTGTCCGCCCGCAGCGTAGCGGATCGACAGCTGGTGCCCGATGCCCGCACAGCGATCGTCATGCCTATCTGCAATGAGGATGTGGCCACCGTTTTCGCCGGGCTGCGAGCCACCTGCGAGTCGCTGGCGGCCACAGGCCACGCACGCAGCTTCGACGTGTTCGTGCTCTCGGACAGTTATGACTCGCAGATTACCGCGGCCGAGCGCACCGCCTGGGAGGATCTGCGCACGGCCCTGGCCACCAATGCGCAGCAGCCTCAGGTGGAGGTGTACTACCGCCTGCGCCAGCGCCGCACGCAGCGCAAGGCGGGCAACGTGGCCGATTTTTGCCGCCGCTGGGGCCGCGACTATGAATCCATGGTGGTGCTGGACGCCGATAGCGTGATGAGCGGCCAGTGCCTGGTCACCCTGGCCAAGCTGATGCAGGCCCACCCGCGCGCCGGCATCATCCAGACGGCCACGCAGGGCATAGGCCACGTGACGCTGCATGCACGTGCCCAGCAGTTCGCCTCGCGCGTGACGGGACGCCTTTTCACTCTGGGCATGCAGTTCTGGCAGCTGGGCGAGTCCCACTACTGGGGCCACAACGCCATCATCCGCCTCGAGCCCTTCATGCGCCACTGCGCGCTGGCGCCCATCCGCGGCAAGGGTGGGCTGTCGGGTGGCATCCTGTCGCACGACTTCGTGGAGGCCGCGCTGATGCGCCGCGCCGGCTGGGACGTCTGGCTGGTGCCCGACCTGGGCGGCAGCTACGAGCAGCAGCCGCCGGACCTGCTGGCCGAGCTGCAGCGCGACCGTCGCTGGTGCCAGGGCAACCTGCAGAACGCACAGCTGATTGCCGAGCCCGGCCTGCACCCGGTGCACCGCGCCATGCTGCTGACCGGGGCCATGGCCTATCTGTCAGCGCCGCTGTGGCTGGCCTTCATCACGCTGGGCACGGCGCTGTGGCTGTCGGGCGCTTCCGTGGCGGCCGGCTGGAGCGGCGTGCCCGGGCAGCTGCTGGCGCTGTGGGCTCTGACGCTGTGCGTGCTGTTCCTGCCTCGCGTAGTGGGCGTCCTGGCCATCGTGCTCAAGGGCGAGCAGCGCCAGTTCGGCGGCACCCGCAACTTGGTCGCAGGCGCGTTGCTGGAGGGCACGCTGGCCGTGTTGCAGGCGCCCATCCGCATGTTGGCGCATTCGCTGTTCGTGCTGGCGGCACTGACCGGGCTGCCCCTGGACTGGAAGTCGCCCCCGCGCGAAGCCGCCGCCGTGCCGTGGAAAGATGCCGCGCGCAGGCTGGCGCCCATGAGCCTGGGGGTGCTGGCCCTGGCCGTGGCCGTGGCGGCCCTGGACGGCAGCGCCCTGGTGTGGCTGGTGCCCATCGGCCTGCCCTTGCTGCTGGCCGTGCCGCTCACCGTGTTCACCAGCCAGATCGCCTTGGGCCGCAGCGTGCGCGAACACCGCTGGCTGTTGATCCCTGAGGAAGCCTGGTCGCCCCAGGTGCTGCGCCGCGCTTGGCTGCACGCCGGCCGCCCCGTGCGGCAAGGAGGCGCCGCCTGAGCAGTCGATGCGGTGCGCCCGGTCCAGGCAGCCGGCCACTCGTCCATCAGCGGCATCCGGCCTGCGGGCCAGGCCGATCACCGCCCGGCCCGGGTCAAAAACAGGCATGGGTGGCTCCGGTGATACGGCCATCGTCCTACACCACCGGCATCCAGCGCCACTTGTCGAAGGTGGTGCAGGGATGCGAGAGGCCCAGCTCTACCCGGTCACCCACCCGCGGTTGCTGCGCGGGAGGCGCCTCCCCGTTGAGACACAGGCTGGCGTGCTGGTCGTTGAGAGCGCTGACGCTCCAGTGACCGGGCACCGCCTTGGCCACGAGCGCACCGCGCCGCGCCAGGCTGACGGGAATGGGCATCTCCAGATCGTAGGAAAGGTCATGCCGTCCGCAGGTCAGCAGCGCCTGGCCGGCCTCGGACACCGACTGCACCATGGACCAGACGGTCAAGGCCGGGCGCAGAGTTTCCTGCAGGCCTTCGCGCTGCTGCACCAGTGTGAGAAAGCGCCGGTAGTTGCCATGGTCGTGGGTGATGTAGCAGCCCGAGCACAATTACGCCCCGCACAGGGCGCGACAACCCCTGGAGCTGCAGCAGGGGCACGACCAGGTCGAAGACGGCCCAGCCACCCGCCGTCAGCACGATGTCGTCCGCGTCGACGCTCCAAAGCCCTTCGGCATCGCAGGCGCGCGCCGCCTCCACCACACGGCGCACCAGGCCGGTCACCTCACGTGCATCGTGCTCGCTGTTGCAGCGCGCCACGCCGCCTTCGTAGCACTCGATACCCGCCAGGCGCGCCACCGGCGAGGCGGCCAGTGCCCGCGCCAGCGGCAGCCGCAGCTCCAGGCTGCGACAGCCCGTGCGCTGGCCAGGGATGCCCATCTCCAGCAGCACGTCGAACACCCGGGCGCTGGCTCGCCGCGCGGCCCAGCCCTCGATAAGGGCCAGCTGCGCCAGCGAGTCCACCAGAAACCACAGGCGCACGTCCGCATGACGAGCCAGCAGCGCATCCAGCGTGTCCAGATCGGCGTTACACACGACCTGGTTGGCGACGATGATGCGCCGTGCGCCGGCTGACACCCCGGTGCCCACCTGGAAGGCCGTAGCCAGGGTCAGGCCCCAGGCGCCGGCCTGCAGCTGCAGCGCGAACAGCTCGGGCGACATGGTGGACTTGCCGTGCGGCGCCAGCACGATGCCCCTGCGCCGCGCGAAGTCCTGCATCCAGGTCACGCGGCCGAGCCCTGGACGAGCACCGTCTGCTATCTTTTATATAGCTGCCAGCGCTTTATCCACAAGCGATGGAGGCCAAAAAGACCACAAACCTCAGAAAGGCATGCCGGGCAGGCCCTTCATCCCTTTCATGCCCTTCATGCCGCCCATCTTCTTCATGAGCTTCATGAGGCCGCCGCCCTTCATCTTCTTCATCATCCCCTGCATATGCTCGAACTCGTTGAGCAGGCGGTTGACTTCCTGCACCTGAACGCCGGCACCGGCGGCGATGCGCTTCTTGCGCGTGGCCTTGATGAGTTCGGGCTTCCTGCGCTCCTGCGCCGTCATGCTGCAGATGATGCCTTCCTTGCGGCGGATGTCGCGCTCGGCGCGGTCCATGTCCACCTGGCCGGCCTTGGCTGCCAGCTCGCTGGGCAGCTTGTCCATGAAGCTGGACAACCCGCCCATCTGCTTCATCTGCTGCAGCTGCGACAAAAAGTCGTTCAGGTCGAACCCGTCGCCGCTCTTGACCTTGGCGGCCAGCTTTTGCGCCGCCTCCATGTCCACCCCGGCGCTGACCTGCTCGACCAGCGCCAGGATGTCGCCCATGCCCAGGATGCGCCCGGCGTGGCGCTCCGCGTCGAACACTTCCAGCCCGTCGATCTTCTCGGACACACCGGCGAACTTGATGGGCGCGCCCGTCACCTGGCGCACCGACAGCGCCGCACCGCCGCGCGAGTCGCCATCTAATTTTGTCAGCACGATGCCCGTGAGCGGCAGCGCCTCCTTGAAGGCGCGCGCGGTGTTCACCGCATCCTGGCCCTGCATGGCGTCAACGACGAACAGCGTCTCCACGGGCTTCAAGACGGCGTGCAGGTCCTGGATCTCCTGCATCAGCACCTCGTCGATGGCCAGGCGGCCGGCCGTGTCCACCAGCAGCACGTCGAAGTAGTGGCGCTTGGCGTAGTCCAGCGCGGCGGCGGCGATATCGCGGGGCTTCTGGTCCGGGCTGCTGGGAAACCACTCGGCGCCGGCCTGCTTGGTCACCGTCTTGAGCTGCTCGATGGCCGCCGGGCGGTACACGTCGCCCGAGACGGTGAGCACCTTCTTCTTGCGCTTTTCCTGCAGGTGCTTGGCTAATTTTGCCGTGGTGGTGGTCTTGCCCGCGCCTTGCAGGCCGGCCATCAGGATGACGGCGGGTGGCTGCGCGGCCAGGTTGATGTCGGCCACGCCCTCGCCCATGGTGGCAGCCAGCTCCTTGTTGACGATGCCTACCAGGGCCTGGCCGGGCTTCAGGCTGCCCAGCACCTCCTGGCCCAGGGCCTTGTCCTTGACGCGGGCGATGAAGTCGCGCACCACGGGCAGGGCCACGTCGGCCTCCAGCAGGGCCATGCGCACCTCGCGCAGCATGTCCTGCACGTTGGATTCGGTGATGCGGGCCTGGCCGCGCATCTCCTTGACGAGACGGGTGAGTTTGTCGGTAAGGGCGGAAGCCATGGCTGCGTGCTCCAGAGGCGCCGGCAAACGCTGTGACAGCGGCCGGCCGGGCGGGCGCCGCCGAGACAGCGGACGGCTAAACTGCGAACCCATGATTTTACCCAGCGCATCCCTGGCCGGCTGGTTGCTGGCGGGCGCCGCGGCCCTGGCCTATGGCCTGGCGGCGGGCGCCGCCGCGCGCACCGGTGGCACGCGCAGCCCCTGGGCCATGGCGCCGGCCTGGGCGCTGCACGCGGCGGCACTGGCCTGGGGGCTGCTGGGCAGCGTGCCCCACTTCGGCTTTGCGCCGGCGCTGTCCATGACGGCCTGGCTGGTGCTCACCGCCTACGCCGTAGAGCGCCAGCTGTTCCCGCAAATGCGCGCGCGCGCCGTGCTCAGCGCCCTGGGGGCAGCGGCCGTCATCCTGGCGGCGGCGTTTCCCGGCCGCGCGCTGCACGTGTCGGCCTCGCCCTGGCTGGCCCTGCACCTCACGCTGGGCATCGCCTGCTACGGGCTGTTCGCGGCGGCCGTGATCCACGCCTGGCTGATGGGCCGGGCCGAGCGGCAGATGCGCCAGGCGGCCGAGCTGTCCAGCAGCCTGCCATTGCTGACGCTGGAGCGCCTGACTTTTCGCTTCGTGGCTGCCGGCTTCGTGCTGCTGTCGGCCACCCTGGCTGCCGGCTGGCTGTTCAGCGAGGTGCTGTACGGCCGCGCCTGGCGCTGGGACCACAAGGCCGTGTTCTCGGTGCTGGCCTGGATCACCTTTGCCGTGCTGCTGCTGGGCCGCGCCCGCTTCGGCTGGCGCGGGCGCAAGGCGGCGCGCGTGCTCTACGCTGGCGCGGCGCTGTTGCTGCTGGCCTATGCCGGCTCGCGCTTCGTCATGGAAGTGGTGCTGGAGCGGGCCGCCTGATGCTGAAATACCTGGTGCTGCTGGCCGTGCTGGCCGTGGTCTATGGCCTGTGGCGCAGCGGCCAGCGCCGCGCGGCGCCGCCCCCGCCGCCCGCCGGCAACCCGCTGCCCGAGCCCATGGTGCGCTGCGCGCGCTGCGGCGTGCACCTTCCCCGCTCCCAGGCTCTGCAGCAGGACGGGCGTAGCTACTGCAGCGCCGCGCACCAGCGCGAGGGCTGAACACAGCGTGGCTTCTGCGTCCGCGCCCGCACCGGGCAACCTGCCGTTTGCGCGCCTGTGGCATGCCTTTCTGACTGCGCGCGTCCTGGTGGCGCTGGCCCTGGTGTTGCTGGTGCTCATGGGCTCGGCCGTGAACCAGCTGGCCGGCCCGCTGCTGCTGGCCGTGAGCGGGCTGTACTTCCTGGCCACGCTGGCACTGCGGGTGTTCGGACGGCGCACGCCCCCCCCGCCCCAGCCGGGGCTGCACTGGCTGCCCTCCATCGGCGTGGATCTGCTGCTCATCGGCGTGCTGCAGGCGCTGCAGACCAGCGGATCGGTGAACTTCACGCCGCTGTTCGGACTGCCGCTGCTGCTGGCTTCGGTGCTCGGCACCCTCACCCTGGCACTGGGCACGGCCGCCTGCGCCACGCTGGTGCTGCTGGGCTGGGCCATCGCTTCGGGCGGCGCCGACAGCGCCCAGATGTATCTGCAGGCCGCCCTGACCGGCACGGGCTACTTCGTGGTCGCCTACCTGGCGCACCTGCTGGCCGCCCGGCTGATCAGCGAGCAGAAGATGGCCCGGCGCAGCCAGGTGGACGCCCACACCCAGCGGGCCGTGAGCGCCCTGGTCATGCAGCACGTGGCCGATGGCGTGCTGGTGCTGGACACCGAAGGCCAGGTGCGCTTGGCCAACCCGGCTGCGCTGCTGCTGCTGGGCCCGCACGCCGAAGGCGGCGTGCCCTTCGCCCTGGGACACCACGGCGCCTGGGCACCATTGCTGGCGCTGGCGCGCGAGACCTTCGCGCTGCAGGTCCCGCAGATGGTGGACGTGGAGATCCTGCACGATGGCTTGGCGCCCATGGCACTGCGCGTGCGCAGCTGGCCCACGCACACGCGCGCCGCCGCCCTCAGCCCCGACGAGGAGCCGCTGTGCGTGATGTTCCTGCACGACCTGCGCGAGATGGAGGCGCGCCTGCGCACCGAAAAGCTGGCCGCCATGGGCCGCATGTCTGCTGCCGTGGCCCACGAGATCCGCAACCCGCTGGCCGCCATCTCGCAGGCCAACGAGCTGCTCGCCGAAGATCTCTCTGACCCCAGCCACCAGCGGCTGACCACCATGGTGCGGCAAAACGCCGAGCGCCTGGTGCGCATCACCGAGGAGGTGCTGGACATCGCCCGCGTGCAGCACCGGCCCTTGCATGCACCGCCGGCCCTGGTGGCGCTGGACGATGCAGTGCGCCACATCTGGGCCGATTGGCAGGCGCACGACCGGCCCAGGCGGCAGGGGCAGCTCAAGCTGGAAGCGGGCAGCGCCCAGGTGGAGTTCGACACCGAGCACCTGCGCCGCGTGCTGGTGAACCTGCTGGACAACGCCCTGCGCTACATGGGCCCGCATGCCGATTCGCTGTGCGTGTCCACGCGCATCACGCCCAGCGGCCGCTGCGGCCTGCAGATCTGGAGCGACGGCGCGCCGCTGGACCAGAGCGTGGAGCGCCACCTGTTCGAGCCTTTCTTCTCGTCCGAGAGCCGCTCCAGCGGCCTGGGCCTGTACATCTGCCGCGAGCTGTGCCAACGCCATGGCGCCGCCATCAGCTACCAGCGTGCCAGCCGCAGCCTGCCGCGCGGCGAGGTGCCAGGCAATGCCTTCACGGTGCTGTTTCGGGGCGGCAGCCAGCCCGGGAGCACGCCTTCGCTGTTTGACACAATCGGGCATTGAAGCACCGCCCATGAACACCCATACCGCCGCATCCATCCTCGTCGTGGACGACGAACCCGACCTGCGCACGCTGTACGAGCTGACGCTGCTGCGCGAGGGCTACCGCGTGGAGGCCGCCGCCACCGTCGCCGAGGCACGCGAGCAGCTGGCGGCGCAGAAATTCGACGTGGTCATCAGCGACATGCGCCTGCCCGACGGCTTCGGCATGGAGCTGCTGCACGACCTGCGCCAGCAGCAGCGGCGCGAGCGCTGCGTGGTCATGACCGCCTACGGCTCGGCAGACAACGCGGTGGAGGCGTTGCGTGCCGGCGCCTTCGACTACCTCACCAAGCCGGTGGACCTGAAGCAGTTTCGCGCTGTGGTGGCCTCCGCCATCCAGGGCATCGGCGGGGTGCCGGCGCCGCAGCGGGGTGCCCGCGTCAGGCCCGCGGCACTGGCGTCGCAGGACGCAATGGGGCGCCTGATCGGCGAATCCGCTCCCATGCGCGCCGTCAAGGACCGCATCGCCAAGGTGGCGCGCAGCATGGCGCCCGTGCTGGTACGCGGCGAGTCAGGCACCGGCAAGGAGCTGGTGGCGCGGGCGCTGCACGCCAGCAGCCAGCGCGCCAGCGGGCCGCTGGTCGCCGTCAATTGCGGCGCCATTCCCGAAAATCTGCTGGAGGCCGAGTTCTTCGGCGCCCGCAAGGGCTCCTACACCGGCGCCAGCCAGGACCGGGAAGGCTTCTTCCAGGCGGCGCGCGGAGGCACCTTGTTTTTGGACGAGATCGGCGACCTGCCGCTGGCCATGCAGTCCAAGCTGCTGCGTGCCATCCAGGAGCGCAGCGTGCGCCCGCTGGGCTCCACCCAAGAGGAAGCGGTGGACGTGCGCATCGTCAGCGCCACGCACCGCGACCTGGCCGCCGACGTGCTGGGCGGGCGCTTCCGCCAGGATCTGTACTACCGCCTGAACGTCATCGAAGTGCTGGTGCCGCCGCTGCGCGAGCGCCGCGAGGATCTTCCGGCCCTGTGCGCGGCGCTGCTGGCGCGCATCCAGGAAGACAGCCACATCGCCGTGCCGCCCCTGACGGACACGGCCATGCAGCAGCTGGCGCGCCACCCGCTGACCGGCAACGTGCGCGAGCTGGAAAACCTGCTGCACCGCGCCGTGGCACTGAGCGACGGGCGCGAACTGCACATTGAAGATCCCGCGCCCGGCACCGCCTGCCCGCCCGGCAGCGCCCCTGGCGCGCCCGCGGCAGCCAGCGCCGCAGCGTGCGAAATGCCGGGCGACCTGCAGGCCTGGCTGGACCAGCAGGAGCGCGAAATCCTCGTGCGCGCGCTGCACGAATCCGGCTTCAACCGCACGGCAGCCGCGGCGCGCCTGGGCATCAGCCTGCGGCAAATCCGCTACCGCATCGCGCGGCTGGACATCGCCATGCCCCAGGGCGGCGATGAACATGGCGACGCGCAGTAGCCCTTGGCGTGGCGGCTGGCTGGCCGAAGCGCACCGCCTGCCCTCGCCCAACCAGGGCGAGCGGCCGGCCGGCGCCCAGGTAGATTTGATCGTCGTGCACTCCATCAGCCTGCCCCCGGGCAGCTATGGCGGCGGGCAGGTACAGCAGCTGTTCACCAATCGGCTGGACTGGAACGCCCACCCCTACTTCGCGCAGATACGCGGCCTTCAGGTGTCCAGCCACTTCTTCATTGAGCGCACCGGTGCGCTGTGGCAGTTCGTGGACGCCGGGCAGCGTGCCTGGCATGCAGGGCTCTCGCACTACCGCGGGCGCGGCAATTGCAACGATGACTCGGTCGGCATCGAGCTGGAAGGACTGGAGGGCCAGCGCTTCGAGTCGGCCCAGTACGCCGCCCTGCTGCGGCTGTGCCGGGCGCTGATGGAGCAGTTTCCCATCCGCTTCATCGCCGGCCACGAACACATCGCTCCGCAGCGCAAGGGGGACCCGGGCAGCGGCTTCGAATGGCCCCGCCTGTGGAGCGCCCTGGCCGGCAGCGGCGTGTTGCTGCCACCCGGCACCGCCCGGACCGCCTGACCCGCAGCCGCTCGCGCCGGGGCTGGGATGCTGCCCAGCGGACAGGTCCCAGTGTCAGAAAAGTTCGCCAAAAGGCCTTTACCCCTTGTAGCCCTTGAACACTACCTATAGTGTTCTAATCCATCGCATCACGCTAAATGTAGTGCTCAAGCCGCCTGCTTGCGCACCCGGCCCGCAGCCTGACCGGCGCTTTGCCGCGCCCGTTCGCACGCTGCCTGCCTGACGCACCACCCCGGAAAGGAAAACCATGCAAGTCGTCTCCCCCTCAGCTGTGTCCGACTCTCCGCGCGCCCCGCAGGCGCCCTACGCTGCTGCCCAGCCCGCGGGCACGGGCAGCACGCTCGAGCACTACCAGATCATCCGGCGCAACGGCGCCGTGGTGCCCTTCGAGCCGCAAAAGATCGCCGTGGCCATGATGAAGGCCTTCCTGGCCGTGCACGGTGCCCAGGGCGCCGCCTCGGCCAGCGTACGCGAGCTGGTGGACGGGCTGACGCAAGCCGTGGTGCGCGGCCTCATGCGCTCGCGCCCGGCCGGCGGCACCTTCCACATCGAGGACGTGCAGGACCAGGTCGAGCTGGGCCTGATGCGCGGCGGCCACCACGAGGTGGCGCGCGCTTATGTGCTGTACCGCGAGCGCCGCGCCCAGGAGCGGGCGCAAAAGAAGGAGCAGCTGATGCCCCAGCTGCCCGCCCTGTTCGTGCAGGACGGCGGCCAGCGCGTGGAGCTGGACGTGCTGCGCCTGCAGGCGCTGATCGAGTCCGCCTGCACCGGCCTGGGGCAAGACGTGCAGGCCGCCCCCATTGCCGCCGAAACGCTGCGCAACCTGTATGACGGCGTGCCCATGGCCGAGGTGTACAAGGCCTCCATCCTGGCCGCGCGCACGCTGATCGAGAAAGACCCGGGCTACACCTACGCCACCGCGCGCCTGCTGCTGCATACGATCGTGCGCGAGGTACTGGGCCGCGACGTGGCACCGGCCGAGATGGCTGAAGCCTATGCGGCGCACTTTCCGCTGTTCGTGCAGCGCGGCGTCGAGCACGAGCTGTTGAACCCCGAATTGCTGCAGTTCGACCTGCCGCGCCTGGCCGCGGCGCTGAAGGCAGAGCGCGACCAGCAGTTCGATTACCTCGGCCTGCAGACGCTGTATGACCGCTATTTCCTGCACGTGGACAAGGCGCGCATCGAGCTGCCGCAGTCGTTCTTCATGCGCGTGGCCATGGGCCTGGCGCTGCGCGAGGATGACCGCAACGCCCGCGCCATCGAGTTCTACGAACTGCTGTCCTCGTTCGACTTCATGAGCAGCACGCCCACCCTCTTCAACAGCGGCACGCTGCGCTCGCAGCTGTCCTCGTGCTATCTCACCACCGTGCCGGACCACCTGGAGGGCATCTATGAGTCCATCAAGGAAAACGCCCTGCTGTCCAAGTTCGCCGGCGGCCTGGGCAACGACTGGACGCGCGTGCGCGCCCTGGGCGCGCGCATCAAGGGCACCAATGGCGAGTCGCAGGGCGTGGTGCCGTTTTTGAAAGTGGTCAACGACACCGCCGTGGCGGTGAACCAGGGCGGCAAGAGGAAGGGCGCCGTCTGCACCTATCTGGAGAGCTGGCACCTGGATATCGAGGAGTTCCTGGAGCTGCGCAAGAACACGGGCGACGACCGCCGGCGTACGCACGACATGAACACCGCCAACTGGATCCCCGACCTGTTCATGAAGCGGGTCATGGACAAGGGCCAGTGGACGCTGTTCTCGCCCTCCGACGTACCGGACCTGCACGACCTGTACGGCCAAGCCTTCGAGCGCGCCTATACCGCCTACGAGGCCCAGGCCGACAGCGGCGAAATCAAGCTGTTCAAGCGCGTGCCGGCCGTGGACCTGTGGCGCAAGATGCTGTCGATGCTGTTCGAGACGGGCCACCCGTGGATCACCTTCAAGGACCCGTGCAACATTCGCAGCCCGCAGCAGCACGTGGGCGTGGTGCACTCGTCCAATCTGTGCACCGAGATCACGCTCAACACCAGCGACACCGAGACGGCCGTGTGCAACCTGGGTTCGGTGAACCTGTCGCGCCACCTGAAAGACGGGCAGATCGACCACGACAAGCTGCGCCAGACGATCGTCACCGCCATGCGCATGCTGGACAACGTCATCGACATCAACTACTACGCCGTGGACAAGGCGCGCGAATCCAACCTGCGCCACCGCCCGGTGGGCCTGGGCCTGATGGGCTTTCAGGATGCGCTGTACGAATTGCGCATCCCGTACGCCAGCGACGCCGCCGTGCAGTTCGCCGACGAGTCGATGGAGGCCATCTGCTACTACGCGTACCTGGCCTCCACCGAACTGGCACGCGAGCGCGGCACCTATAGCAGCTACGAGGGCTCGCTGTGGTCGCGCGGCATCCTGCCGCTGGACTCGCTTGATCTGCTGGCACGCGAGCGCGGCGGTTTCGTGGAAGTGGACCGCAGCACGCGCCTGGACTGGGAGGCGCTGCGCGCCCAGATAGCGCAGCACGGCATGCGCAACTCCAACTGCGTGGCCATCGCGCCCACGGCGACGATTTCCAACATCGTCGGCGTCGATGCATCCATCGAGCCCTCGTTTGGCAACCTGTCCGTCAAGTCCAACCTCTCGGGCGAGTTCACCGTCATCAACCAGTACTTGGTGCAGGACCTGAAACGCCTGGACCTGTGGGACGACGTGATGGTCATGGACTTGAAGCACTTCAAGGGCTCGCTGGCTCCCATCGACCGCGTGCCGCAGGACGTCAAGCAGCTGTATGCCACGGCCTTCGAAGTCGAGCCCACGTGGCTGGTGGAGGCGGCCGCGCGCCGCCAAAAGTGGATCGACCAGGCGCAAAGCCTGAACATCTACATGGCCGGCGCCTCGGGCAAGAAGCTGCACGAGACCTACCAGCTTGCCTGGCTGCGCGGCCTCAAGACCACCTACTACCTGCGCACTCAAAGCGCCACGCACGTGGAGATGAGCACGGTGAACAAGCGTCAGCTCAACGCCGTGCCCACGGACTCGCACACGAGCGCCCTGGCCGCCGCCGAGCCCGCTACTGACGTGAAGTTCTGCGCCATCGACGACCCCGGCTGCGAGGCCTGCCAGTAACCGCCGCGCAGGCCCCTCGCCAACGCCGCACCGAAGCCGCATGCCACCTGTGACCATGCAACAAAACAGCGCCGCGCAACGCTTCGATGCTTTTCTTTTTGAAGCACTGCTCCCATAATCGGAGCACTGGAAAAGCCATGCTTACCTGGGACGACGAAGTCAAGACCCCATCGCAAAATTTCCCGCAAGGCGGCCAGCACGATGGTCCCCTGCAGGAGCCGCGTCTGCAGGCCGCCGTGATGGCCGTGCCTGCAGCGCAGGCCGCACCCGTGGCGGCGGCCGCGCAAAGCCGCCGCGTCTCTGCCGTTGACAAACGCATCATCAACGGCCAGACCGACGTCAACCAGCTCGTGCCCTTCAAGTACAAGTGGGCCTGGGAAAAGTACCTCGCCACCTGCGCCAACCACTGGATGCCGCAGGAGATCAACATGACGCGCGACATCGCGTTGTGGAAGGACCCTCATGGCCTGACCGAAGACGAGCGCCGCATCGTCAAGCGCAACCTGGGCTTCTTCGTCACGGCCGATTCGCTGGCGGCCAACAACATCGTGCTGGGCACCTACCGCCACATCACGGCGCCCGAGTGCCGCCAGTTCCTGCTGCGCCAGGCGTTCGAGGAAGCCATCCACACCCACGCCTACCAGTACATCGTCGAGTCGCTGGGCCTGGACGAAGGCGAGATCTTCAACGCCTACAACGAGGTTGCCTCGATCCGCGACAAGGACCAGTTCCTGATCCCGTTCATCGAGGCCATCATGGACCCGGCGTTCAAGACCGGCACGCTGGAGACCGACCAGACGCTGCTCAAAAGCCTGGTCGTCTTCGCCTGCCTGATGGAAGGCCTGTTCTTCTACGTCGGCTTCACGCAGATCCTCGCGTTGGGCCGGCAAAACAAGATGACCGGCGCGGCCGAGCAGTACCAGTACATCCTGCGCGACGAGTCGATGCACTGCAACTTCGGCATCGACCTGATCAACCAGTTGAAGCTGGAAAACCCCCACCTGTGGACGGCTGCGTTCAAGGACGAGATCATTGCCCTGTTCCACCAGGCCGTGGACCTGGAGTACCGCTACGCCGAAGACACCATGCCGCGCGGCGTGCTGGGCATGAACGCCTCCATGTTCAAGGGCTACCTGCGCTACATCGCCAACCGCCGGGCCACGCAGATCGGCCTGCCGGAGCTGTTCCCCAACGAGGAAAACCCCTTCCCCTGGATGAGCGAGATGATCGACCTGAAGAAGGAACGCAACTTCTTTGAGACGCGCGTCATCGAGTACCAGACCGGCGGGGCCCTGTCCTGGGACTGACACGCGCCAGAGCATGACGGCCATGGGTTTTCTTTCACGCTCCCTCCGCACCAGGCGCCCTGCGCCGCAGCGGGGGAGCGTTTGTCGCATTCGTGGTGGCGGGCGTTCAGCGTCGTTGCCATGGATCGCCCGCCGCCCAATGCAGGCGACGGGTGCTCTCTGCCAACCGACCCCAAGGAGAAAATGATGGCAACTGCGAAGAAACCCGCTGCGAAGAAACCTGCAGCCGCTCCCGCCAAGAAGGCGACGGGCACGAGCGCCAGCGCCAAGGCGCCCGCCACCAAGAAGGCCGCCGCAGGCGCGGGCGCCGCTGCCACGAAGAAGGCGGCCGCACCGGCCGGCAAGGCTGCAGCCCCTGCCAAGAAGGCGGCTGCGCCGGCCAAGAAGGCCGCCGTGACGAAGGCCGCCGCTCCGGCAAAGAAGGCCGCGGCGCCCGCCAAGAAAGCGGCAGTGCCGGCCAAAAAGGCCGCCACCAAGACCACGGCTGCCGTGACGAAGGCAACGCCGGCCAAGAAGGCTGCGGCGCCGGCCAAGAAGGCCGCAGCACCCGCCAAAAAGGCCACGGCCAAGACCACTGCCGTGAAGAAGGCGGCGCCCGCCAAGAAGGCTGCAGCCCCTGCGAAGAAGGCAGCCGCACCCGCCAAGAAGGCGGCTGTGCCGGCCAAGAAGGCCGCGGCGCCCGCAGCTAAGAAGGCCGCTGCGCCCACAGCCAAGAAGGCAGTGCCAGCCGTAGCGAAGAAGGCCGCCGCACCGGCAAAGAAGGCAGCGCCAGCCGCCAAGAAGGCAGCGCCGGCCGCGAAGAAGGCCGCAGCCCCCGCACCGGCAAAGAAGGCAGCAGCGCCCGCCAAGAAGGCCCCCGCCCCGGCCAAGAAAGCCGCACCCGCGAAGAAGGCCGCAGCGCCCGCGCCGGCACCCGCTGCGCAGACCACGCTGAGCCCGCAGGCGGCCTGGCCCTTCCCCACCGGCGGCAAGCCTTGAGGACGGGCTAGCGCCTCACAAAAAAACCCGGCGCCTGCGCCGGGTTTTTTCTTGTGCCTGCCGGTTCAAAACAATAGCTGCTGCCGCTTGTCTGGTGCGGGTTTGAGATAGAAAGATAACGCAAACTGGCTCTGGTAAAGCGCAAGCAGCTATTATTTTTGAAGCGACGGCGAACTCAGACGGTTTGCGGGTCGAAGTCCAGTTCGTAGTTCTGCGGCCCGCGCCGGGCGATCTTCAAGGCCCCCAGGCGGTTCCCCAGCCGCGCGCAGCGCGCCAGAGGCCAGCCGCGCTCCAGCCCGTACAGCAGGCCGCCGCGCCAGGCGTCGCCGCAGCCGGTGGGGTCCACCACTTCGGTGGGCGCCACGGCAGCCACGTGCGTGCGCTCGCCCTGCTCCCAGACTTCGCAGCCCTCGCCGCCCAGCGTCACGACCAGGCCGCGCACGCGCTGCGAGATCTCCGCCAGGCTCCAGCCCGTGCGCTCGCACAGCATCTTGCCCTCGTAGTCGTTCACGGCCACCCAGTCGGCCTGCCCGATGAAGCGGCGCAGCGCCTCGCCGTCGAACATGGGCAGGCCCTGGCCCGGGTCGAACACGAAGGGGATCTGCGCGACAGCGAACTGGGCGGCGTGCTCCTGCATGGCCTCGCGCCCGTCCGGGGCGATGATGCCGATGGCCGCGCCGGCCTCGCCGGCCACGATGCGCGTGCGGTGCGCATGCAGCATGGCGCCGGGGTGAAAGGCGGTGATCTGGTTGTTGTCCTGGTCCGTCATGATCATGGCCTGGGCGGTGTAGGCGTCGCCCGCCTGGCCCACGTGGCGGGTGTCGATGCCCAGCTCGCGCAGGCGCGCCAGGTACTCGTCGCCGTCGCTGCCCAGCATGGCCACGGGCCGCGCGTCGCCGCCCAGCAGCCGCAGGCTGTAGGCGATGTTGCCGGCGCAACCGCCGAAGTCGCGCCGTAGCGTGGGCACCAGGAAGGACACGTTCAGGATGTGCAATTGCTCGGGCAGGATCTGCGCAGCAAAGCGGCCCTCGAAGGTCATGATGGTGTCAAAGGCCAGTGAGCCGCAAATCAGTGCTGCCATGGGGTGTGCCGAATCAAAAAGTTGTTAGGGGTAGAAGGCCAGCAGCCGGTAGCCGGCCACGGGCGTGCCGCCGGCCAGCTGCACGGGCGCCGTGGCGCTCCAGACGGCGGCAGGCGCCAGCTCGGGCGCGGCGCCCAGCTCGCCGTGCGGACGCAGCACGCGGCGCACCAGCGCCCGGTCCTGGGCGTCGGTCAGCGTCAGCTCCAGCAGCGGCATGGCCACGGGGTGGGCGGCGGTGTTTTTCAGCGCCACCTGCAGCTCATAGCGGCTGGCGTCGCCCCGCGTCTTGAGGAACGACGAGCTGTCGATGACCACGGCGGCGATGTCGCGCGGCGGCTGCAGCGTGCAGGCCAGGCGCGCACACAGCTGCTGCAGCGCCGCGCGCGCCTGCGGGTGGCGCGCGGCCAGCGCATCGCGGTAGTGCAGCGCGACCTGCCCGGCCAGCAGAGCAGCGAGCGCCAGCGCCAGCAACACCAGCAGCCCGCGCACCGCCGGCTGGCGCCAGAAGGCGCTGCGCCGGGCGATGCGCACGAATTCGGGTTCGGGGCTTGAAGAGAGCGCTTCCTCGTCCTCCTGCGCGTCCTCGGGCAGGTAGGGCCGCGGCGGCGGTCGTGGCGCAGCGGCGGGCTCATCGGCAGGTGCGGCAGGCGGCAGGCCGGCTTCGTCGGCGGCCGCCACAGGTGCTGCCGGCGGCGGCGTCGTGGGAGCAGGCAAGGCCAGCGGCGGGGGCGCGGGCACAGGCGCCTGGGCCGGCGCTGGCGTCTCGGCATCAGCTTGCGCGGGCTCTTCGACGGGCCTGGCCTCCTCGGCCGGGGCCGGCTCGTTCACCGTGGGCTCGGGGGCCGCTGGCGTCGGCAGCGGCGCTGGCGCCAGCGCCGGCGTGGCCAGCAGGAATGCGGGCACCGGCGGAGGAGGCAGCCGCCACGAGGCCGGGGCCGCAGGCGTGGTCGCGGGGGCGGGCTGCGGCGCCGGAGCGGCGCCGGGGGCCGGCAGGGGCGCCCGAGCCGGCGCGGGCGCCACGCGCGGGCTGTTCCAGACGCTGGCCGGCGGCGGCGCAGCGGCGCGCACCGGCGGCGCGTGGGGCGTGGCCAGCCGCTCCAGCGGCATGTCGTCCAGCAGCGGCGCGGATGCGTCCGGCCCCAGCTGCTCGGTGGCGTCAAAGACCTCCTTGCACTGGCCGCAGCGCACCCAGCCGTCAGAGATGCGCAGCTGGTCGGCCACCACCCTGAAGGCGGTGGCGCAGTGCGGGCAGCGTGTGATCTGGCTCATCGGCGGAGGATTCTAGGCGCCCGCCGTGCACGGGCGGCGGCGCTCAGCGGCGCGCCACCATCAGGATCCAGCCGTCCTCGCTGTCGGCCACGGACAGCTGCAGCCAGGGTGCGTAGGCTTCTTTGAGCTCATCGGCCTGGCGCTCCAGGATACCGGCGAGCACCAGGTGCCCGCCAGGCGCCACATGGGCGCACAGCAGCGGCGCCAGCACCTTCAGGGGCGTGGCTAGGATGTTGGCCAGCACGGTGCGGTACTCGCCCTGGGCGCGCTCGGGCAGGCCGGCGGCGAGCTGCACGCCGTTGGCGCGGGCGTTGTCTTCGGTGGCCTGCACCGCGGCCGGGTCGATGTCCACCGCATCCACGGCGTCAGCCCCGAACTTGGCCGCACCGATGGCCAGGATGCCCGAGCCGCAGCCGTAGTCCAGCACCGCCCCCAGGCCGTGGGCGCTGCCCTGGCCGGCGATCCAGCGCAGGCACATGCGCGTGGTGGGGTGCGTGCCGGTGCCAAAGGCCATGCCCGGGTCCAGCCGGATGCTCTGGCGCGCCTGGGCCGGCAGCTCGTGCCAGGTGGGCACGATCCAGAACTCGGGCGTGATCTGCACCGGATCGAACTGCGACTGCGTCAGGCGTACCCAGTCCTGCTCGGGCACTTCGGCCACGCCCAGCACCTGGCAGCCGGCAAAGAAGTCCTGCGCGGCCAGCAGCCGGGCGGCCTCCTCGGCCGCCCCCTGGCTGGCAAACAGCGCCGTGACGCGGCTGCGCTGCCAGGCCTCGCGCGGGGCGGGCATGCCGGGCTCGCCGAACAGGGCCTGCTCGGCTTCGGTCTGGGCGTCGGCGTCTTCCACCGACACGCTCAGCGCATCCAGCGCGTCAAAGGCCTCGCCCAGCACGTCCACACGCTCTTCGGGGCACAGCAGGGTCAGCTCATACATGGCGCATTCCTCACGAATCACGATCACGGGCGCTCGGGGCCCACAAAAAAGCTGGCACCCGTCGCCAGGTGCCAGCGTGCAAAAAAGGCGTGGTGGGCCCGCTCAGCGCTTGCGCTGGGCCAGCCACTCTTCCAGGTAGTGGATGTTGGTGCCGCCGGCCACGAAGTTGGCGTCCACCATCAGCTCGCAGTGCAGCGGCACGTTGGTGTTGATGCCCTCCACCACCGTCTCCATCAGTGCGGTGCGCATGCGCGCCAGGGCCTGCTCGCGCGTGTCGCCATGCACGATGATCTTGCCGATCATGGAGTCGTAGTTCGGCGGCACGTAGTAGTTGGTGTAGGCGTGCGAGTCCACGCGAACGCCGGGGCCGCCCGGCGCGTGCCACATGGTGATGCGCCCGGGGGACGGCGTGAATTTGTACGGATCTTCGGCGTTCACGCGGCATTCGATGGCGTGGCCGTTGATCTGGATCTGGCGCTGGGTGAAGGGCAGCTTCTCGCCGGCGGCCACCATGATCTGCGTGCGCACGATGTCCACGCCGGTGATCAGCTCCGTCACCGGGTGCTCGACCTGCACGCGGGTGTTCATCTCGATGAAGTAGAACTCGCCGTTTTCGTACAGGAACTCGAACGTGCCCGCGCCGCGGTAGCCGATCTTCTTGCAGGCGGCCACGCAGCGCTCGCCGATGCGCTCGATCAGCTTGCGCGGGATGCCTGGCGCCGGCGCCTCCTCGATCACCTTCTGGTGGCGCCGCTGCATGGAGCAGTCGCGCTCGCCCAGGTACACCGCGTTGCGGTGCTTGTCGGCCAGCACCTGGATCTCGATGTGGCGCGGGTTCTGCAGGAACTTCTCCATGTACACGGCCGGGTTGCCAAAGGCCGCCGTGGCTTCGGCCTTGGTCATCTGCACCGCATTGACCAGCGCCGCCTCGGTGTGCACCACGCGCATGCCGCGCCCGCCGCCGCCGCCGGCGGCCTTGATGATCACGGGGTAGCCAACGGTGCGGGCGATGCGGCGGATCTGCACCGGATCGTCGGGCAGCTCGCCTTCCGAGCCCGGCACGCACGGCACGCCGGCGCGGATCATGGCCTGCTTGGCCGAGACCTTGTCGCCCATGATGCGGATGGAGTCCGGCGTGGGGCCGATGAACTGAAAGCCGCTCTTTTCCACGCGCTCGGCAAAGTCGGCGTTCTCGGCCAGAAAGCCGTAGCCCGGGTGGATGGCCTCGGCGTCGGTCACCTCGGCGGCCGAGATGATGGCCGGCATGTTCAGGTAGGACAGCGGCGAGGGCGCCGGGCCGATGCAAACCGCCTCGTCAGCCAGCTTGACGTACTTGGCGTCGCGGTCGGCCTCGGAATAGACCATCACCGCCTTCACGCCCAGCTCGCGGCAGGCGCGCTGGATGCGCAGGGCGATCTCGCCGCGATTGGCGACCAGGATCTTTTTAAACATAAGCGCCCCCGCGGCTCATCGCCTGCACGCTGGCGCGTGCCAGGGCAATTTGCTTCGCCCTGCCTGCGGCAGGAACCCCGCGATTGGCCACCAGAATTTTCTTAAACATAGAAGTCTTCCATTGCGCCGCGCACCGCCCGCAGCCTTGAAACTGGCACACCCCAGGCCAGAGGACGGCGCGGATCCGGCTTCGCCGGTCCGCTGACGTCGTCCCCCTTCCCGTAGCGCGAAGCGCGTAGAGAGAAGGGGGAAGCCGCGCAGCGGCTCAGGGGGTTGTTGTTCTCTTACTCAATCACAAACAGCGGCTGCCCGTATTCGACGGCCTGGCCGTTCTCGCCCAGGATGCGTGTCACCGTGCCGGTCTTGTCGGCCTCGATCTCGTTCAGGATCTTCATGGCCTCGACGATGCACAGCGTCTCGCCTTCCTTGATCTGGCTGCCAACCTCGACGAAAGCCTTGGCACCGGGGCTGGAGGCGCGGTAGAACGTGCCCACCATGGGCGACTTCACGACGTGGCCGGTGGGCGCGGCGGCAGCCGCAGGCGCAGCGGCTTCGGCCACGCCAGTGGCAGGAGCGGCGGCGGCTGCGGCCGGGGCGACGGTCTGCAAAGGCGCTGCCATGACCTGCTGCACCACGGTGGTGCCGGCCTTGACGATGCGCACCTTGCCCTCGGCTTCAGTGATCTCGAGTTCAGAAACGTTCGACTCGGAGACCAGGTCGATGAGGGTCTTGAGTTTTCGCAAATCCATGGGAGCTCCAACGGCTAAAACGGGAAGGGCGCGAATTTAACCCAAATTCACCCAACGGTGGCTTATTGCACCGAAATTGCCGCAATTCACTGCTTTTGGTTTGATGCAGTACGCACCTCAGGCCAACGTGGCCCAAAGATCGAGGTCCTGCGCTGTCAGCTCGCCCATTTTACGCTTCAAGATGCTGCCATCTGCCGCAAAAAGTACGGTAAAGGGCAGGCCGCCCCGTTCGTTGCCCAGGGCCCGGCCAATGTCCGAGCCGGCCAGGCCGGCCAGCGCCAGCGGAAACTGCAGCGGCACGCGCTGCAGGAATTTATGCACGTTGGCGGGCTGGTCGATGGCCAGACCCAGCACCTGCCAGCCGCGCCCGCGCTGCTGTGCATGAAAGCGGTCCAGCAGCGGCAGCTCCTGCACGCAGGGCGGACACCAGGTGGCCCAGAAGTTCAGCAGCAGCGGCCGGCCGCGCAGGTCTGCCATGCGCAGCGGCTCGCCCTGCAGGCCCTCGAAGGTCGCACCCCACAGCTGCGCGGCGGCGTCCGGCTGCGCCGGGCCGGGCGACAGACGCCAAGCCGCCAGGCCCGCGCCGCCCAAAGCGGCCAGCGCGCCGACGCTGACCGTGAGCCAGCGGCGGCGGGCGGGCGAGAGGGCGGCAGCAGGCTGGGCGGTCGGGTCGGTCATGCGCGGTGGCTCGTTCAAATCAATCGTTGGGGACGGGCGCCGGGGCCTGCTCCAGCAGGCGCTGCACGGCCTGGGCGTCGCCGCGCGGGGAGCGCCCGCGGGCGTCGGCGCGCAGGGCGCCGCGCAGGTCGTCCAGGTCGTAGATCAGCAGGTGCACGCCGATGTGCTCGCCCAGCTCGGGCGAGGGGCTGGACAGGCTGAGCATCTCCACCGGCTCGCCGCGAAAGCCCGTCACAGTGCGCGGCTCGTAGCTCACGCGGTGGTCGATCAGGGCGATCTCGGCGCTCTTGCTGTCGTCGCAGAACAGGCTCAGGTGGATGTCCGACAGCCGCGTGGCCGTGCCGTGCCAGACGGCGCCGCCCAGGTAGGGACGAAAGGGCTGCAGCCGCTGCATCCACGTCAGGGCCAGCTGGCGCAGGGCGCGCAGCTCCTGCGGCTGGGTGTCGGCGCAAAACAGGCCGATGTAGGCGCGCACGGCGTCTTCCACCAGGTCGTTGTCGGGCAGCGCGGTGCGGCTGGGCAGGCCCAGCTCGCGCACGGCGCGGCGCTTGGCGGCGCCCCACTCCAGGCCCTCTTCCACGGCCATGCGGGCGGCGGCGTTGGCGATCTCGATGGCAAGGGCGCTGGAGGACATGGCGGTGCGAGGTTGCGGCGGGGCAGCGGCCATTGTGGCCCGCCGCGGCGCGCCGGGAGCAGCCCATGCGCTCGCCGGGCAGGGGCTTTGCGGCCTGCGTCGCTATTCTTTCAATAGCTACCAGAGCTTGCCAGGTGCGCCCTAGAGACCGATTTGACTCATATTCCAGCAGTTGCCGCCGGCTTCTTAGAATGCCCCCATGCACATACACATCCTGGGCATTTGCGGCACTTTCATGGGCGGGCTGGCGGCGCTGGCGCGCGAGGCGGGCCACCGGGTCACCGGCTGCGACGCGGGCGTCTATCCGCCCATGAGCGACCAGTTGGCCGCCCTGGGCATCGAGCTGGTCGAAGGCTACGGCGCCGACCAGATGGCCTTGCAGCCCGACATGTTCATCGTCGGCAACGTGGTCAGCCGCGCCCGGCTGGCGGACGGCACGGCGAAGTTTCCGCTGATGGAGGCCATCCTGGACGCGGGCGCCCCCTACACCAGCGGCCCGCAGTGGCTGGCCGAGCACGTGCTGGCCGGCCGTCATGTGCTGGCGGTGGCCGGCACGCACGGCAAGACCACCACCACCTCGATGCTGGCCTGGATTTTGGAGAGCGCTGGCCTGGCGCCGGGCTTTCTGGTCGGCGGCGTGCCGCTGGACTTCGGCGTCTCCGCCCGGCTGGGCCGGCAGGCGGCGGGCCAGCCGCGCCCGCTGTTCGTGATCGAGGCGGACGAGTACGACACGGCGTTTTTCGACAAGCGCAGCAAGTTCGTGCACTACCGCCCGCGCACCGCCGTGCTGAACAACCTGGAGTTCGACCACGCCGACATCTTTGATGACCTGGCGGCCATCGAGCGGCAGTTCCACCACCTCGTGCGCACCGTGCCGCCGTCCGGGCGCGTGGTGGTCAACGCTCTGGAAGAAAGCCTGGCGCGCGTGCTGCACGCCGGCTGCTGGAGCAGCGTGGCCAGCTTTGGCGCGGCCGACAGCGACTTCACCGCCGAAGGGCCGCCGCACGACTTCGCCGTGCTGCGCCGCGGCCAGGACGCATCGGCCGGCCGCGTGCAGTGGGATTTGAGCGGCGTGCACAACCAGCTCAACGCCCTGGCCGCCATTGCCGCCGCCGAGCACGTGGGCGTGCCGCCGGCGCAGGCCTGCGCGGCCCTAGCGCACTTTCACAACGTGCGCCGGCGCATGGAGCTGCGCGGCACGGCCGCCGGTGTGCAGGTGTATGACGACTTCGCCCACCACCCCACGGCGATCCGCACCACGCTCCATGGTCTGCGCCAGCGCCTGGGGCCGGACGCGCGCATCCTGGCCGTGTTCGAGCCGCGCAGCAACACCATGAAGCTGGGCACCATGGCCGCCCAGCTGCCCTGGTCGCTGGAGAGCGCCGACCTGTCGTTTTGCCACACCGGCGGGCTGGACTGGGACGCCGCCGCTGCGCTGGCCCCCCTGGGCAGCCGGGCGCGGACGGCCGCCGACGTGCCGCAGCTGGCCGCCCAGGTGGCCGCCGCCGCGCGGCCGGGCGACCACATCGTGTGCATGAGCAATGGCAGCTTCGGCGGCATCCACGCCCGCCTGCTGCAGCTGCTGGCCGCGCCGTGACGGACGGCGCGGGCGCGGCGCCGCGGCTGCTGGCCTGCGACCCGCCGGGCTGCATGGCGCCGGCGGCCTAGGCTGCCCCCCACAGGCCCCGGCGGCCGATCAGTAGCTGCGCCCGCCCTTGTACAGCGCGTGCTGGCGCCGGTTGAGCTGCGCCACGGCGCCCACGCGGGCCATGGCAGCGCCGGCGTGGGCATGGGTGATGGCCATGCCCAGCGCGTCGGCCGCGTCGGGCCCGGGCAGGCCGGGCAGGCTCAAGAGGCGGCGCACCATCTCCTGCACCTGGGACTTGGCCGCGCGGCCGTGGCCGACCACGGCCTTTTTCATCTGCAGCGCCGTGTATTCGGCCACCGGCAGCTGCGCGTTGACCAGCGCCGTGAGCGCCGCGCCGCGCGCCTGGCCCAGCAGCAGCGAGGACTGCGGGTTGACGTTGACGAAGACGATCTCCACCGCCGACGCCTCAGGCTGGTAGCGCGCCGCCACCTCGCTGATGCCGTCAAACAGCACCTTGAGCCGCCCCGGCAGGTCGCCCAGCGCCAGCCCCGTGGTGCGGATGGTGCCGCTGGCCACGTAGGCCAGCTGCTGGCCCTGCACGTCCACCAGGCCGAAGCCGGTGGTCTGCAGGCCCGGGTCGATGCCGAGAATTCTCAATTGCGCTGATTTCTATAACTGCTGGCGTTGAACAGCATGGGGAGCCAAAGTGCTTTGGATCTTGATCCCAGTGGAGCCCTGTGGGAAGAGAGGGATGATAGGGGCCGATCATGAAGTCTCATGGCCCCGAGGCGCGGAAAGGGATCCGCCCACCGAGCGCATACGTGCGGAGGAGGCACAGGGAAATGCAAAAGGCCAAGCTCATCTCATCAGGCTCGGTTGTTTCGCCAGCGGTTTCTTGTCTCGTCATCGGGGGAGCGCTGGTTGCTGTGCTGGCGGCAAGTGTCTATTTGACTGGCGAATGGCCGTCTGCTTCAGGGTGGTTGTGGACAGGATTTGTCATGTGCCTGTTGCTCGGCATCTGTTGCTTGGGCGTTCTGGGGCTGGCGGATGAGGTGTGGGATCTGGGGGACCATCTGGTCGTGAGCAAGGGCGGTACACGGGTGCGCATAGATCTGCGCAATGTTCTCAAAGCTGAAGCTTCGACCAATTCCAGCCCTGCCCGGGTCACGCTCTACCTGACGACGCCATGTGCCTTGGGTCGCTTGGTCGCATTTCGCACAGCGGTCCGGGTTGGACCAACAAGCTGGAAAGACCCCTTGGCTTACCAGCTCATGGAGCGCGCTCAGGCGGCACGGGATGCAAAGATCGAAGCCGACAGGCTCTTATAAGGGCGCACAGTTGCCGGCTGTCAAGACGACCATCAGGGCAGCTCGCTGCGGCCCATGCGTGCCAGCAGGCTGCGGCTGCGGGCGGCCAGGTAGGGCGAGCCCGGCGTTTTCTCGAAGCGCTTGGGCGCCGGCAGCATGACGGCCAGGCGCGCCGCCTCGCCAGCGGACAGCTGGCGCGCACTCTTGCGATGGTAGTGCTGCGCCGCCGCCTCGGCGCCAAAGACGCCTTCGCCCCACTCCACGCTGTTGAGGTAGATCTCCAGGATGCGGCGTTTCGTCAGCAGCCGCTCCAGCGCGAAGGCCAGCACCAGCTCCTGGCCCTTCCTCAGCAGCGTGCGCTCGCCCGACAACAGCAGGTTCTTGGCCAGCTGCTGGGTGATGGTGGAGCCGCCGCGGATGCGCGGCGCCCGCGTGCCGGCGCGGGGGGTATCCGCCTGTGCGGCCAGCCGGGCGTTGCGCTGCCAGGCCTTTTCCATGGCCTCCCAGTCCACGCCCTCGTGGCTGGCAAAGCCGTCGTCCTCGGCGGCCACCACGGCGCGCTTGAGGTGGTCGGAGATCTGCTCGTACGGCACCCACTGCTGGCGCCAGCGCAGCCCGCCGCCGCCCGCCACCTGGGCCCAGGCCTCGGAACGCTGGAAGGCGGTGGACTCGGGGTCGATGGCCGCCATGGCGGCGATGCGCAGCACGAAAAACAGCTGCAGCGCCACGGCAGCGCACAGCACCAGGCCCAGCCAGCGCAGCAGCCCCCGCATGGTGGCCGTCAAGACAAGGTTTTGCGGAGTTCGGCCAGCACCTGCTGGGCCGGTGGCTGCACGCCGCGCCACAGGGCGAACGCTGCCGCCGCCTGGTGCACCAGCATGCCCAGGCCGTCGCGCGGCTGGCCGCCCTGCGCGCGTGCCCAGTCCAGAAAGCCCTGGGCGGCGGGGCCGTACATCATGTCGTAGGCCAGGGCGCCGGGGCGCAGCGCGCCGGCCGGCACGGGAATGGCGCCGCCCGCCAGGCTGGCGGCGGTGGCGTTGACGATGATGTCGAAATCACCCTCCAGCCCTTGCTGGCCCTGCGCCAGCAGCTCTACTTTATGTAGCGCCGCCAGCTCGGCATGGCGCGCCACCAGGGCCTGGGCGCGCGCTGCCGTGCGGTTGGTGACGACGATGCGCCGCGGCTGCTGCGCCAGCAGCGGGCCCAGCACGCCGGCCGCCGCGCCGCCGGCGCCGGCCAGCAGCAGGTCGCAGCCGGCGATGGACCTGCCGGCGCCCTGCACGATGTCGGCCACCAGGCCCAGGCCGTCGGTGTTGTCGGCGTGCCAGCTGCCGTCCGGCTGCACGGTCAGGGTGTTGGCGGCGCCGGCCAGCTGCACGCGCTGGCTGCTCTGGCTGGCGCACTGGGCGGCCTCGTGCTTGAAGGGCACGGTGACGTTGCAGCCGCGCCCGCCGCGCGCGGCAAAGGCAGCCAGGGCGGCGGCGAAGCCGTCCACCGGCGCCAGCAGCGGCTCATAGACCAGGGCCTGGCCGGTCAGCTCGGCAAAGCGCGCGTGGATCCACGGCGAGCGGCTGTGGGCGATGGGGTGGCCCACCACGCAGTACAGATCGGGGGCAGCGGTCATCAGCGCAGGTCGGTCTCCAGCGTCTGATCGCGCGTGAACTTGAAGCGCGCGACCAGCGCCAGCTGGTCCATCCGGGCGCGCATGGCCGGCCCGAAGCTGCCGAACGGCCCGGCGGCGCGGGCGATGGCCTCGGCGCGGCGGTCCAGCTGGCGGTTGCCCGAGCTTTGCGCGATCTCGGTCTCCAGCACGCGCCCGTCGTGGTTGACGGTCAGCACCATGACCAGCTCGCCATAGAGCTTCTTGCCGCCGTGCTCGGGGAAGTTCTGCGTGCCCTTGTCCTCCACCTTGCGGCGCAGCGCGTCGTAATAGACGGCGTGCACGGCTTCCATGGTGGCGGGGCTGATGTAGCGCTTGCGCGGGCGGGCGTTTTCCTCGTTGATGCGCCGCTCGATCTCGGCCAGCAGCTTTTGCAGGTGCTGGCGCTTTTGCTCCTGCGTCTGCTGCTGGGCGCTGTCGCTGGGCGCGCGCGGGTCGGGCACGGGCATGACGGCCAGCTCCTTGCGCACCTGCGCCAGCAGCTGGGTCTGCTGCTGCAGCATCTGGTCCATCTGGCGCTGGGCTTCTTCCAGGTCTTCGCCGATGGCCGTCAGCGCCGAATACGGCAGCGGGCTGCTGGCGCGCCCTTGCGCGGCGTCGCCGCCGCCGGCCAGCGCCGACTGGGCGATGGCCTGGGCCTTGTCCGGCGCGCCGGTGGATTTGGCGTTGACCAGGATGACTTCCAGCGGCGTGTCCTGGAACACGCGGTTGAAGCCTTGCGGGTCAACGAAGCGCACGGTGAGCAGCACCGCATGCACGGCGATCGACAGGCCCAGCGCGATCTGCAGGGGGGACAGGCGCTTGGGCGCAGGAGCGGCGGCGGTTTTCACGGCGCCGGATTATCGGCGCTGCCGGCGTCAGCGGCGGGCTGCCCGGCGTCTGCAGCGCCGCCCTCGCCCGCGCCCTCGCCCTGCACGTCCACCGCGATGGCCAGGGGGCCGGCCACGGCGGTGTCGTCGTCCTCGCCGGCGTCGCCCTCGTCCACCGGGCCGTCGTCGCGCGCATCCAGCGGGTCATCCAGGCGCTCCAGCACGGTGCCGTTCACGTCCAGGGCGATCTCGTCGATCTCGCCCAGGCGCACCCGCACCCGGGCGCCGCGCGTGAGGGTTTGCGCGCCCAGCACCGGCAGCACCAGGGGCAGCGTGTCCGCGCGCACCAAAAGGCCGCCGCCGGGCATGCCGTCGCGCACCACGGTGGCGTCGATCTCGGTGATGCCGCCCTGCTGCAGGTATTTCAGCGTCCACAGCCGCTCCATGCCGGCCTGGTAGGCGTTGTAGGCGCCGTAGGTGGCTTCAAAGCTGCTGATGACGGAAAACAGCTCCGCGTCCTTGGGCTTGAAGGGCGCGGCCAGCGCGGCAGTCTTGCCGTGGCGCGCGCAGGCGATCACCTGCCACTGGTTGACCAGATCGACGTAGCGGCGCAGCGGCGAGGTGGCCCAGGCGTAGCTCTTGACGCCGATGCCGGCGTGCGGCAGGGCGCGGGTGCTCATGCGCACCTTCACGCCCGGCGCCAGGCTGGCCTGGCTGCGGTAGATGCCGGGCACGCCGTGCTCGGCCAGCAGCTGGCCCCAGCTGCTGTTGGCGACGATGGCCGCCTCGGCCACGATCAGGTCCAGCGGCGCGCCGCGCTTGCGCGTGCCGATGATCACCGTCTCGCTGCCGTCGGGCTCGTCGCCCGCCACCCCCTGCAGGCGAAACGTGTAGTCGGGCCGGGTGAAGCTCTCGGGCTTGCCGCGCACGACCTCGCGCTGGGCCTTCAGGTGGCGCGCCAGGCGGTGCAAAAAGGTGAGCTGCCCGCGCAGATCAGACAAGGCCTGGGGCGTGTTTTCATGCTCAACCGTGGGGTCGGCCAGCCAGGCTTCGGTGACGATGTGGTCCAGCTGGTCGTGGCGCAGGTTGACGCTGACCGGCACGCGCTCGAGCAGTGTCTCGCTGGCGGTCATCGCCAGCGTGGCCTCGTCGATCGTCACGTACAGCGACACGGCCGGGTTGGCGCGGCCCGCGTCCAGCGTGTAGCGCTGCACCACCTCGTCGGGCAGCATGGTGATCTTGTGCCCGGGCATATAGACGGTGGACAGGCGCGTGCGCGCCAGCCGGTCCAGCTCGCCCCCGGGCTCGATCGCCAGGCCCGGCGCGGCGATGTGGATGCCTAGGCGTACCGTGCCGCTGCCCAGGCCGGTGAGCGACAGCGCGTCGTCGATCTCGGTGGTGGCCGAGTCGTCGATGGAAAACGCCTGCACCGGGGCCAGCGGCAGGTCGGCCGGTGACTCGGGGGCGGCCAGGTCGGCAAAGCCCGTGCCGCGCGGAAAGTGCTCGAACAAAAACCGCTGCCAATGAAACTGGTAGCTCGAGGAGATGGCGCCGGCGCGCGTCAGCAGGGCCAGCGGCGCCTCGTGGGCGATGCGGCTGGCCTCCACCACGGCCTTGTACTCGGGCGCGTTCTTATCGGGCTTGAACAGGATGCGGTAGAGCTGGTCGCGGATGGGCGCAGGGCACTGGCCGGCGGCCAGTTCGGCCGCCCAGCCATCGATCTGCGCCTGCAGCTGCTTTTTCTTCTCGATGGCGGCCAGGGCCTGCTCCACCACCTCGGCCGAGGCCTTGCGAAAGCGCCCCTTGCCGGCGCGGCGAAAGTAGTGCGGCGCCTCGAACAGTGCCAGCAGCATGGCGGCCTGCTCGACGGGTGGGGCGGACGCCGAGAAATACTCGCGCGCCAGCTCGGCAAAGCCGAACTCGTCCTCGGGTGCGAACTCCCAGGCTAGCGCCGGATCGATGCCGCCGGCCTGCTCGCGCGCGCCGGCCAGCAGCTCGGCCGGCGCGGGCTTGTCGAATTTGAGCAGGAGGTTGGCGGCCTTGACCTTGACCCGCTTGCCCGAGTCAAGCTCGATCTGCGCGGAATTTTCGGCCTCCGAGAGGATGCGCCCGGCCAGGAACTTGCCGGCGTCGTCAAACAGTGCATGCATAGGGGCGAGATTTTCCCCCATGCGGCCCGGCCGCCCGAGCCGCTGCGGCATTGCTATGTAAAAAATAGCTGCTTGCGCATGGCTGGCGGGCGTTTGACGCTCATTTGGCGTCAAATCAGCAACTGCCATCTCCCGACCTATCATGGCCGCCACCATGACGCGTGCGCCCACCGACCGCCCCGCAAGCCCCCGCGCCTGCGCGCCCGCACGCGCGGGGGCCTGCCTGTTGGCTACCCTGGCCGTGGCCCTGCCCTTCGTCTTTCCGTTCACCGAAGCGCCCAACAGCAACTTCTGGCCCCTGCTGGCCAGCGCCGCCTGCGCCTGGCTCATCGCCCTGCTGGCCTGCAGCGGCGCGCTGGCGCGCCGCCACCTGGCCCCCTGCCTGGCGGCGGGGCTGCTCGCGGCCGCCCTGGCCGGCGGCGCCATCGGCCTGGCGCAGTATTTCCTGGGCGACGCCGGCCTGTCGCCCTGGGTGCGGAGCGCCGAAGTGGGCCATGCCATGGGCAACCTGCGCCAGCGCAACCAGCAGGCCACGCTGGTGTCGCTGGGGCTGTGGGCGCTGCTGTGGTGGCTGGCGCGGCTGCAGCCGTGGGCGCTGGCGCATCCGCAGCGCCGGCTGGCGCCGCTGCTGGCAGCCGCAGCCGCCCCCTGGGCGCTGGCGCTGCTGGCCGGCGCCGGCGCGGCCACGGCTTCGCGCACGGGGGCGCTGCAGTGGCTGCTGGTCATCCCGGCGTTGCTGCTGGTGTGGCGGCGCAGCGCGGGCGCACTGGCGCCGGCCGTGTCTGCGGCAGGGCTGGGCCTGTACCTGCTGGCCTGCTGGGGCCTGCCGCTGCTGCTGACGCAGTGGACAGGCGTGCAGGCCGAGGGCCTGTTCACCCGGCTGGCCCAGGGCGCGCACCAGGCCTGCACCAGCCGCGTGGCCCTGTGGGGCAACGTGCTGGAGCTGATCGCCGCCCGGCCGTGGGCGGGCTGGGGCTGGGGCGCGCTGAAATACGCCCACTACATCACCCCCTTCGAGGGCCTGCGCTTTTGCGTGCTGCTGGACAACGCGCACAACCTGCCGCTGCAGCTGGCGGTGGAGCTGGGCCTGCCGGCCGCGCTGGCCCTGGTGGGCGGCGCCCTGTGGGCCGCCTGGCGCGCGCGGCCCTGGCGCGAGCGCGATCCGGCGCGCCAGCTGGCCTGGGGCGTGCTGGCGCTCATCGCGCTGCACAGCCTGCTGGAGTTTCCCCTGTGGTACGGGCCGTTTCAGCTGGCCGCGGCGCTGGCCGTGGCACTGCTGCTGGCGCCCCTGCCCGGCGCCTGGCGCCGGCGGCTGCGCGCCGCGAGCGCGCCGGCACTGCTGCTGGCGCCGGTGCTGGCGCTGGCGCTGGCGCATGACTACCGCCGCGTCGCCGCCCTGTACCAGACGCCGGCCGAGCGGGCGCCCGCGCTGCGGGACCTGGACGCGCAGCAGGTGGCGCGCCAGGCCTGGTTCTTCGGCACGCCGGCGCTGTTCGCCTGGCTGACCACCACGCCGGTGGAGGCCGCCAACGCCGCCGCCATCCACGCGGCCGCCCAGCAGCTGCTGCATTACTCGCCCGAGCCGCGGGTGATCGAAAAGCTCATCGCCAGCGCACGCCTGCTGGGCCGCGAGGACGAGGCCGCGCTGCACACCGAGCGCTACCGCCGCGCCTGGCCGCAGGAGTGGGCGCGCTTTGCTGCGCCGTGAAGGGTGCTCAGACCAGGTCGCAAAAGGCGATGACTTCGCCCAGCCAGCGCTCGAAGCCGCTCAGCGCGTGGTCGCTGCCGGGCAGCACGTGCTGGCGCGCGGCGCTGTAGCGGGCCACCATCTCGCGCCAGTCCAGCACCTCGTCGCCCTGGGCGGCCACCAGCAGCTCGGGGCCGGCCGGGGGCTGGTCGCGCACATCCAGCTCGCGCAGCTCGTCGATGAACTCGGGGCGAAAGAAAAAGCGCTCCTCGGGGTCGTGCCAGGAGGTCTGCTCGCCGATGTAGCGCGCCAGGTCGCGCGCCGGGTCCACGGCCGGGTTGAGCATGACGCTGGCGCAACGCGCGTGCTGCGCCACCCAGCTGGCGTAGTAGCCGCCCAGCGAGGAGCCGATCACCGCCATGCGCGAGTGCGGCCAGGCGGCAATGCCCTGGGCCACCATCTGCATGGCCGCGCGCGGTGAGGGCGGCAGCTGCGGGCACCACAGGTGCACCAGCGGGTGGTGGCGGGCCACGTGGGCGGCCACCTGCTGCGCCTTGGCCGAGCGGGGGGAAGAGCGAAAGCCATGCAGGTACAGCAGATGGGTATTGGGCATGGCAGCCATTGTGCGGCGCCGGACTGAAAAATAGGCCCGGCCTGATAATTGCGCCCCCATGGTCGCCAGCACCCGCGCCTCGTTTCACTCGCCCACTCTCGCGCAGCGCGTCGCGCCGCTGCTGCGCGGCTTCGACTGGCCGCTGATCCTGCTGCTGCTGGTGCTGGCCGGCATCGGCCTGGTGGCGATGTATTCGGCCGGCTTCGATCACGGCACGCGCTTTGCCGACCACGGCCGCAACATGCTGCTGGCGGCGGGCATCCTGTTCGTGGTGGCCCAGGTGCCGCCGCAGCGGCTGATGGCGCTGGCCGTGCCGCTGTACGCGGTGGGCATGGCGCTGCTGGTGGCGGTGGCGCTGTTTGGTATCACCAAGAAGGGGGCGCAGCGCTGGATCGACATCGGCGTGGTGGTGCAGCCCAGCGAGCTGATGAAGATCGCCATGCCGCTGCTGCTGGCCTGGTGGTTCCAAAAGCGCGAGGGCCAGCTGCGCGCGCTGGACTTCGTCGTCGCCCTGGCCCTGCTGGCGCTGCCCGTGGGGCTGATTATGAAGCAGCCCGACCTGGGCACCTCGCTGCTGGTGCTGGCCGCCGGCATGGCGGTGATCTTCTTTGCCGGCCTGCCCTGGAAGCTGGTGGTGCCGCCGCTGCTGCTGGGCGCCGCGGCCATCGCGCTGGTGGTGTGGTACGAGCCGCAGATCTGCGCCGACGGCGTGCGCTGGCCGCTGCTGCACAGCTATCAGCAGCAGCGCATCTGCACCCTGCTGGACCCTACGCGCGACCCGCTGGGCAAGGGCTTTCACATCATCCAGGGCATGATCGCCATCGGCTCGGGCGGGCTGTGGGGCAAGGGCTTCATGGCCGGCACGCAGACGCACCTGGAGTTCATCCCCGAGCGCACCACGGACTTCATCTTCGCTGCCTTCTCCGAGGAGTTCGGCCTGGCGGGCAACCTGACGCTGATCGTGTGCTTCTTGCTGCTGGTGTGGCGCGCCCTGGCCATCGCGGCGCAGGCCGCCACGCTGTTCGAGCGCCTGATGGCCAGCGCCGTGGCCATGATCTTCTTTGCCTACGCCTTCGTGAACATGGGCATGGTCAGCGGCCTGCTGCCGGTAGTGGGCGTGCCGCTGCCCTTCATCAGCTACGGCGGCACGGCCATGACCACGCTGGGCCTGGCGCTGGGCGTGCTGATGTCGGTGGCGCGGGCGCAGCACCAGCCGGGCGAGCGCGGCGTGCAGTAGCCCGGCGCCAGCGCAGGGGCGGGGCGCTGCCTAAAATGCGCCGATGATCTCCCGCGAACCCACCATCGAGCGTCTGGCCACAGCGCGCGACCTGCTGCTGACGCCCTTCGGGCTGGACGAATCCCACCTCGGCCGCGCGCTGGCGCACATCCGCGCGCACCAAGTGGACGACGCCGATCTGTACTTCCAGTACACCCGCCACGAGGGCTGGAGCCTGGAGGAGGGCATCGTCAAGACCGGCTCGTTCTCCATCGACCAGGGCGTGGGCGTGCGCGCCGTGAGCGGCGAGAAGACGGCGTTCGCCTATTCGGACGACATCTCGCTGGCCTCGCTCATGGACGCGGCCTCCACGGTTCGGTCGATTTCGGCTGCGGGCAAGGCTGGCAAAGCGCGAGTAGCTCCTAAAAGAGTAGCGCCAAGCCGCTCGCTGTACCCCCACATCGACCCCATCGCCTCGATGGACAGCACGGCCAAGGTGCAGCTGCTGGAGCGCGCCGAGCAGCGCGCCCGCGCCAAGGACCCGCGCGTGGTCCAGGTCATGGCCGGCCTGGCCAGCGAATACGACGTGGTGCTGGTGGCCCGCGCCGACGGCCTGCTGGCCGCCGACGTGCGCCCGCTGGTGCGCCTGTCGATCACCGTGATCGCCGAGCAGAACGGCCGGCGCGAGGTCGGCTCGTCCGGCGGGGGCGGGCGCTTCGGCCTGGCCTACTTCACCGACGAGCAGATCGGCCAGTACGCCGATGAAGCCGTCAGCGCCGCACTGACCAACCTGGACGCGCGCCCGGCCCCCGCCGGCGAGATGACCGTGGTGCTGGGCCCGGGCTGGCCCGGCGTGCTGCTGCACGAGGCCGTGGGCCACGGGCTGGAGGGCGACTTCAACCGCAAGGGCTCGTCGGCCTTCAGCGGCCGCATCGGCGAGCGCGTGGCCGCCAGGGGCGTCACCGTGCTGGACGACGGCACCATGGCAGACCGGCGCGGCTCGCTGAACGTGGACGACGAGGGCCAGGCCACGCAAAAGAACGTGCTGATCGAGGACGGCATCCTCAAGGGCTACATCCAGGACGCCATGAACGCGCGCCTGATGGGTGTGCCCGCCACCGGCAACGGCCGGCGCGAGAGCTACGCGCACATCCCCATGCCGCGCATGACCAACACCTACATGCTGGGCGGCGACCGCGATCCGGGCGAAATCGTCGCCAGCATCAAGCGCGGCCTGTACGCCACCAATTTCGGCGGCGGGCAGGTGGATATCACCAGCGGCAAGTTCGTGTTCTCCGCCAGCGAGGCCTTCTGGGTCGAAAACGGGAAGATCCTCTACCCCGTCAAGGGCGCCACGCTGATCGGCAGCGGCCCCGAGTCGCTGAAGAAGGTGACCATGATCGGCAACGACCTGGCGCTGGACAGCGGCGTGGGCACCTGCGGCAAGGAAGGTCAGAGCGTGCCCGTGGGCGTGGGCCAGCCCACCCTGCGCATCGAAGGCCTGACCGTGGGCGGCACAGCCTGAGGGCCGGGGCCGCAGGGCGGGAGCAGCGCGCATGCCGCCGACCTCCAGCGCCTTCGCCGGGCTGCGCCAAGGCTCGCTGCACAGCTTTGCCGCCGTCAGCCAGTTTCTGAGCGAAGGCGCCGCACACGAAGACACGCGGCTCTTGCGCGAGCACCTGGCCACGCTGTCGGGCCAGATCGAGCAGGCCACGCAGGCGCGCCGCTCGCGCCATGAGCCCGCTGCCATCGAGCGCCAGCTGGCCCTGCTGGCGCGCAGCGCCCACCAGCACCAGCTGCTGCTGACGGGCATGGGCTCGGCCTGGCACGCGCTGTATGAGTTCGGCGCCTACCAGCGCGCCCTGCGCGAGCTGCGGGGCGCCCTGGAGCGCTGGCGCCAGGCGCTGGCCGCACGCGACGCCGTCGCCGAGACCGAGCGCTTTGGCGACTTCGAGCGCCTGGCCTGGCGCACGCTGGGCGAGGCGCTGCTGGTCATGGACATCTACGTGCACCAGGGCGCCGGCGCGCTGCCCGCGCATTCCACCGCGCCGCAGCCGCGCGGCAAGCGCCTGCTGGCGCGTCTGCGCCGCTGGCTGGCGGGCCGCGGCCTGTAGCGCCAGGGCAACGCCGCCCTGTGCTGCAGCGCCGCAAACCTGCTACATTGGCCCGCATGCCCAGCCGTAGCGCGTCCTACTTTTACTTTTGGTTCTCCATCCTAGGCGGATGAGAGAGGCACGCGCGCACCCCGACTGACAAACGAACCCCTCCCAAGAAACCGCCGAAGCTGACAGCAGCCCGGCGGTTTTTTTTGGCCCTTTTTCTTCTTTTTCCACCGATCCCACCCACACCCGAGAGGAAGCCGCCATGAACGCCCGAGTCCCCACCAGCGATGCCTGGTACCCGAACGTCGAAAAAACCAGCCAGACCGACGATCAACGCATCCAGGACATCACCGTGCTTCCGCCTCCAGACCACCTGATCCGCTTCTTTCCCATCCAGGGCTCGCAGGTGGAATCGCTCATCGCCCGCACGCGCCAGAACATCCACCGCATCATGAACGGCCAGGACGACCGCCTGCTGGTGGTGATCGGCCCCTGCTCCATCCACAACCCGGCCGCGGCGCTGGAGTACGCGCGCCAGCTGCAGGCCGTGCGCGCGCAGCACGAGGGCGAGCTGGAGATCGTCATGCGGGTGTACTTCGAGAAGCCCCGCACCACGGTGGGCTGGAAGGGCCTGATCAACGACCCCTACCTGGACGGCAGCTACCGCATCGACGAGGGCCTGCGCATCGCCCGCCAGCTGCTCATCGACATCAACCGCCTGGGCGTGCCGGCGGGCAGCGAATTCCTGGACGTGATCAGCCCGCAGTACATCGGCGACCTGATCAGCTGGGGGGCGATCGGCGCGCGCACGACGGAGAGCCAGGTGCACCGGGAGCTGGCCTCGGGCATCTCTGCGCCCATCGGCTTCAAGAACGGCACCGACGGCAACATCCGCATCGCCACCGACGCCATTCAGTCGGCCGGGCGCGGCCACCACTTCCTGTCGGTGCACAAGAACGGCCAGGTGGCCATCGTGCACACCAAGGGCAACCAGGACTGCCACGTCATCCTGCGCGGCGGCAAGGCGCCCAACTATGACGCGGCCAGCGTGCAGGCGGCCTGCCAGGACCTGCAAAAAGCCGGCCTGCCCGCCTCGCTGATGGTGGACTGCAGTCACGCCAACAGCGCCAAGCAGCACGAGCGCCAGCGCGACGTGGCGCGCGACATCGCCGCCCAGATCAGCGGCGGCTCGCACAGCGTCTTCGGCGTGATGATCGAAAGCCACCTGGTGGCCGGCGCGCAAAAATTCACCCCCGGCGCGGACGACCCGCAGGCGCTGGAGTACGGCAAGAGCATCACCGACGCCTGCCTGGGCTGGCAGGATTCGGTCGCCACGCTGGCAGAGCTGGCCGCCGCCGTCAAGGCCCGCCGCGCCGCCGCGGTGTAAGCTCGGCCACGCCCTCCCTCCAACCCCTTCCACCCGCAAAGGCACCGTCACCATGCAAAGCGAAGTGTTCGTCACCCTCACCCCCGGCGATGAGTTGCGCCTGGACCTGCAAGGCAGCCAGCCCATGGAGCATGAGCAGGCCCGCCGCTGGCTGGACGACGAATTCATCCGCATGGAGTGCGAGCCCCTGCGCGCCAGCGGCAAGGTGCTGCTGGCCGACAAGGTGCTGACCGTGGCGCAGGCCGCCGGCGCGCGCCACTTTGCCGACGCGCAGTGGGCCACCCAGTTCGCCCGGGCCACGGTGGCCGCGCTGTCGCGCCCCATGGTGCGCGTGGACGTGCCGGCCATGGCCGTGAGCTTCTGACGCGCGGACTTGCCCGCGCCCCCCGCAAAAACGCCCGGCAGTGCCGGGCGTTTTGCCGTGCGGGCCTGCCGGTCAGCCCGCCAGGGCGGGCGCCGCCGGCATTCGCGGCGCGGCCGGGCGCGGCAGGGGGCCGGGCGCGGGCACGGGCGCTGCGCTGCGCCGCTCGCCGTGGCCCTGCTCGTCCACCCGGAAGCGGCGCACGGCCTGGGCCAGCTGGCGGGCCTGCTCGTTCAGCGCCTCCGAGGCGGCCGTGGACTGCTCCACCAGCGCGGCGTTTTGCTGGGTCATCTGGTCCAGGTGGCTGACCGACTGGTTGATCTGCCCCAGGTTGTCGCTTTGCTGGGCCGCGCCCTCGGTGATCTCGGTCACGATGCCCGAGACGCGGCGCACGCTGCCCACGATCTGCGTCATGGTCTCGCCAGCCTCGCCCACCAGCCGCGTGCCGCCGGCCACGCGCTCGACCGAGGCCTGGATCAGCGTCTTGATCTCGCGCGCCGCCTCCGCGCTGCGCTGGGCCAGGCTGCGCACCTCGCCGGCCACCACGGCAAAGCCGCGCCCTTGCTCGCCGGCGCGGGCGGCTTCAACAGCCGCGTTCAGTGCCAGGATGTTGGTCTGGAAGGCGATGGAGTCGATCACGCCGGTGATGTCGCCGATGCGCCGCGAGCTCTCGGAGATCTCGCCCATGGTGTGCACCACCTGCGCCACCACGGCGCCGCCGCGCTCGGCCACGCTGGCCGCCTCGGCCGCCAGCCGGCTGGCGCTGCGCGAGGACTCGGCGCTGTGCTGCACGGTGCCGGTGAGCATCTCCATGGAGGAGGCCGTTTCCTGCAGGCTGGCCGCGGCCTGCTCGGTGCGCTGGCTCAGGTCCTGGTTGCCGGTGGCGATCTCGGCGCTGGCCGTGCCGATGTTGCCTGCCGCCTGCTGCACCTGCTCCACCAGGGTGCGCAGCGACTGCTGCATGCGTGCCATGGCGTCGATCAGGCTGCCGATCTCGTCGCCCCCGCCGGCCGGCACGGCCTGCGACAGGTCGCCAGCGGCGATGCGCTCGGCCAGGCTGCTGGCCTGGTGCAGGGAGCGGGCGATGGAGCGCACGGTGAGCAGCGTGAGCGGCACCAGCACCGCCAGGGCCAGCGCCACGGCCGCCGCGATCCACAGCGACATGGTGGCCGTGCGCGCGTCCAGCTGGGCGCGCGCGGCGTCCATGTGCTCGCGCGCCTGCGTGCCCAGGGTGGCCAGCACGGTGTCGGTGGCTTCCATGTGGCCCTTGAGGCGGTCGGCGTAGGCGCCCGCGCCGGCGCCGTCGAGCTGGGCGCGTTCGATCTGCTCGAAGATGGGCGTGATGCCGGTGGCGTATTGCTGGATCTCTCCCAGCGCCTGGTCGATGGCGGCGCCGAAAGCGGCGTCGGCGCCCTGGTTGGCGCTGCGCGCCTGCGCCAGGCCCGCCTGCAGGCCGGCCAGCTGGCGCGCCCACACCTCGCGCAGCGCCTCGACCTCCACGGCGTTGTTGAAGTTGATGATGATGTCCTTTTCGGCCCGGCGCAGGTGGCCCAGGCCGGTGCGCAGCTCGGACACGGCCGCCACGGTCTGCACCTGGCGCGAAAACAGCTCGTGCATGGTCGTGCGGGCCCGGTCCAGACCGGCGTAGCCCATGGCGCCCACCAGCGCCAGCAGCAACAGCGAAAAGACAGTGGCGAAGTACAGCCGCGCGCGGATCGAGAGGCGCTCCAGAACGTTCATTGGCTTGGCCCTTTGGCAAAACACCCGCCCTCATGAGACGGGACTATGCAACTATATGTTGCAGCTTTTTGCCCCCGGCAGAGGGTAACTACCGGGCCGGGCGCTCCGGGGTATTCAAAAATGATAGCTGCCAGCGCTTTATCGGCGGTGCTTTGAGGCATGAAGCACCTCGAAAGCCTTGCAAGCCAAGCGCTGGCAGCTCCTGTTTATGAAGCAGCCGGCGCAATGGGAATGTAGAAGTCGCCCCCGGCGCGGTTGAACTCGTCGGCCTTGGCCCGCATGCCCGCGGCCAGGCCCTGGTTTTCGTCCAGCCCGCGCGCGGCGGCGAACTCGCGCACCTCCTGGGTGATCTTCATGGAGCAGAACTTCGGCCCGCACATGGAGCAAAAGTGCGCCACCTTGGCGCTGTCCTTGGGCAGGGTTTCGTCGTGGTACTGCTGCGCCGTCTCCGGGTCCAGCCCCAGGTTGAACTGGTCCTGCCAGCGAAAGTCGAAGCGCGCCTGGCTCAGCGCATCGTCGCGCGCGCGGGCGCCCGGGTGGCCCTTGGCCACGTCGGCGGCGTGCGCGGCGATCTTGTAGGCAATGATGCCCTGCTTGACGTCGTCGCGGTCGGGCAGGCCCAGGTGCTCCTTGGGCGTCACGTAACACAGCATGGCCGTGCCCATCCAGCCGATCATGGCCGCGCCGATGGCCGAGGCGATGTGGTCGTAGCCCGGTGCGATGTCGATGGTCAGCGGCCCCAGGGTGTAGAACGGCGCCTCGTGGCAGGTCTTGAGCTGCTCGGCCATGTTGGCGGCGATCAGGTGCATGGGCACGTGGCCGGGGCCTTCGATCATGGTCTGCACGTCGTGCTTCCAGGCGATCTTTGTCAGCTCGCCCAGCGTGTGCAGCTCGGCAAACTGCGCCTCGTCGTTGGCATCCGACGCGCAGCCCGGGCGCAGGCCGTCGCCCAGGCTGAAAGACACGTCATACGACTTCATGATGTCGCAGATGTCCTCGAAGTGCGTGTACAGGAAGCTCTCGCGGTGGTGCGCCATGCACCACTTGGCCATGATGGAGCCGCCACGCGAGACGATGCCGGTGCGCCGCTGGGCGGTGAGGTGGATGAACCCCAAGCGCACGCCGGCGTGGATGGTGAAGTAGTCCACGCCCTGCTCGGCCTGCTCGATCAGCGTGTCGCGGAAGATCTCCCAGGTCAGGTCCTCGGCGACGCCGCCCACCTTCTCCAGCGCCTGGTAGATCGGCACGGTGCCAATCGGCACGGGCGAGTTGCGGATGATCCAGTCGCGCGTGGTGTGGATGTTCTTGCCCGTGGACAGGTCCATCACGTTGTCCGCGCCCCAGCGGATGGCCCATACCAGCTTTTCCACCTCTTCCTCGATGCTGGAGGTGACGGCCGAGTTGCCGATGTTGGCGTTGATCTTGACCTTGAAGTTGCGCCCGATCGCCATGGGCTCGACCTCGGGGTGGTTGATGTTGGCCGGGATGATGGCGCGCCCGCGCGCCACCTCGTCACGCACGAACTCGGGCGTGATGATTGTCGGAATGCTGGCGCCCAGGCTGTTGCCCGCCAGGCGCTGCTCGCGCGCGGCGTCCTGGCTGTACTGCGCCATCCACTCGCGCCGGCCGTTCTCGCGCAGGGCCACGTATTCCATCTCGGGCGTGACGATGCCCTTCTTGGCGTAGTGCATCTGCGTGACGTTGGCGCCGGCCCTGGCGCGCAGCGGCCGGCGCTGCAGCGCGGCGGCCTGTTCGCGCAGCTGCGCCAGGCGATCGCCGTCTTCGGCCTTCTGGCCGTCGTCCAGCGCCTTGCGCACGCGGCCCTCATAGCCCTCGGTGTCGCCCCGCGCCGCAATCCACCCGCTGCGCACGCCGTCCAGGCCGCGGCGCACGTCGATCTGCGCGGCCGGGTCGGTGTAGGGGCCCGAGGTGTCATAGACGCTGACCACCTCGCCGTTGGTCAGCGTGATGTCGCGCACGGGCACGCGCAGGTCGGCGCGGCTGCCGGCCAGGTAGGCCTTGCGCGAAGCAGGAAAAGGCTCGCGGGCGCTGGCCAGCAGCTGGGCGAAACGGTCGAGGTCGGGGGCGTTCATGGCGGGCACTCCAGTTCATCAGGACGAATGAATGAAATGCTCCGCAATCGGCCATCAAGGCTCTGCGTACCCGCATGGGGACGCAGGCAGGCCTATGGCTGCAGCTCTTCTTACGCTGGTACTAACCAGATCAAGTTCGCGGTTTTGGCGGTCGGGTCCGCCATCTCAGCACGCCTGTTGTCGTTCGTGCACCCCGGAGCAGGGGCGAGTATAGGTTCAGGCCAGGCGTTCAAGGGCCAGCACGGCGAAGAACATCAGCCCGGCGATGAGCGTCCACTTCACGATCACGAGGCCGAAGCGCTTGTAGCGCGGCTGCCCGGTGGCGGCGAAGAAGGCGAACGAGACGGCTGCCGCCAGAAACAGCAGCAGCACGAGCCAGCGAAACAGCAGCATGGCGCGCCCCCCCCGCTCACCAGGCCCGCACGGGCTGGGCGAAGCCGCGCGGCGCCTGGCGCTCGTGCTCGAAGGACACCAGCTCCCAGGCGTCCTGCTGCGCCAGCAGCTCGCGCAGCAGCTGGTTGTTCATGGCGTGGCCGGAGCGGTGCGCGCTGTAGGCGGCCAGCAGCGGGCGGCCCACCAGGTACAGGTCGCCCATGGCGTCCAGGATCTTGTGCCGGGCGAACTCGGCGTCGTAGCGCAGGCCGTCGGCGTTGAGCACCTTGTAGTCGTCCATGACGATGGCGTTGTCCAGCCCGCCGCCCAGCGCCCGGCCGCTGGCGCGCAGCATCTCCACGTCGCGGGTGAAGCCGAAGGTGCGGGCGCGGGCGATGTCGCGCGCATAGTTGCCCTCGCCCAGATCGAACTCCACGCTCTGGCCGGTGGAGTCCACCGCGGGGTGGGCGAAGTCGATCTCAAAGCGCAGCTTGAAGCCGTGGTAGGGGTCCAGCCGGGCCCACTTCAGGTGGCTGCCCTGGCCCTCGCGCACTTCCACGGGCCGCGTCACGCGGATGAAGCGCTTGGGCGCGTTCTGCAGCTCGATGCCCGCGCTTTGCAGCAAGAAGACGAAGGACGAGGAGGAGCCGTCCAGGATGGGCACCTCCTCGGCGGTGATGTCCACATACAGGTTGTCCAGCCCCAGGCCGGCGCAGGCCGACATCAGGTGCTCCACCGTGTGTACCTTGGCCCCGCCCGCGCCGATGGTGGAGGCCATGCGCGTGTCCACCACAGAATCCGCGCGGATGGGGATGTCCACCGGCTCGGGCAGGTCCACGCGGCGAAAGACGATGCCGGTGTCGGGCGCGGCGGGGCGCAGCGTCAGCTCCACCCGCTGGCCGCTGTGCAGCCCCACGCCCACGGCGCGCGTGAGGGTCTTGATGGTGCGTTGCTGAAGCATCGGGCGATTTTAGGCGGCGCCGCCGCGCTGCAGTGCCTGCGGCTGCCTATGGCGCCGATAGGCGTGCGGACAAGGCTGGCGCACAATACGCCCCGCGTGTAAGTAAACGTACGCGCCCTCCTGGCAGCCCTCGTACCCTATCCCCTCATGAACAAACTCAGTTTGAAAGCCAAGATCGTTCTCATGCTGGCCACCGCCTTGCTGGCGCTGCTGGCCATGGCCACCATGGCCCTGCTGCAGGAGCGCCGCCTGATCGTGCAAGCGCGCCAGGACACGCTGGCCACGGCCGTGCAGTCCGCGCACAGCATCGTGGCGGCCTACAAGGCCCGTGCCGACAGTGGCGCCATGCCCAGGGAGGAGGCGCAGAACGCCGCAAAGGAGGCGCTGCGCCTGTCGCGCTACGGCGGCCCGGACGGGCGCACCGAGTATTTCTACATCTGGACGCTGGACAGCCGCGGCGTGATGCACCCCATCAAGCCCGAGTGGGAAGGCCAGGACATGAGCGGCAAGCTCAAGGACGGCACCGGCATGGACCTGTTGCGCCAGATCACCAGTGCCCTGGCCGCCAGCACCGATGGCAAGGTCTTTGTCGCCGCCATGTTCCCGCGGCCGGGCCAGCAGGAGCTGTCCCCGAAGCTGCAGTACGCCATGCGCGTGGACGGCTGGAACTGGTTCGTCGGCTCGGGCCTGTACACCGACGACGTGGACGCCGCCGTGCGCCGGGCCCTGCTCAAGGACCTGGCGCTGGTGGCGCTGGTGATGCTGCTGGTGGGCGGCGTGGGCTGGGCGGTGCTGCGCTCGGTGCTGCGCCAGATCGGCGGCGACCCGGCGCAGGCCATGGCCGTCATGTCGGAAGTGGCCCGCGGCCATCTGGACGCCCCCGTGCCGCCCAGCCCGAGCGGCTCGCTGCTGGACGGCCTGGCGCAGATGGTGGACTCGCTGCGCCGCCTGGTGGCCGAGGTGCGCTCGGCCTCGGACAGCATCGCCACCGCCGCCGCCGAGATTGCCCAGGGCAACAACGACCTGGCCCACCGCACCGAAGACACGGCCAGCAACCTGCAGGCCACGGCCAGCAGCATGGAAGAGCTGACCAGCACCGTGCGCCAGACCTCGGACTCGGCCCAGACCGCCAATCAGCTGGCCAGCTCGGCCGCGCAGGTTGCCGGGCGCGGCGGCCAGGTGGTGGCGCAGGTGGTGAGCACCATGCAGGAGATCAACGCCGGCAGCCGCAAGATCAGCGACATCACCGGCGTCATCGACTCCATCGCCTTTCAGACCAACATCCTGGCGCTGAACGCGGCCGTGGAGGCGGCCCGCGCCGGCGAGCAGGGCCGGGGTTTTGCCGTGGTGGCCGGCGAGGTGCGCCAGCTGGCCCAGCGCAGCGCGGAGGCCGCCAAGGAGATCAAGACGCTGATCGGCGCCTCGGTGGACAAGGTGGAGACCGGCACGCAACTGGTGGGCAGCGCCGGCAGCACCATGGACGACATCGTGGCCAGCGTGCAGCGCGTGAGCGACATCATCGGCGAGATCGGCGCGGCCACCTCCGAGCAGAGCCAGGGCATCGCCCAGGTCAGCACGGCCATGAGCGAACTCGACCAGATGACGCAGCAAAACTCCGCACTGGTCGAGCAGTCCACCGCCGCGGCCCAAAGCCTGCGCGAGCAGGCGCTGCGGCTGACGCAGGTGGTGGCGCTGTTCCGCCTGGAAGCGGGCGCCGCCCCGGCACCCTCGCCCGCTGCCGCTCTGCGCCCCATGGCCGCGCCAGCGCCGCGTCCGGCCGCTCTTCGGCCCATGGCGCGGCGCCCGGCCGCTGCCCCTGCCACCGCCGCGGCGCCGCGCCCGGCCATTGCCGCGCCGGCACCCTCTCCCCGGCAGGCAGCGGGCGCGCAGGACGACTGGGAATCCTTTTAAATCCGCACCCAGGAATGAAAAAACCCGCTGGCGCAAACCAGCGGGTTTTTTGGTTGGGCTGCCGCCCGTCCGTCAGTCGGCCTGCTTGCGCAGGAAGGCCGGGATCTCCAGCTCGTCCATGCCGCCCGACGACAGCGCATCCACCCGGGCCGTGGCCTGGGTGCGGTTGGTGCGCCACACGCTGGGCACGGCCATGTTGCCGTAGTCGGTGCCGCCCGCGCCGCTGACCACGCCGCCAGCCACGGCCGTGCCGGCGCCGGGCATGTGGTAGGCCACGTTGTCGGTGCCGGTGCGCAGGCTGCCCTGCACCACCTGCATGGGCTGGCGGCGCGCGCCGGTGCGCGCCAGGCCGGTGGCCACCACGGTCACGCGGATGGCGTCCTCCAGCGTCTCGTCGTAGGCGGCGCCGAAGATCACGTGCGCATCCGGCGAGGCGTAGGCGTTGATGGTGGTCATGGCCAGGCGCGACTCGGCCAGCTTCAGGCTGCCCTTGCTGGCCGTCACCAGCACCAGCACGCCCTTGGCACCCGACAGGTCGATGCCCTCCAGCAGCGGGCAGGCAATGGCCTGCTCGGCGGCGATGCGGGCGCGGTCCGGGCCGGTGGCCACCGCCGTGCCCATCATGGCGCGGCCGGGCTCGCCCATCACCGTGCGCACGTCCTCGAAGTCCACGTTCACCTGGCCGTACTCGTTGATGATCTCGGCAATGCCGCCCACGGCGTTCTTCAGCACGTCGTTGGCGTGGGCAAAGGCCTCCTCCTGGCCGACGTCGTCGCCCAGCACCTCCAGCAGCTTCTCGTTGAGCACCACGATGAGGGAGTCCACGTTGGCCTCCAGCTCGGACAGGCCCTCTTCCGCGTTCTTCATCTTGCGGCTGCCTTCCCACTCGAAAGGCTTGGTGACCACGCCCACGGTGAGGATGCCCATCTCCTTGGCCACGCGGGCGATCACGGGCGCGGCGCCCGTGCCCGTGCCGCCGCCCATGCCGGCGGTGATGAACAGCATGTTGGCGCCGGCAATCGCCTGGCGCACTTCTTCTTCGGCCTGGCCGGCGGCCTCGCGGGCGCGCTCGGGCTTGTTGCCCGCGCCCAGGCCGTTGTGGCCCAGCTGGATGGTGCGGTGCGCCGAGCTGCGCAGCAGTTGCTGCGCGTCGGTGTTGGCGCTGATGAATTCGACTCCCTGCACGCCGCGGGCGATCATGTGCTCGACGGCATTGCCGCCGCCACCGCCCACGCCGATCACCTTGATGTGCGTGCCCTGGTTGAACTCGTCGGTTTCGATCATTTCGATGCTCATGAAGGTGCTCCTGTCTCTGCGTTATAGACGGCTGTGGCCGAAAGGGGTGGATGGCGGAAAAAACGGGGAGAAAAAAGGCAGGGCGAAGCCCCTGCCGGTGGCGGACGGGCGTGCCGCCAGCGCACGCGTTTGCGGTGCCGGTAGGGGTTCATGTCAGAAGTTCCCCACGATGAAATCCTTGAAGCGGCCGAACGCCGTCTTGACCGAGCCGCTCTTGGCCGCGACCTTGAAGCCGCGCAGGCGCGCCATGCGCGCCTCTTCCAGCAGGCCCATGACGGTGGCCGCGCGCGGCTGGGCGATCATGTCGGCCAGCGCGCCGGAATATTTGGGGATGCCGCGGCGCACGGGCTTCAGAAAGATGTCCTCGCCCAGCTCGACCATGCCCGGCATGACGGCGCTGCCGCCCGTGAGCACGATTCCGGAGGACAGCACCTCCTCGTAGCCGGACTCGCGGATGACCTGCTGCACCAGCGAGAAGATCTCCTCCACGCGCGGCTCGATCACGCCGGCCAGGGCCTGCTTGCTCAGCATGCGCGGGCTGCGGTCGCCCAGGCCGGGCACCTCCACCTGCGCGTCCGGCTCGGCCAGCAGCTGCTTGGCGTAGCCGCTCTCGACCTTGATGTCCTCGGCGTCCTTCGTCGGCGTGCGCAGGGCCATGGCGATGTCGCTGGTGATCAGGTCGCCGGCGATCGGGATCACCGCCGTGTGGCGGATCGCCCCGCCGGTGAAGATGGCCACGTCGGTGGTGCCTGCGCCCACGTCCACCAGGGCCACGCCCAGCTCGCGCTCGTCGGGCGTCAGCACGGCCTGGCTGGAGGCCAGCGGGTTGAGCAGCAGCTGCTCGACCTCCAGGCCGCAGCGGCGCACGCACTTGATGATGTTCTCGGCGGCGCTTTGCGCGCCGGTGACGATGTGGATCTTGGCCTCCAGGCGGATGCCGCTCATGCCGATGGGCTCGCGCACGTCCTGGCCGTCGATCACGAACTCCTGCGGCTCCACCAGCAGCAGGCGCTGGTCGCTGGAGATGTTGATGGCCTTGGCCGTCTCCACCACGCGGGCCACGTCGGTGGGCGTGACCTCCTTGTCCTTCACCGCCACCATGCCGCTGGAGTTCAGCCCGCGGATGTGGCTGCCGGTGATGCCCGTATAGACCCGCTGGATCTTGCAGTCGGCCATCAGCTCGGCCTCCTTCAAGGCCTGCTGGATGCTTTGCACCGTGGCCTCGATGTTGACCACCACGCCGCGCTTGAGCCCGTTGGAGGGCGCCACACCCAGGCCGGCGAGCTTGAGCTCGCCACCGGGCAGCACCTCGGCCACCACGGCCATGACCTTGGCGGTGCCGATGTCCAGCCCCACGACCACGTCCTTGTATTCCTTTGCCATCGCTTGTACCCAGTCCTTGCCCTCAGTTGTTCTGTACCGCGCGGCGCGGCTGCGCCGGCCGGGCGCCGGAGCGCGCCGCGCGGGCGGCCTGCTGCGCCGCCTCGGCGCTCATCACCGTGGTCACCCCGTGCAGGCGCAGCGCGTAGCCGCTGGCGTGGCGCAGGTCGGCATATTCGAGTGCCGCCACGCTGCGCCCGCCCTGCTCCTGGGCCACGCGCGGCAGCGTGGCCGTGAGCCGGCGCACGCGCTCCAGCAGCGTGGCCTCGTCGCCACCGCCCAGCTCCAGCGCGGCGCCGCTGTCCAGCAGCACGCGCCAGCCGCCGTGGGGCGTCAGCTCCAGCGTGTCGATAGGTGAGCCCAGCGGTGCCAGCGCCAGCGCCAGGCGCCGCTGCATGCGCAGCAGCTCGGCCGAGCGCTCGGGCGGCCCCACCAGGCGCGGCAGGTTGTCGGCCTCCAGGTCGTCGGCGTCGGCCTCGAAGACCTCGCCATGGCTGTTGACCAGCATGCCGCTGCCCTCCACCCCCCAGTGCGCGACCACGTCGTGCTCCTGCAGCTGCACGCGCAGCCCGCTGGGAAAGTCGCGCCGCACCTCGGCCTGGCGCACCCAGGGCACCTGTTCGAAGGCGCGGCGCGCCTCCTGCAGGTCCAGCGTGAAGAAGTTGCCCACCAGCTGCGGGGCCACGTTGGCGCGCAGGCTCATGGCGCTGGTGTGCACCAGGTCGCCCTGCACGGCAATGCGCCCGACGGCAAAGGCCGGGTGGCGCAGCAGCCAGCCGCCGCAGGCCCACAGCACGGCCACGGCCACGGCCATGAACAGGACCGTGGCGGTCACGTTCATCAGCCGCACGTCCAGCGGTGCGGGCAGGGGGGCGTTCATGGCGGCGTTCATGGCGGCTGGGCGGTCGTGCTGCGGGCTAGTCCTGGGCGCGGCCCTGCAGCGCGTCGAGCGAGGCGCTGGCCAGGATGCGCAGGCACAGGTCTTCGTAGCTGATGCCCTGCGCGCGCGCGGCCATGGGCACCAGCGAGTGCCCGGTCATGCCCGGCGAGGTGTTGATCTCCAGCAGGAAGGGCTGGCGGTCGCTCTTGCGCACCATGACGTCGGCGCGCGCCCAGCCGCGGCAGCCCAGGGTGCGAAACGAGCGCACCACCAGCTCCTGGATGGCGCGCTCCTCCTCCCCGGGCAGGCCGCTGGGGCAGTGGTACTGCGTGACGTCGGTGAAGTACTTGTTCTGGTAGTCGTAGTTGCCTTCCGGCGCCTCGATGCGGATCACCGGCAGCGCCTGCGCGCCCTCGCCCTGGCCCAGCACCGGGCAGGTGGTCTCGTCGCCGTCGATGAACTGCTCGCACAGCACCTCGGGGTCGTGCTGTGCGGCCAGAAGGTAGGCCTGCTCACATTGACCCAGCGAGGTCACCTTGGTCAGGCCGATGGTCGAGCCCTCGCGCGAGGGCTTGACGATCATCGGCGCGCCCAGTTCCTTGAAGGCCCGGGCGGTCTCGGCACTGCTGGCCACCAGGCGCCAGTCCGGCGTGGGCAGGCCCTCGAAGCGCCAGATGCGCTTGGTCATGATCTTGTCCATGGCGATGCTGGACGCCATGACGCCGGGCCCTGTGTAGGGGATGCCCAGCAGCTCCAGCGCGCCCTGCACCGTGCCGTCCTCCCCATGGCGGCCGTGCAAGGCAATGAAGCAGCGGCTGTAGCCGTGGGTCTTGAGCTCCGACAGATCACTGTGTGCGGGATCGAAGGCATGGGCATCGACGCCGCGCGCACGCAGCGCCTGCAGCACGCCGCCCCCGGACATCAGCGAGACCTCGCGCTCGGCGGAGCTGCCGCCCATCAGCACGGCCACTTTGCCCAGGGCCGCGGGGTCGATCTTTTGGTGAAATTGGCTCATAACGCCCGCCCCTCCTGCGCTGGCAGCTCATTTTTTTGTAGCAATTGCACGGTCTGGCCGGCCACCGCGCCGATGGAGCCTGCGCCCATGCACAGCACCACGTCGCCGCCCTGGGCCAGCGCGGCGATGCGCGCCGGCAGCTGGCCCACCTGGGGCTCGAACACCGGCTCCACCTGCCCGGCCACGCGCAGCGCGCGGGCCAGGGCCCGGCCGTCGGCGGCCACGAGAGGCGCCTCGCCGGCGGCATAGACCTCGGTCAGCAGCACGGCGTCGGCCTGGCCCAGCACGGCCACGAAGTCCTCGAAGCAGTCGCGCGTGCGGCTGTAGCGGTGCGGCTGGAACACCAGCACGATGCGCCGCCCCGGCCAGGCGCCGCGCGCGGCAGCCAGCGTGGCGGCCATCTCCACCGGGTGGTGGCCGTAGTCCTCGATCAGCGTGAAGCGGCCGCCGCCAGCGGCCGGCAGCTCGCCGTGGCTTTGAAAGCGCCGGCCCACACCGGTAAAGCCCGCCAGCGCACGCAGCAGGGCCTCGTCGGGCACCTCCAGCTCGGCGGCTACGGCGATCGCCGCCAGGGCGTTCTGCACGTTGTGCAGGCCGGGCAGGTTCAGCACCACGGACAGGGGCGCCAGCACGTCGGCGCCGATGCGCCGCTGCACCGAAAAGTGCATTTGCGTGCCCACGGCGCGCACGTCGGTGGCGCGCACCTGTGCGCCCTCGGCCAGGCCGTAGGTGGTGATGGGCCGGCCCACCTGCGGCGCGATGTCGCGCACGGCCGCGTCGTCCACGCACAGGATGGCGCGGCCGTAGAACGGCATGCGGTGCAGAAAATCCACGAAGGCCTGCTTGAGGCGGCCGAAGTCGTGGCCGTAGGTCTCCATGTGGTCGGCGTCGATGTTGGTGACCACGGCCAGCACGGGCAGCAGGTTCAAAAACGACGCGTCCGACTCGTCGGCCTCCACCACGATGTATTCGCCCTGCCCCAGCCGCGCATTGCTGCCGGCGCTGTTCAGGCGCCCGCCGATGACGTAGGTCGGGTCCAGCCCGGCCTCGGCCAGGATGCTGGCCACCAGGCTGGTGGTGGTCGTCTTGCCGTGCGCGCCGGCGATGGCGATGCCGCGGCGCAGGCGCATCAGCTCGGCCAGCATGAGGGCGCGCGGCACCACCGGGATGCCGGCGGCGCGGGCGGCCAGCACCTCGGGGTTGCCCGCCTGCACGGCGGTGGAGGTGACCACCGCATCCGCGCCCTCGATGTGCGCGCCGGCGTGCCCCACGTGGGTGGCGATGCCCAGGGCGGCCAGGCGCGACAGCGTGCTGCTGTCTGCCAGGTCGGAGCCGGAGACGCGAAAGCCCAGGTTGTGCAGCACCTCGGCGATGCCGCACATGCCCGAGCCGCCCAGGCCGACGAAGTGGATGTGGCGAATGGCGTGTTTCATAGAGCCTGTTCCGGGCCTTTTCGTGGCGCCCGCAAGGCAGCAAAAGGCTGCAATCTAGGCGCGTGCCGCAGCCCATGCCGGTGGCCTGGGCAAGGCGCGCAACAACGATTGCGGCCTTTGGCTGCCTTGCCCGAAGGGTTGCCCCGCCAAGGCGGCATCTGCGGCGTTGCCCGTCCTCGCCGCACACCAGTGCGGCTTGCGGCGGGCGCCTTGCACCTGCCGCCTTTGCGGGGCAACGGACGCCATGAAAAGGCCCGGGACAGGTTCATGCCAGCTCCTCGCAGGCCATGGCCACCTCGCGGGCAGCCTGTGTTTTTTGCATCTTTTTGGCCTCTAGCGCCCGCTGCACAAGCGCAGGGCGCTCTGTATTCAATAGCAAATCGGCCAGGCCCCGCGCCGTCAGGTCGCGCTGCTGCACCAGCCAGCCGGCGCCTGCATCGACCAAAAAGCGCGCGTTGGTGCTCTGGTGGTCGTCCACCGCGTGCGGGAACGGCACGAACACCGCTGCCGCGCCCACGGCGGCGATCTCGGTCACGGTGCTGGCGCCGGCGCGGCAGACGATCAGGTCGGCCTGGGCAAACGCGGCGGCCGTGTCGTCGATGAAGGGCGTGAGCTCGGCCTGCACGCCCGCGGCCGCGTAGTTGGCGCGCAACTGCTCGATCTGCGTGGCGCCGCTCTGGTGCGTGACGAGGGGGCGCTGCTGCTCGGGGATCAGCGCCAGCGCCTGCGGCACGATCTCGTTGAGCGCGCGCGCGCCCAGGCTGCCGCCCACCACCAGCAGCCTGAGCGGGCCGCTGCGCCCGGCAAAGCGCTCGGCCGGGCCGGCCTGCTGGGTGAACGCGGCGCGCAGCGGGTTGCCCACCCACTGGCCTTTTTTCAGCACGTCGGGGAAGGCGGTGAAGATGCGGTTGGCCACGATCGACAGCACGCGGTTGGCCATGCCGGGCACGGAGTTTTGCTCATGCAGCACCAGCGGGCAGCCGGCGGCCGAGGCCACCAGCCCCCCGGGGAAGGTGACGTAGCCGCCCAGGCCCACCACCACATCGGGCCTGACCCGCCGCAGCACGCCCCAGGCCTGCCAGAAGGCGCGCAGCAGCTTGAGCGGCAGCAGCGCCAGCGTGATCACGCCCTTGCCGCGCACGCCGGAGAAATCGATGGTCTCGAAGGCGAAGCCCTGCGGCGGCACGATGCGCGACTCCATGCTGCCAGGCGTGCCCAGCCAGTGCACGCGCCAGCCGCGCGCGCGCAGCTCCTCGGCCACGGCCAGGCCGGGGAAGATGTGGCCGCCGGTGCCGCCGGCCATGATGAGGGCCGTTTTCTGTTTCATGCGCGGCCTCCACGCATCAGCGCTGCGCGCTGGCCCGTGCTGCCGCACGGGTGCAGTTTGTTTTGGCGAAACAAGCTCCTCATGCGCGGCCTCCGCGCATGAGGAGCTTGTTTTCGTAGTCCACCCGCAGCACCACGGCGATGGCCACCAGGTTCATCAGGATGGCCGAGCCGCCGAAGCTCATGAGCGGCAAGGTGAGCCCCTTGGTGGGCAGCGCGCCCAGGTTCACGCCCATGTTGATGAAGGCCTGAAAGCCCATCCAGATGGCCACGCCCTGCGCCACCAGGCCGGAGAAGACCCGGTCCAGCGCGATGGCCTGGCGGCCGATGTGCATGATGCGCCGCGTCATCCACAAGAAGGCCACGATCAGCACCAGCACGCCCACCAGGCCGAACTCCTCGCCGATCACGGCCAGCAGGAAGTCGGTGTGCGCCTCGGGCAGCCAGTGCAGCTTTTCCACGCTGCCGCCCAGGCCCACGCCGAAGACCTCGCCGCGGCCGATGGCGATCAGCGCGTGCGACAGCTGGTAGCCCTTGCCCAGGGCGTGCGCCTCGGAAAACGGGTCCAGGTAGGCAAAGATGCGCTCGCGCCGCCAGGGCGACAGCCACACCATGGCGGCAAAGGCCAGCACCAGGATCAGCGCGATCAGAAAGAACATGCGGGCGTTCACCCCGCCCAGGAACAGGATGCCCATGGCGATCACGGCAATCACCATGAAGGCGCCCATGTCGGGCTCGGCCAGCAGCAGCGCACCCACCACGGCCACGGCGGCGGCCATGGGCAGCACGGCGCGAAAGAACCGCTCCTTGACCTCCATCTTGCGCACCATGTAGTCGGCGGCGTAGATCAGCACGGCGAACTTGGCCAGCTCGGACGGCTGGAAATTCATGATGCCCAGGCTGAGCCAGCGCCGCGCGCCGTTGACCACCGTGCCCACGTGCGGGATCAGCACGGCGATCAGCAGCACCAGCGAGAGCACGAACAGCCAGGGCGCCATGCGCTCCCAGGCGTTCATCGACACCTGGAAGGCAAACAGCGCCGCCACGAAGCCCACACCGATGGCCACCGCGTGGCGCACCACGAAATGCGTGGGGGCGATGGCGCCGAAGCGCGGGTTGTCCGGCATGGCGATGGAGGCCGAATACACCATCACCACGCTGAAGGCCAGCAGCAGCACCACCACCCACAACAGCGCCTGGTCAAAGCCCAACACGCGCGCCGGCGTGGCCGCCGTCTGGCGGTACTCGGTGCCGCCCACGCGCACCGGCAGCACGTCGGCCGCGGCGCGCGGCTCGCCCGCCGGCAGCAGGCGCGCGACGAGGCGCTGCAGCAGCCCGGCGGCGGCCGGCGTGCGGGCGGGGGCGGCGCTGGTGTTGCTGGCGCTCATGCCATACCTCCGCCGATCATCTGGCCGGCCTCTTCGGCCAGCGCCTGCACGGCCGCGCGAAACACCTGGGCGCGGTGCTCGTAGCCGCTGAACATGTCCCAGCTGGCGCAGGCCGGCGACAGCAGCACGGCGTCGCCGGCATGGGCGCGCTCAGCGGCCTCGCGCACGGCGTCCGCCAGCGTGGCGGCGGCCAGCAGCGGCACGCCGGCGCCTTGCAGCGCGGCGCCGATCTGCGGCGCGTCGCGCCCGATCAGCACCGCGGCGCGGGCGTGGCGCGCCACGGGCGCGGCCAGCGGGGAAAAGTCCTGCCCCTTGCCGTCACCGCCCAGGATGACCACCAGGCGCCGCTCGGCCCCCAGGCCCGACAGCGCGGCCACGGTGGCGCCCACGTTGGTGCCCTTGCTGTCGTCGAAATACTCCACCTCGCCCACGATGGCCACGCTCTCCACGCGGTGCGGCTCGCCGCGGTATTCGCGCAGGCCATGCAGCAGCGGCGCGAGCTGGCAGCCGGCCGCCTGCGCCAGGGCCAGCGCCGCCAGGGCGTTGGTGGCGTTGTGCCGGCCGCGGATGCGCAGGGCGTCCGCCGGCATGAGGCGCTGGATGTGCAGTTCTTCGCCTTCGCCCGGGCGGCCGGCGCGGCCGCTGCGGCCACGGGTGGCGGCCTCGTCGGCCTCGTGCGCGCGCACCAGCCAGGCCATGCCATTGACCACCTCGATGCCGAAGTCGCCGGGCCGCCGGGGCATGTCGGCGCCGAAGGTGATGTGCGCGCGCTGGCGCAGCGTGGCCGGCCGGCCGCGCACGGCCTCGCGCTCGGGCGGCGGCAGCATGGCCATGACGGCCGCATCCTCGCGGTTGAGCACCATCAGGCCGCGCTGGCCAAAGATGCGCGCCTTGGCGGCGCCATAGGCCTGCAGGCTGCCGTGCCAGTCCAGGTGGTCCTGCGTCAGGTTGAGCACGGTGGCGGCGGTGGGCTCGAAGCCGGCCGCGCCATCGAGCTGAAAGCTCGACAGCTCCAGCACCCAGGCCTGGGGCAGCTGGTGCGCGTCCAGGCGCGCGGCCAGGGTGTCCAGCAGCGTGGGGCCGATGTTGCCGGCCACGGCCACGTCCAGCCCGGCGTGCGCCAGCAGCTGGCCGGTGAGCGAGGTCACCGTGGTCTTGCCGTTGGTGCCGGTGATGGCCAGCACGGCGGGTGCGTAGCCCTGGGCCTGGCGCAGCGCGGCCAGGGCTTGAGAATACAAGTCAATTTCGCCCCAAACGCTTGCCTGGCAAGCGCTGGCAGCTCTCATTACAGGAGCAATCTCGTCGGGCGCCAGGCCCGGCGAGCGCAGCACGGCATGCAGCCCGCGGCCCTGCACCAGGGCCTCATCGAACGGCCCGGCGACGAACTGCGCCTGCGGCAGCTCTTCGCGCAGGGCGGGCAGCTGGGGCGGGTTGGCCCGGGTGTCGGCCACCAGCACGTCAGCCCCGCAGCGGGCGCACCAGCGCGCCATGGCCAGGCCCGAGGCGCCCAGGCCCAGCACCAGCACGCGCCGGCCAGCCAGCAGCGTGGCCAGGGCCTGCTGCGCGGCGGCGTGGTCCAGCGGGGCGGCGAACGGCTGGGCCGCCGGTTCGGCCAGCGCCGGCACGGGCGCGCCGGCCGGCTGTCCGTCGTCCGCGTGGCCCACCTCGGCAAAGATGCGCGCAACGAACTGCGCCGCCTCGGCGGCGGCGGTCAGCGGCGCGGGCGCGGCGGCGTCCGGTGGCGGCGGGGTGTGGACGGGCGCGTCGTTCATCGCAGCTTCAGGGTGGACAGGCCGACCAGGCACAGCAGCATGGTGATGATCCAGAAGCGCACGACGACCTGCGTCTCCTGCCAGCCGCTTTTCTCGAAGTGGTGGTGCAGCGGCGCCATCTTGAGCAGGCGCCGGCCCTCGCCATAGCGGCGCTTGGTGTACTTGAACCAGGTGACCTGGGCCATGACGGAAATCGCCTCGACCACGAAGATGCCGCCCATCACGGCCAGCACGATCTCCTGGCGCACGATGACGGCAATCGTCCCCAGGGCAGCGCCTAAAGCGAGCGCGCCCACGTCGCCCATGAAGACCTGCGCCGGGTGGGTGTTGAACCACAGGAAGGCCAGGCCGGCGCCGGCCATGGCGGCGCAGAAGATCAGCAACTCGCCCGAGCCGGGGATGTGCGGGAACAGCAGGTACTTGGAATAGCTGGCGCTGCCCGTCACGTAGGCAAAGATGCCCAGCGCCGAGCCGACCATGATGACCGGCATGATGGCCAGGCCGTCCAGGCCGTCGGTCAGGTTCACGGCGTTGCTGGAGCCCACGATGACCAGGTAGGTCAGGATGACGAAGCCCAGAACGCCCAGCGGGTAGGTGACTTCCTTGAAGAACGGCACCAAGAGGCCCGCCTTCGGGGGCAGGTCGAGCGAAAAGCCCGATTGCACCCAGGTCACGAACAGCTCGAACACGCGGGCGTTGGAGTTCTCAGAAATCGAGAACACCAAATAAAGCGCGGCCAGCAGGCCGATGACGGACTGCCAGAAGTACTTCTCGCGCGAGCGCATGCCCTCCGGGTCCTTGCGCACCACCTTGCGCCAGTCGTCCACCCAGCCAATCGCGCCAAAGCCCAGCGTGACGGCCAGCACGATCCAGACGAAGCGGTTGGACAGGTCGAACCACAAGAGCGTGGAGATGCAGATCGCCAGCAGGATCAGCACCCCGCCCATGGTGGGCGTGCCGTTCTTGGCCAGGTGGCTCTGCATGGCATAGCCGCGCACGGGCTGGCCGATCTTGAGCGCCGCCAGCATGCGGATCACGCGCGGGCCGGCCACCAGGCCGATCAGCAGCGCCGTCATGGCCGCCATCACGGCGCGCAGCGTGAGGTACTGGAATACACGCAAGAAGCTCAGCTCGGGCGACAGCCCTTGCAGCCACTGGGTCAGCATCAGCAGCATGCGGCCACTCCCTCTTGCTCAATGGCCTGCACCACCTGCTCCATCTTCATGAACCGTGAACCCTTCACCAGCACGCTGCCCAGCCCGGGCAGCGCCGTGCGCAGCGCTGCCTTGAGCGCCGCCATGTCGTCGAAATGCCGGGCGCGCTCGCCGCAGGCGGCCGCGGTGTGGGCGCTCAGAGGGCCCAGCGCATAGACCTGCTCGATGCCCGCCTCGCGCGCCTGCGCGCCGGCCTCGGCATGAAACGCTGCGCCCTGGTCGCCCACCTCGCCCATGTCGCCCAGCACCAGCAGACGCGGGCCGGGCAGCTCGGCCAGCACGTCAATGGCCGCGCGCACCGAATCGGGGTTGGCGTTGTAGCTGTCGTCCACCACGGTGATGGCGCGGCCCGCCGCCTGCACGGAGAAGGCGCGCGAGCGGCCGGTCACGGGGCGGAAGTCCTGCAGGCCACGCGCGATGGCGGCCAGCGGGGCGCCAGCGGCCAGGGCGCAGGCCGCGGCGGCCAGGGCGTTGGCCACGTTGTGCCGCCCGGCAATGTGCAGCTGGGTACCGAAATCACCGGCCGGCGTGGCGATGTGCACCTGCCAGGCGCCGTCCTGCCAGTCCGCCCGGGTGGCGTACACGTCGCCGCCCTCGCCAAAAGTGAGGCAGCGGCGCGCGCCTGCCAGGCCGCGCCACAGCGGGGCGAAGGCGTCGCCCGCCGGGAAGACGGCCGTGCCGTCAGCCGGCAGGGCGGCCAGCACGCTGCCGTTCTCGCGCGCCACGGCATCCACCGTGTGCATGAATTCCAGGTGCTCGCGCTGGGCGTTGTTGACCAGCGCCACCGTGGGCTGCGCCAGGGCGGCCAGGCGGGCGATCTCGCCCGGGTGGTTCATGCCCAGCTCCACCACCGCCGCGCGGTGCGCAGCGCGCAGGCGCAGCAGCGTCAGCGGCACGCCGATCTCGTTGTTGAAGTTGCCGCGCGTGGCGAGTTGGGCGTCGCCCAGCCAGGCGTGCAGCACGGCGGCGACCATCTGCGTGACGGTGGTCTTGCCATTGCTGCCCGTCACGGCGATCAGCGGCAGCAGGTGCTGCGCGCGCCAGCCCGCGGCCAGCGCGCCCAGGGCCGCCAGGGTGTCAGCCGCCTCGATGCCGGGCAGGCCCGACGCCTCCAGGCCGCGGGCGGCCAGGGCCGCCGCGGCGCCGCCGGCGCCCGCCTGGGGCAAGAAGTCATGCGCATCGAAGCGCTCGCCGGCCAGCGCCACGAACAGGTCGCCGGCGGCCAGGGTGCGGGTGTCGGTGTGCACGCGGGCGATCGGCGTGGCGCCGTCGCCCACCAGACGCGCCTGGGGCAGGCTCTGGCGCACCAGGGCGTGGGCCTGGGCCAGCGTCATCTGCGGGGCGGCAGGGCGCAGGGCCAGGGCGGCCCGGGCCTGCTCCAGGTCGGAGAACGGCCGGCGCACGCCCTGCGTTTCCTGGTAGTCCTCGTGGCCCTTGCCGGCGATCAGCACCACGTCGCGCGCATCGGCCTGCGCAATCGCCTGGCCGATGGCGACGGCGCGGTCGGGTTCGGCGCTGACCTGCGTGCTGGCGATGGTGCCGGCCAGGATCTGGTGAATGATGGCCGCGGGCGCTTCGCCGCGCGGGTTGTCGCTGGTGACGATGACCTGGTCGGCGCCCTTTTGCGCCGCGGCGCCCATCAGCGGGCGCTTAGCGCGGTCGCGGTTGCCGCCGCAGCCGAACACGCACCACAGCCGCCCGCCGCGCTGCGCCGCCATGGGCGCCAGCGCCGCCAGCGCCTGGGCCAGCGCGTCGGGCGTGTGGGCGTAGTCCACAGCCACCAGCGGCTGGCCGGGCGCGGTGATCTGCTGCATGCGCCCAGGCACCGGATGCAGCCGGGCGCAGGCGCGCACGGCATCCTCCAGCGGCACGCCCAGGGCGCGCAGGCCGGCGATCACGCCCAGCAGGTTGGAGACGTTGAACAGGCCCACCAGCCGCGTCTGCAAAGGCACGCTGTGCACGCCCTCGGCCACGGTGAAGGCCAGGCCGGCGCCGGTGGCGGCGACGTCCCGCGCCCGCAGCCGGGCCGGGCCCTGCATGGACACGCTCCACAGGTCCAGCGCGCGGCCGGACAGGCTTTGGTGCAGCTCGGCGCCGCGCGCGTCGTCGATGTTGACCACCGCCGCCTGCAGGCCGGGCCAGTCGAACAACTGGCTCTTGGCCTGCCAGTAGGCGGCCATGCCGGGGTGGTAGTCCAGGTGGTCCTGGGTGAAATTGGTGAACAGCGCCACGCGGATGTGCGTGCCGGCCAGGCGGTGCTCGGCCAGGCCGATGGAAGACGCCTCGATGGCACAGGCGCTGTGCCCGTCCTGCACGAAGCCGGCAAAGGCGCGCTGCAGCCGCACCGGGTCGGGCGTGGTCAGGCCGGTGGACTCCAGCTGCGGCGGCATGCCAATGCCCAAAGTGCCCACGAGGGCGCACCCAGCTTGCGCCGGCAGCTTCTCTTTTGATAGCGCGGTGAGGGCTTCGGCCAGCCACCAGGAGGTGCTGGTCTTGCCGTTGGTGCCGGTGACGGCCAGCACCTGCAGGCGCTGGCTGGGCTGGCCAAACCATTCGGCGGCGATCTGCCCGGTGGCGGCCTTCAGCCCGTGCAGGGCCGCCACGGCGTCGCCCGCGCCATGGAAGTCGAACGCCTGCACGCCTTCGCCTTCCACCAGGCAGGCGGCGGCGCCGCGCGCCAGCGCATCGCCCACATGGGCGCGGCCGTCGGTGGCGGCGCCGGGCCAGGCGATGAAGCCGTCGCCGGGCGCCACCTGCCGGCTGTCGGTCTGCAGCGTGCCGGCCACGCGTGCGCGCAGCCAGTCCACGGCCTGCTGCAGCGATGCCAGCACCAGCGGCTGCGCGGTCATAGGGATTCCTCCACCGGGTTGGCGACGATCAGCGGCTTGACGGCCATGTCCGGCTGCACGCCCATCAGGCGCAGCGTCTGCTGCACCACTTCGCTGAACACCGGCGCAGCCACGGCGCCGCCGTAGATCACGCCGTCGCCGGGCTCGTCCACCATGACGGCGACGATGATGCGCGGGTTGTCCACGGGCGCCAGGCCGGTGAACCAGGCGCGGTACTTGCCGCTGGCGTAGCTCTTGCCCACCTGCTTGCGCGCCGTGCCGGACTTGCCGCCGACCGAGTAGCCCACGGTCTGCGCCTTTTGGCCGGTGCCGCCGGGGCCGGCGGCCATCTGCAGCATCTTGCGTACCTCGTTGGCGGTGCGCGGCGAGAACACCGGCACGCCCGCGGGCGGGTGGTCGGTCTTGAGCATGGTGGCCGGGATGATGCGGCCGTCGTTGGCAAAGACGGTGTATGAGCGCGCCATCTGGAACAGGCTGGCCGACAGGCCGTAGCCGTAGCTCATGGTGGCCTGCTCGATGGGGCGCCAGCTCTTGTAGGGGCGCAGGCGGCCGCTGACGGCGCCGGGGAAGGTGAGCGCGGGCTTCTGGCCGAAGCCCAGCGCCGAAAACGTCTCCCACATCTCCTGCGCCGGCATCTGCATGGCCAGCTTGGTGGTGCCCACGTTGCTGGACTTTTGCACCACGCCGGCGACGGTGAGCACGCCGTAGTTGTGCGTGTCGTTGATGGTCGAGCCGGTGATGGTGATGCGCCCGGGCGTGGTGTCCACCAGGGTGTCGGGGCGCACGCGGCCGCTCTCCAGCGCCAGGCCGATGGTGATGGGCTTCATGGTCGAGCCGGGCTCGAACACGTCGGTCAGCGCCCGGTTGCGCAGCTGCTCGCCGGTGAGCTTGGCGCGGTTGTCGGGCGAATAGCTGGGGTAGTTGGCCAGCGCCAGTACCTCGCCGCTGCGCGCGTCCAGCACCACCACGCTGCCGGCCTTGGCCTTGTGCAGCTGCACCGTGTCGCGCAGCTTCTGGTAGGCAAAGAACTGCACCTTGCTGTCGATGGACAGCTGCATGTCGCGGCCGTTGACCGGCGGCACCTCGGCACCCACGCCCTCCACCACCCGGCCCAGGCGGTCCTTGATCACGCGGCGCGAGCCGGGCTTGCCGGCCAGCTCCTTGTCGAAGGCCAGCTCCATGCCCTCCTGGCCGTGGTCTTCCACGTTGGTGAAGCCCACAATGTGCGCCGCCGGCTCGCCCTCGGGGTACTGGCGCTTGTATTCCTTGCGCTGGTAGATGCCCTTGATGTTCAGCGCCGCCACCTGCTGGCCCACGTCCCAGTCGAGCTGGCGGCGGATCCAGACGAAGGTCTTGTCCTCGTTGGCCAGCCGCCCCATCAGCGCGGGCAGCGGCATGTCCAGCAGGCGGGCCAGCTTATTGAGGCGTTCGCGCCCCTCGCCGCTGTCGGTGTCCACATCCTCGGGAATGGCCCAGATGCTGGCCGCCGGCACGCTGGAGGCCAGGATCAGGCCGTTCCTGTCCAGGATGCGGCCGCGGTTGGCCGGCAGCTCCAGCGTGCGGGCAAAGCGCACCTCGCCCTGGCGCTGGAAGAAGTCGTTGCCGATGACCTGCACGTAGGCGGCGCGCCCGGCCAGCGCGAAGAAGCCCAGCGCCACCAGCGCGACGATGAACTTGCTGCGCCACACGGGCGTCTTGGCCGCCAGCAGCGGGCTGGAGGTGTAGGCGACGGCGCGGCTGCTCACGAAGGTGCCTTCCCGGGGCCGGTGGCAACGGCCGTCGTGGCCGGCGCGCCGGCGCGGCCTTCGTCCGTCACGTACTGGGTGATGGCGGGCGTGGCCATGCGCATGTTCAGGCGGTCGCGCGCCAGGCGCTCCACGCGCAGCGGCGTGGCCTGGGCGCGCTTTTCCACCTGCAGGCGCTGGTACTCGGTGGCCAGCTGGCGGCTTTCGGCCAGCGCGCGGTGCAGCTCGGTGTACAGGCGGCGCGACTCGTACTGCGTGTGCACGAGATACATGGCGCTGGCCATGACGGCCAGCAGCAGCACCAGGCTGAGCCGGGTCATGCCGGGGCCTCCGTGCGCTCGGCCACGCGCATCACGGCGCTGCGCGCGCGCGGGTTGGCAGCCACTTCGGCCGCGCCCGGCTTGACCCGCGCCACGGCCGCCAGCCGCATGGGCTGCGGCAGGGCGAAGGGCGCGCGCCGGTCATAGACCTCCTTGGCGTGCCGGGCGATGAACTGCTTGACGATGCGGTCTTCCAGCGAATGGAAGCTGATCACCACCAGCCGCCCGCCCGGCGCCAGGATGTGCAGGCTGGCCTCTAGCGCCTGGCGCAGCTCTTCGAGCTCGGCATTGATGAAAATCCGAAAAGCCTGAAAGGTGCGCGTGGCCGGGTGCTGGCCAGGCTCGCGGGTCTTGACCGTGCCAGCCACGAGGTCGGCCAGCTCGGCAGTTCGTGTGATCGGGCCCTGCTTTGTGCGCCAAGCAGCAATCGCCTTTGCAATGGGGCCAGCAAACCGTTCTTCGCCATAGTCACGTATCACCTCCGCTATCTCGGCCGGGTCGGCCGTCGCCAGCCAGTCGGCCACGCTCTGGCCGCGCGTGGGGTCCATGCGCATGTCCAGCGGGCCGTCGAAACGAAAACTGAAGCCCCGCCCGGGCTCGTCGATCTGCGGCGAGCTCACGCCCAGGTCCAGCAGCAAGCCGCTGGCACTGGCCGCGGGCAGCTCGCCCAGGTGGGAAAAGCCCTCGTGGCGGATGGCCAGGCGAGGGTCCTGGATGCCCTGGGCCTCGGCGATCGCCTGCGGGTCCTTGTCGAAGATCACCAGTTGCCCGTCCGGCGCCAGGCGCGACAGGATCAGGCGCGAGTGCCCACCGCGCCCGAACGTGCCGTCCACGAAGGTGCCGCGCGCGCCCAGCGGGCCGCCGAGCAATGATTCGACAGCCTCGTCCAGCAAGACCGTGGTGTGCCTCAGGGGCGCGTTCATGGGGGCCCTTAAAACGAAAAGTCCCGAAGGGCGTCGGGCATCTGGGCCTGCATGGCCTCGGCTTCGCGGGCCTCGTAGGTGCTCTTGTCCCACAGCTCCAGGTGGGTGCCCATGCCCAGCAGCACGGCCTCCTTGGTCAGGCCGGCGGCAGCACGCAGTTCGGGCGATACCAGCACGCGGCCGGTGCCGTCCACCTCCAGGTCCATGGCGTTGCCCAGGAAGATGCGCTTCCACCACTGGGCCGACATGGGCAGCTGGGCGATGCGCTCGCGGAACTGCTCCCACTGCGCACGCGGGAAGACCATCAGGCAGCCGTCAGGGTGCTTGGTGATGGTGAGTTCGCCGCCCAGGGCGTCACGATGCCGGGTCGGCACGGACAGCCGCCCCTTGGCATCCAGACTCAGCGATGACGCCCCTTGAAACACAGAAACTGAACCCCTCGGTCGGTGTGGCTTTCACAGCGCGGTGAGGGCAAAGGGCGCCAAAGGCCACTTTTCACCACTTCATTGCACTTTTTTGCACTGTAGCAGGAAAAGCACACCAGGCAAGGGGACGAGCCATAACATTTTGCAATGAAATCAAGGACTTAGCCGGCAAAGTTCAGCCTCGCTCCAGCAAAAAAAGTCTTGCCAGCCAAGCAGTTAGCCGCTGCTATGGAAGTGGTTTGTGAAGCACCGACGGGCTTGCATCCGGGTTCATCACAGGATGTATCGGGACAAGTCCTCATCCTGGCTCAAAGACGCCAGGCGGGCGTCCACATAGGCGGCATCCACCACCACCGTCTGGCCCGACAGGGCGGTGGCGCCGAAGCTGACTTCGTCCAGCAGCCGCTCCATCACCGTGGACAGGCGGCGCGCGCCGATGTTCTCGGTGCGCTCGTTGACCTCGCAGGCGATCTGCGCCAGCCGCGTGACGCCCTCAGGCGTGAACTGCAGCTGCACCCCCTCGGTGCCCAGCAGTGCCTGGTACTGGCGCACCAGGGCGGCGTCGGTCTGGGTCAGGATGGCCTCGAAGTCCTGCACGGACAGCGAGCCCAGCTCCACCCGGATCGGAAAGCGCCCTTGCAGCTCGGGGATCAGGTCGCTGGGCTTGGCCAGGTGGAAGGCGCCCGAGGCGATGAACAGCATGTGGTCGGTCTTGACCATGCCGTACTTGGTGGACACGGTGGTGCCTTCAACCAGCGGCAGCAGGTCGCGCTGCACGCCCTGGCGCGAGACCTCGGCGCCGCCGGATTCCTGCCGCGCGGCCACCTTGTCGATCTCGTCGATGAAGACGATGCCGTTTTGCTCGGCGTTGGCCAGCGCGCGCTGGCGCACCTCGTCCTCGTTGACCATGCGGGCGGCCTCCTCGTCGGTCAGCAGGCGCAAGGCCTCGCCGATCTTGAGCTTGCGCGTGCGCCGCCGCTCCTGGCCCATCTGGCTGAACATGCCGCGCAGCTGCTCGGTCATCTCCTCCATGCCCTGTGGGCCCATGATCTCCAGCGGCGGGCGCGCATCGGCCAGCTCGACTTCTATGTCCTTGTCATGCAGCTGGCCCTCGCGCAGCTTCTTGCGAAACACCTGCCGCGCCGTGCTGTCGGCCGGCGGCTCTCCGGTGCGGGCGCTGGGCAGCAGCACGTCCAGGATGCGCTCCTCGGCCGCGTCTTCGGCCCGGGCGCGCAGCTTCTTCATGTCGGCCTCGCGCGTTTGCTTGACGGCGACCTCCACCAGGTCGCGCACGATGGCATCCACGTCCTTGCCGACATAGCCCACCTCGGTGAATTTCGTCGCCTCCACCTTGATGAACGGGGCGTCGGCCAGCCGCGCCAGGCGCCGGGCGATCTCGGTCTTGCCCACGCCCGTGGGGCCGATCATCAGGATGTTCTTGGGTGTGATCTCCTGGCGCAGGCTGCCCTCGACCTGCTGGCGCCGCCAGCGGTTGCGCAGGGCGATGGCCACAGCGCGCTTGGCGCCGGCCTGGCCGACGATGTGGCGGTCGAGTTCGGAGACGATCTCCTGGGGGGTCATGGACAAGGACATGCTGCAGCCTGCCGTATAAAGTAAGCCAAATCAGCATCCAGCGCTTGCCAGGCAAGCGCTGGATGCTATGAAAAAAGGAGCAACTGCCGGACGCTCAGAGCGTCTCGACGGTGTGGTGCATGTTGGTGTAGATGCACAGCTCGCCGGCGATGGCCAGCGCCTTGCGGACGATGTCCTCGGCCGCCAGCTCGGTGTTGTCCAGCAGCGCCTTGGCCGCCGAATGCGCGTAGGCGCCGCCCGAGCCGATGGCAACGATGCCCTGCTCAGGCTCCAGCACGTCGCCGTTGCCGGTGATGATGAGCGAGGCGCTGTGGTCGGCCACGGCCAGCATGGCCTCCAGGCGGCGCAGCACGCGGTCGGTGCGCCAGTCCTTGGTCAGCTCGATGGCCGCGCGCGTCAGGTGCCCCTGGTGCTTTTCCAGCTTGGCCTCGAAGCGCTCGAAGAGGGTGAAGGCATCGGCCGTGGCGCCGGCAAAGCCGGCCAGCACCTTGCCGTGGTGCAGCTTGCGCACCTTGCGGGCCGTGCCCTTGACGACGATGTTGCCCAGGGTGACTTGGCCGTCGCCGCCGATGGCGACCTGGACGCTGCCGTCCGCTCGCTCGCGCCGCACGCTGAGAATGGTGGTGCCGTGAAACTGTTCCATGACGCAGGAAATGGGGCGCGGGCGCGCGTTTGCAACCGCCACGGCGCGCTGCAGCTGCGTGGTGTCAGAGCGTGAACACGCTCCTAGTCCTGGCGCGGCGCGATCCAGGCGTGTTCGCTCACGCCGATCACGTTGAAGAACACCGCCACCAGGCGATGCACGCGGCGAAACTCCAGCTCCTGACCGGCCGCCTGCTGCGCGGCCGCCCAGTTCAGTACGCCGCCCACGGCCGCGAAGTCGATGCGGATCAGCTGCCCGCACTCCACCACCAGCGGCGCACCGGGCCGGGCAAACGACTGCAGGGCCTGCAGCGCGGCGCTGGCGTCGCCCTCGATGTGGCCAACCAGGGCCGGCAGCGGTGGCTCGTCGAGCCCGCCCGGCTGCGACAGGGCAAAGCCCGAGGTCATGTACAGGTCGCTGTCGGGGGCGTCGCGCGGCGGGGCGCCCTCGCCTTCAGGCACGGCGGGCGCGTCAGCGTCGCCGCTGAAGCTGCAGCGCGGCGGCGTCCATGACGGCGGCGAGATCTCGTAGGTCACGCAGTAGTCCAGCGCGGCGAGCTCGAACTCGTCGGCCCAGCCCATCAGGCGCAGCAGCCCCATGCGCAGGCGCCACCACTGCGGGTCGCGCGAGCGATCACCCGAGGGCGTCTGGGTTTGCACCAGGGCACGCAATGCCGGCACGCCGATGAAGCGCAGCTGCACGTCCTGCCCGGCCCAGCGCTCCAGCAGCTCGGCCAGCGCCGAGACGGCCGCCGGCTCGATGCCCGTCAGGCGGCTCCAGGTCAGTGTCCAGGGCGGCGCGGCGCGGGCCAGCGAGGCCTGCAGCGCAGCAATCGACTGCAGCGTGAGCAGCGGCGGCGCGTTCCAGGTCAGCTCGCGCTGCTGTGCGGCGGCGCCTGCGGTGGCCACATCCACCTGCAGACCCAGCTGCAGCGGGATGGAAAACCACAGCGGCGCCGAGCGGCCAAAGCGCGCCGCGTACTCGATGGACAGGGCCTCGAACTGCTCATGGCGCCCGGTGGCGCGGTACAGGTCGAACAGCGTGTACCAGATGTGCTCCTGCTCGGCCGCAGGCGTGCCCCCCCGCTGGGCCAGCACGTCTTGCAGGGCTGCCTCGGCGCCGTCGTAGTCGGCGTTGGCAAAGCGGATGGCCGCCTCTTCCAGATCAGGGTCGTGCACGAATTTCTCGCGCACCGCAGCGGGCCGGGCCGCAGGGGCGGGCACGGGTGCAGGTGCGGGCGCCACGGCGGGCGGAAACAGCGGCTCGACCATGGCCGGTGCGGCCGCTGGCGCCGGCACAACCGGCGCCGGGATGCCCATGGGCGCAGTGGGCTCAAAGGCGCGGGCGTGTTCACCGCCGGCAAAAGGCGAGCCGGCCAGGGCCGAAGCCATGGCGGCCGAGGCCGGGGCCGGCTGGTCGGCCGTGATGCGCGGCTCGGGAGCGGGCGCGGTGTGCGCCGCCGGCGGCGGGGGCGCCATGGCGGTCTGGCCGGGAGGCGCGCCCTTGCCCTTCCACCACTGCTGGGACATCTGCGCCTCGATCTCGTCGATCTTGCGCAGCGTGTCGGCCCGCTCGTCGGGCGAAGTCATGCTGGTCTGGAAGGCCGAGGTGCGCGCGCCCGCGTCCTCGGGCCGCTCGGCGCGCACGCCCTCGCTGCGGCGCAGCTTGCGCAGATAGTCGAACTCGCGGCGCCGCACGAAGTCGTTGCGCCGCTTGCGCTCGATCATCTCCTTGAGCATCTGCTTGCTGTACTGGCTCTCGCGCTCTTCATCCATGGCATCGAGCTCTGACCAGTTCACGGTGGGGTTGCGCACGAAGCGCACCACCTTGGACAGCAGCCCGCGCGTGGAGGACGTCGGCGGCGGGGAGGATTCATCCTTGCTCATGCAGCCGATTGTGCCTCGTGCGCAGGTGCGGCGATAACGGGAAAAACGCCAGAAGTACCGGTCAATCGCCGAACATCTTCTGCTTGAGCTCGCGCCGCTGCTGAGCCTCCAGCGACAGCGTGGCCGTGGGGCGGGCGATGAGGCGGGGCACACCGATGGGCTCGCCGGTCTCGTCGCAGTAGCCGTAGTCGCCAGCGTCGATGCGGCCGATGGACTGCTCGATCTTCTTCAGCAGCTTGCGCTCGCGGTCACGCGTGCGCAGCTCCAGGGCGTGCTCTTCCTCGATGGTGGCGCGGTCGGCCGGGTCGGGCACGACCACCGTGTCCTCGCGCAGGTGCTCGGTGGTTTCGCCGGCGTTTTCGTGCATGGCCTGCTTGAGCTGGACCAGCTTGTGGCGAAAGAACGCCATCTGCTTGTCGTTCATGTATTCGCTCTCGGGCATGGCCTGCACTTCGGCGTCGGTCAGCTCCTCGGCGCTCTTGGTTTTCCAGTTGTTGGCCAGCTTGGGATCTTTCTTGGCGGCCGCCACAGATTTTTGCAGGGTCGTAGTCATGGTGTGAAATGATGAAGCTGGCGTAGCGGACAGCGCTTGCACGCTGCCGGCCGTCATGGGTTGTTCGAATATCCGCCGGCCGCAAGGCGCAGCGGGGAAGCTGCCCATGCTGCCTGCGAAACCGGATGCGCGTTGTAATGCCAGCTGCTGCCTGCCTGTCGGACGACGGGCCTGCGGTGCAACCGGCGCTACGCCGGGCCGGGCGCGGGTGGCACGCCCCGCCTCCGTCACTGGCGTGTCTGGGCGGGGCGTTCGAGCCGGGGCGCGATTGTATAGAGCCGGGCCGGCGGGGGCCAGCCGGACAACGCATATCGCACGGGGTCACTGCGGCATGGCCTGCGGGCACCCCGCTACCGGCCTTCAGGCCAGGCACTGGCCCAGGCCCTGCTCGAAGATGTCGCGCGGCAGGTCGATGCCGATGAAGACCATGCGGCTGACGCGCGGCTCGTCCGCCGTCCACTCCGGTCCCAGGTCGCTGCCCATGAGCTGGTGCACGCCCTGGAAGATGACCTTGCGGCTGGTGCCCTGCATGTCCAGCACGCCCTTGTAGCGCAGCATGCGCGGGCCGTAGATGTTGACGATGGCGGAGAGGAAGTCCTCCAGCCGCGCCGGGTCGAACGGACGGTCGGCGCGATAGACGAAGCTTTTCACGTCGTCATCGTGATGGTGGTGGTGGGGGTGGTCGCAGTGCTCGCCGTGCGCGTGGTCGTGATCGTGGCCGTGGTGCTCGTGGCCGCAGTGCTCGTCATGCACATGGCCATCGCCGTGCGCCTGGGCGTCGTCCTTGAGAAAGTCCGGGTCGATGTCCAGCCGCGCATTCAGGTTGAAGCCGCGCAGATCCAGCACCTCGGCCAGCGGCACCTCGCCGAAATGCACCGCCTTGATCGGCGCGCGCGGGTTCATGTGCTTGAGGCGGTGGATCAGCGCGTCCTTCTGGGCCTCGCTCACCAGATCGGTCTTGGACAAAAAGATCTGGTCGGCAAAACCCACCTGGCGGCGCGCCTCCTGGCGCTCGTCCAGCTGAGTATTGGCGTGCTTGGCGTCCACCACCGTGATGATGGAATCGACCAGGTAGCTTTCGGCGATCTCGTCGTCCATGAAGAAGGTCTGCACCACGGGGCCGGGGTCGGCCAGGCCCGTGGTCTCGATCACCACGCGCTCGAAGTCGAGCAGCTTCTTGCGCCGCTTGGCGGCCAGCAGCTGCAGCGTCTCGCGCAGGTCCTCGCGGATGGTGCAGCAGATGCAGCCGTTGCTCATCTGCACGATCTGCTCCTTGGAGTCGGTGAGCAGGATGTCGTTGTCGATGTTCTCCTCGCCGAACTCGTTTTCGATCACGGCAATCTTCTGGCCATGCGCCTCGGTCAGCACGCGCTTGAGCAAGGTGGTCTTGCCGGCGCCGAGGAAGCCGGTGAGGATGGTGACGGGGATCAGGGACATGGAAAGCGCCTTGCGGAAATGGCTTGCAACAAGAGCGCCCGCGCTGCCGCCAGGGCAGGCGCGCGGGCCGGTTCGGGCCTGACTGTAGCGAAGCCGCCAAGCCCCGGCCCGCGGGGTTGATATTCAAGTCTTTTCTGCCTCCAGCGCTTATCCCATAAGCGCTGGCAGCTATTTATTCAATAGCAGACAAACTACTTGCGCCAGTAGTTGTTGGCGGCCGCCACGGTCTGGAAGTTGAGGGCCACCACCTGCGAGGCGGCCGTCAGCGCCTGGTGGTCTTCGGCGTATTCGGGGCGCAGGCGGTGCAGCACCTCGGGGTCGGGCTGGGTGTATTTCACGCCGCGCCGGCTCAGGGTGATGGCCAGCTCGAAGCCCTGCTGGGGCGTGTCGGTGATGAGAGAAGGCAGCCAGGTGTCGGCCATGGGTCGGTCCTTTCGTGGGGTGGGAAAAATGCACGCGAGATGCCACTTTCCCACGACCGCCGCCGGTCGGCAAGGCGCGCCCTCAGTCCCCGCTCTTCTTGTGCGCGCGCGGATGCGCCTGGTCGTACACCTTGGCCAGGTGCTGGAAGTCCAGCCGCGTATAGACCTGGGTGGTGGTGATGCTGGCGTGGCCCAGCAGCTCCTGCACGGCGCGCAGGTCGCCGCTGGACTGCAGCAGGTGGCTGGCAAACGAGTGGCGCAGCATGTGCGGGTGCACCGGCGTGGTCAGGCCGGCCGTATTGCTGCGCTCGCGCAGGCGCAGCCAGACGGTCTGCGCCGTGATGCGCGCGCCGCGTCGGCCCACGAACAGGGCGCAGTCGTCCAGCTTCGCAGCCCCGCCAAACGGCAGCGCCCGCTGCGCCAGCCAGTGCGCCAGCGCCTGCGCCGCCGCGCGGCCCAGGGGCACGCTGCGGCGCTTGCCGCCCTTGCCGAAGACGTGGGCATCGCCCGCCTCCAGGTCCACCCAGCCGCGGCCCTGCTGCTGGGCGGCGCTGCTGGCGGCCACGTCCAGGCCGACCAGCTCGCCCACGCGCAGGCCGCTGCCATACAGCAGCTCCACCAGGGCGGCGTCGCGCGCCTCCAGCCAGGGGTCGGCGCCGCTTTGCGCGTGCTCGGCCAGGCGCACGGCGTCGTCCACCGGCAGGGCCTTGGGCAGCGGCTTGGGCGCCTTGGGGGCGCGCACGTCCTGCACCGGGTTGTGGGTGATCAGGCCCTGGCGCGCCGCCCAGGCATAAAAGCCCCGCCAGCCCGACAGGATGAGCGCGATGCCGCGCGCGCTGCGCCCACCGGCGTGCATCTGCGCGGCAAAGCGCCGGATGTGGGCGCTGCCCAGCTGCAGCAGAGGCAGCTGCACCTGGCTGGCATGGGCGCACAGGCGCTGCAGGTCCAGCGTGTACAGGATGAGGGTGCGCGCGGCCAGGCGCTTTTGCACCCGCGCGTATTCCAGATAGGCCAGCGCCTCGGGCGGCAGGCCGCTGGCGGCGGGCGCGGGCTCGGTGTTCACTGCAGGCGCGACAGGGCGCTGCTGGCAAGTTCTGCCATGCGCACCAGAAAGTCCGTGCCCATGCTGGCTTCGAAGCGCTGCGCGTCGTGCGAGGCCAGCACCACCAGGCCGAAGGCCGGGCTCTCGGCGCTGTCGATGGCGCCTTCGCGCAGCGGCAGCAGCGCCAGTGAGCGCGCCTCCTGCGCGTCGGGCAGCCAGGCCGTGGCCTCAAAGCCCAGGTTGGGGCCGCAAAACGGCGCGGTCAGCGACGAGGCGAAGGCGCGCACGTCCTCGCTGACGCCCTGGGTGAAAGGGGCGTTCAGGTGCGCCGGCGCCACGCCCCACACGCGCAGCGCCACCTGGGGCACGTCGAACAGGGTGCGTATGCCCTGCTCCACCGCCTGCGGCACCTCGGCCGCCCAGCGCACGCCCGCCAGCTGGCGCGCCCACTGGTGCATCTTGGCGGCAATGGCGGTGTTCTCGCCGCTGTGGCGCACCATCTCCATGACGCGCTGCTCCAGCAGCTTGATCTTCTCGCGCAGCATCTCGGCCTGGCGCTCGTGCAGGCTGACGGCGCGCTGGCCGTGCGGGCTGGCGAAGGTGACGGAGGCCAGCAGCTCGGCATGACGCTCGAAGAAGCCCGGCGTGTTGGCCAGGTACTGGGCGATGTCGTCTTCGGTGATGGGGGTGATGGGCAGGGTCATGGCGGTCAGGCGGACGCGCTGGCGTCCGCGGGAAGGTCGATCTGGCCCTCGAACACCGTGGTGGCGGGGCCGGTCATGAAAACGCTGGCGTGCGGCTCGCCGCTCCATTCGATGGTCAGCAGGCCGCCGCGGGTGTGCACATCCACGCGGGCATCCAGCAGCCCCAGCCGGATGCCGGCGGCCACGGCGGCGCAGGCGCCCGAGCCGCAGGCCAGCGTCTCGCCGGCGCCGCGCTCGTACACGCGCAGGCGCACCCGGGTGCGGTCCACGATCTGCAGGAAGCCGGCGTTCACCCGCTCGGCAAAGCGCGGGTGGCCTTCCACCAGCGGGCCCACGCGGGCCACGGGGGCGGCGTCCGCGTCGGCCACCAGCTGCACGGCGTGCGGGTTGCCCATGGACACCAGCGCTATCCAAACCATAGCTGCCGGCGCTTGCCCCTCAAGGGTCAGAGGCCATTTTTGCCCCAAGCCTTCGGCCGCGGGCTGCAGGCCGCGGGTGTCGAAGGCGACGCTGCCGGGCTCGAATTGCGGGCGGCCCATGTCCACGCGCACGCGGCCGTCCGGCGCCAGCTGCAGCTCAATCACGCCGGCCAGGGTCTGCACGCGCAGCAGGTCCTTGTCCGTCAGGCCCTTGCCCTGCACATAGCGGGCAAAGCAGCGCGCGCCGTTGCCGCACTGCTCTACCTGCGCGCCGTCGGCGTTGTGGATCAGGTATTCGAAGTCGATGCCCGGCGCCGGCGAGGGGCGCACGGTGAGGATCTGGTCCGCGCCCACGCCGAAATGCCGGTCGGCCAGGCGGCGGTAGTGCGCCGGCTGCAGGCCCAGGGGGGCGGCCGTTTCGTCCAGCACGACGAAATCGTTGCCGGCGCCCTGCATCTTGGTGAAGCGGATGTGCATGGCGCGGATTATCCGGCGCCGGCCCGCGGGCGGCGGCGCACGCGCCGGGCGCGGGAAAACCCCAGGCGGGAGAACTTGAGTTTTTTCCTCGGGTTTGACCTGCCGCAACCCCGCCGCGCCGCAGCTGCGCAGCATGGCAGCCCTGCGATGAACGACGGATGGACGAGGCCGCCATGACACTGACCCTGAACGTACTGGACCAACTGCACGCCGGCGACGAGCGCGCCGCCGCCGCGCTGGTGCGCCAAAGCGGCGACGGCGCCGCGCTGATCGAGCTGCTGGAACTGCTGTGGAACGCCGGCGTGGCCCGCGCCCCGGCGCTGGTCGGCCCGGTGCTGGAGCGCTTGTCGCAATTGAGTCCGGTGACGCCCGGGCTGTGCCGATAATGGGGCGATGCCCCGCGACAGCCAGCACCTTCACCCCCGCCGCCCCCCCGTAGCGCCGCTGCACGCGGCCACCGTGCTGCTGCTGCGCGACGCACCCGCGCCCGGCGGCGCCGGCGCCGGCACGCTGCAAGTGCTGATGACGCGCCGCTCGGCCACGGCCAGCTTCGTGCCCGGCGCCTACGTCTTTCCCGGCGGCGGCATCGAGGCGCAGGACGCCGCGCCCGCATCCCACGCGCTGGCAGACCGCCGCCCGGCCCAGACCGGCGAGCGCCTGACCGAGGCGCTGGCCGCGCTGCGCGAGAGCTTCGAGGAGCTGGGCATCTTGCTGGCGCGGCGCGAGGACGGCCGCTGGGCCGGCCCCGAGGACATCGCCGCGCTGGACCGCCAGGGCCCCTTTGCCGCCCAGTGCGCCGCGCGCGGGCTGCGCCTGGCGGCCGACGCCATGTACCCGCTGGCGCACTGGACGGCCGACCGCAACCTGCCCAAGCGCTTTGCCGTGCCCTTCCTGGTGGCGCGCATGCCGCCCGGCCAGGAGCCCGTGGCCGACGAGTCCGAGCAGTTCGAGCCCGTCTGGGTCCGCCCCGCCGACGCGCTGGCGCGCCACGAGGCCGGGCAGTTCTTCATGATCTATCCGACCATCCGCACGCTGGAGCGGCTGGCGCAGTACGCCGACGTGCAGGCGGTGCTGGACGCCGTGGCGCACGAGCAGCCGCTGTGGGTCAGCAACCCGCGCTCAGGCCTGCTGGCCGGGCGCGAGGAGCGCTACATGGAGCACGAGCCGCCGTTTGGCGAACTGGCCCTGGTCTGCCCCGACGGCCACGGCCAGCACGCGCTGGACTGGCAGTGCGAGCGGCCCGTGCCGCTGCTCAGGAACGTGCAGCGCCTCACGGCCCCCAACCCCGGCGTGATGACCGGCCCCGGCACCAACAGCTACCTGGTGGGCGAGCCGGCCACCGGCTACATCGCCATCGACCCGGGCCCGCAGGACGGCGAGCACCTGGAGCGCCTGTGGCGCGCCGCTGGCGGCGACATCCGCGCCATCGTCTGCACCCACTCGCACGCCGACCACTCCCCCGGCGCCGCGCCGCTCAAGGCCCTGGTGGCCGCGCACGGGCGCCCTGCCCCGCCCATCCTGGGCCTGCCCTCGGCCCCCACGGCGCGCGCAGCCAGCCACTTCGCGCCCGAGCGCTCGCTATCAAATGGAGAGCTTCTCACGCTGACAGGACAAGGGCCGGAGGGCGAAATCACCCATACCGTGGAGGTGGTCCACACGCCCGGACACGCGGCCAATCACCTGTGCCTGATCCTGCGCGAGGACGGCCTGCTGTTCTCCGGCGACCACATCCTGAATGGCAGCACCACCATCATCGACCCGCCCGACGGCAACATGGCCGACTACCTGGACTCGCTGGCCCGGCTGGATGCGCTGTGCCTGCAGCACGGCGTGGAGTTCATCGCCCCGGCCCACGGCTACGTGCTGGAGGGCGCACGCGCCGCCATCGCCCAGCTCACCGCCCACCGCCTGGCGCGCGAGGCCAAGGTGCTGGCCGCCATGCAGGCGCGCCCGGGCGGCAGCATGGAGGACTGGACCCGCCTGGCCTACGCCGACGTGCCCCCGCGCATGTGGCCGCTGGCCCAGCGCTCGCTGCTGGCCCACGTGGAGCGCATCCGCATGCTGATGGATGAGTAAGCACCCCCTGAGGCGCTGCGCGCCTTCCCCCGCTGTCGCAATGCTGCGCATTGCGGGCAGGGGGACGCCGCCTTCGCTGCGGGGCGGCCCTTGCTCGACTGCCTGCGCATGACGAGCGCCAGTTGCGTAAGCTTGGGTGCCCCGCCATCGCCTGAATTGCCCGCCATGACCGAAGAAGAAAAAGACCCCATCCGCCTGTCCAGGCGCCTGGCCGAGCAGCAGCAGTGCTCGCGCCGCGAGGCCGAGCTGTACATCGAGGGCGGCTGCGTTAGCGTGGACGGCCAGGTGGTCGAGCAGCCGGGCGCCCGCGTGGCGCCGCACCAGCAGGTGGTGCTGGCCCCGCACGCGCGGGCCGAAGAGGTGCCGCCCATCACTCTGGTGCTGCACAAGCCGGCCGGCTATGAGTCCGGCCTGGGCGCCGCCCCGGGCGACGCACACGCCAGCCGCAGCCGCGGCGCGCCGGATGCGCTGGCGCTGATCCACCCGGACAGCCGCCACGCCGAGGGCGGCCCGCCGGTGCGCGTGCTGCAGCGGCACTTTCGCCAGCTGGTGTGCCACACGCCGCTGCCGACCGAGGCCAGCGGCCTGGTGGTCTATACGCAGGACCGGCGCATGGCGCGCCGGCTGGTGGAAGACATCGAGACGCTGGAGCAGGAATGCATCGTGCAGGTCGAAGGCCAGATCGCCGAAGGCGGCCTGCAGCGGCTGTGCCACGGCCTGTCCTTCAACGGCCGGGCACTGCCGCCCATCAAGGTCAGCTGGCAAAGCGAGCAGCGCCTGCGCTTTGCCCTCAAGGGCATACGCCCGGGCCAGGTGCCGGCCATGTGCGAAGCGGTAGGCCTGCGGGTGACGGCGCTGCGGCGCATCCGCATCGGCCGCGTGGCACTGGCCAAGCTGCCCGAGGGGCAGTGGCGCTATCTGCTGCCGTGGGAACGGTTTTAGCTCCTGAATCAGGAGCTGCCAGCGCTTGCCTGGCAACGGCTAGAGGCCGATTTCACTCTTTTTTCGCACGCCGCAAAAACAGCCGGATACACTGCGCCACCGCCGGTTGAGGCGGGTCAAAAAAGAGGGGGAAACACATGGATGCCCAGACCGTGGGCGGGGGCGGCGCGCTGCGCGCGTCCTTTGCCTCGCACGACATCGAGGCCCACCCGCTGCACTTTGCGGGCAGCGGCGGCGGCTACTTCCGGGTGTGGATCGTCAACGTGCTGCTGTCCATCCTGACGCTGGGGCTGTACACGCCCTGGGCGCGGCGGCGCACGGCCCAGTATTTCTATGGCCACAGCCTGGTGGCCGGCAGCCCGCTGGAGTTCACGGCGCAGCAGCGGCGCATGGTGGTGGGCTTCGTCGCCGTGGTGCTGCTGTCGCTGACCTACAAGCTGGCCGCCCGCACCGGGCAGGACACGGCCGTGGTGCTGATGCTGCTAGGCGGCGCGCTGCTGTCGCCGCTGATCTGGGCCAGCGCCATGCGCTTTCGCCTGGGCAACACGCGCTGGCGCGGCGTGCGCCTGGCCTTCAACGCCAGCTGGGGCGAGGTGTACCGGGCCAGCTGGCCGGTCTTTGCCCTGGCGCTGGTGCTGCTGGCGGCCTTCTTCGGGCTGCAGGCGCTGGCGCCCGCGCCGCTGGCAGACGCGCAGGCGCTGCGCCCGCGCCTGCCGACGGTCACGGCGCCCATGTGGGGCCTGGTGGCCGCCGCCGTGGTGCTGGCCGTGCTGTGCCTGATCGGCCTGGAATACAACTACCGCAGCCTGCTGGTGCGCCGCGCCAGCCTGGGCGAGGAAGGCGGGCGGCTGAAGCTGCGCTATGCGGACTTCGTGCGGCTGTGGCTGGCCACGCTGGCGGTGTTCGTCGCCACGCTGGCGCTGATGGGCGCTGCGGCAGGCGCGCTGCTGGCCGGCTCCTGGGCGCTGCTGAAGGCCACGCTCGCCGCGCGTGCGGGCATGGGCATAGTGCTGCTGGTGCTGGCCGCCGCGGCGCTGGCGCTGGTGCTGACCGTGCTGGCCACGGCGCCCGCGCGGGCCTGGCGCGAGGCGGCGCTGTTTCGCCTGACCTGGAACCACACCGGCGTGGGCAGTGTCGCGCGCTTCAGGTGCCGGCTGCGCCCGGGCGCCTTCGTGCTGCTGCGCCTGCGCAACGCCCTGCTCACGCTGCTGACGCTGGGCCTGTACCGGCCCTTTGCCCGGGTGGCCGAATACCGCATGAAGCTGCAGTCCGTCACGCTGCACGTCAAGGGCGGGGTGGACCACGTGGCCGGCCGCCTGGTGCGCCAGCAGGGCAGCGGCATCGGCGACGCGCTGGCCGATGCGGCCGGGCTGGACCTGATCGGCTGAGCGCCGTGGCCAACCCGCCGACTGCGCCCCAGCTGCTGCGCGCGCGCTGGTTCGACGGGCGCAGCAGCCAGCCACGCCCCGTGCACGTGGCCCTGGTGCCGGCGCGCGGTGGCCCGGCGCTGGTGCTGCACGCGAGCGGCGCCGCGCCGCTGCGCCTGGAGGGCTGCCAGGTCGGCTGGCCCGAAAGGTGGAGCGCGCGCACCGCGCCGCAGCAGGGCGCCGTGGTAGACCTGGGCGAGGCCGGCAGCCTGGAGGTGGACGACGCCGCCGCCTGGCACGCCGCCCGCCGCGCCGCCGGCGCCCGCGCCGGCGTGCGCGAGCGGCTGCAAACGCGCTGGCCGGCGCTGTTGGCCGGCCTGCTGCTGGCGGCTGTGGCGGCCGCGCTGTTTTATCGCCACGCCACGCCCTGGCTGGCCGCGCAGCTGACGCGCCACGTGCCCCTGGCCTGGGAGCAGGCCCTGTCGCGCCAGGCCCTGCGCCAGATGGACGATGGCGTGCTGACCCCCAGCCGCGTGACGCCCGAACGGCAGCAGGCGCTGCGTGCGCGATTCGACGCACTGGTTGCGCACATGCCGGCGCTGCCGGCGCGCTATGCACGCTACGCGCCGCGCTACACCCTGGACTTTCGCCGCGGCCTGGGCGCCAACGCCTTTGCCCTGCCCGGCGGGACGATCGTCGTCACCGACGGCCTGGTGGAGGCGGCCGGTGCGCCCGGGCTGGGCGACGATGCCATCGCCGGCGTGCTGGCACACGAGATCGGCCACGTGGCGCACCGCCACACCACGCGCATGCTGGTCGAGCAAGGCGTGGTGCAAATGGGGCTGGGGCTGGCGCTGGGCGATGTGTCGGGGCTGCTGGCCACGGGCAGCTCGGCGCTGACCGGCCTGGCCTACCAGCGCAACCACGAGCGCGAGGCCGACTGCCACGCGCTGGCCCTGCTGCGCCAGGCGGGCCTGCCCAGCGCGCCCATGGCCGACCTGCTGCTGGCCATGGGCCGCGGCAAGGCGGCCAAGGAAGGAGGCCGGCCGCCGGACAAGGGCAAGACCGAGGCCGAGTCCAGTCCCGGCTGGGCCGACTGGCTGGGCAGCCACCCCGCCACGGCCGAGCGGGCGCGCCAGCTGCGCGCCGGCCAGGCGCCGCATTGCTCCTGAAAAGAGAGCTGCCGGCGCTTACCCCACAAGGGCTGGAGCCGGTTTTCCTTCAAAAATGAGAGTGTGAAGCACGCCGATAAGCCGGATTCTGTGCACCGCGGTTGCCCGCGGCGTGACCGCCATTACTCTGGGCCGGGTGTCGCCACCTCGGCTCGATGCCACCTACCCGCACACTCCGGGGGCCCCGTCAACGTGTGCCTACTTGGTGTTGCTGCGCGTAGAGATTGCCCGTTTCACCTCGGGCGCGAAGCGCCCGAGGTGACTGCGTCGTGCCGGGCTGACCGCCCGTCACCGTCTGGCTTGCGCCAGCCGCGCCAGCTTGCGCTGGCGAACCGCAGAACACCCCTGGTGGGCGCCTCTACGCTCGAACTCGTCTCTGTTGCTCTGATCCTCACCTCGCGGTGGACAGCCGTTAGCTGCTACGCTGCCCTGTGCAGTCCGGACGTTCCTCCAGTGCCTGGTTTCCCAGCTTGCACCAGCGGCGGTCTGGCGTGCTTCACGGCGGCGATTATCGGTCCTGGCGCGCCGCGGCGGCCGATGCAGGGCTTTTTGCAGGGCCGCCCGCCCCGCCCCGCCCCCACCTCAGTGCTCGGGCAGCAGCTGGAGGATGTTGTAGGCGATGAGCAGCAGCGCGCCGACGATGCCCACCATCATCAGCAGCGGGCCCCAGCGCGACTGCCGCACGGAAAAGCCAACGAGCATCAGCGCGCAGCTGGCGGTCAGCATGAGCATGGTGGTGTGCAGCAGGGTCATGGCGCAAAGCGGTAAAAAAGGGCGGACTCCCGCATTGTCCGCGCCGGCCGCGCCTCGTCCGCCGCCCCAGGCGCACCGCTTGACGCAGGTCAACGCCGCCCGCCTGCGGCGCGTGGGGCCGCCAGGCCGCCAGGCCGCCGCCGGAATATCCATATCGCGACACTGCAGAACGACTCCCCCACAATGGACGGCCTCAACCCGCTTTGCCCGCTTTTCCCACCGAACCCTCCTGGAGACACCATGCGAGTCGACCACATCCTGCAGACCATCGGCAACACGCCCCACGTACGCATCAACCGGCTGTTCGGGCCGGGCGCCAACGTCTGGGTGAAGTCCGAGCGCGCCAACCCTGGCGGCTCCATCAAGGACCGCATCGCCCTGGCCATGGTCGAGGCGGCCGAGGCCAGCGGGCAGCTTGCGCCCGGCGGCACCATCGTTGAGCCGACCAGCGGCAACACCGGCATCGGCCTGGCGCTGGTGGCGGCCGTCAAGGGCTACAAGCTCATCTTGGTGATGCCCGACAGCATGTCCATCGAGCGCCGCCGCCTGATGCTGGCCTATGGCGCCACGTTCGATCTGACGCCGAAGGACAAGGGCATGAAGGGGTCAATAGCCCGCGCCCAGGAGATCGTGGACGCCACGCCCGGCGCCTGGATGCCCCAGCAGTTCGAGAACCCCGCCAACGTCGAAGTGCACGCGCGCACCACGGCGCAGGAGATCCTGGCCGACTTCCCCGACGGGCTGGACGCGGTCATCACCGGCGTGGGCACGGGCGGGCACATCACCGGCGTGGCGCAGGTGCTCAAGGCCCAATTCCCCAGCCTGAAGGTCTTCGCCGTGGAGCCCACCGGTTCGCCCGTCATCTCCGGCGGCCAGCCGGGCCCGCACGCCATCCAGGGCCTGGGCGCCGGCTTCATCCCGAAGAATCTGCACGTGGACCTGCTGGACGGCGTGATCCAGGTGGACGCCGAGCCGGCGCGCGAGTACGCCCGCCGCGCCGCGCGCGAGGAAGGGCTGCTGGTGGGCATTTCCTCGGGCGCTGCGCTGGCCGCTATCGCCCAGAAGCTGCCCGAGCTGCCGGCCGGTGCCCGCGTGCTGGGCTTCAACTACGACACGGGCGAGCGTTATCTGTCTGTCGAAGGCTTCCTGCCCGGCTAAACAGTGCCGTGCGGCCCGTGCCGCGCACGCACCGGGCCTCCCGCGGGAGGCCTTTTGCATGGCCGCGCGGGTGGACGCAGCTTTGCGCCCAGCACACGCAGGGCCTAGGCCCACCGTCCTACAGGGTGGCGCGGGGGTGCTGGCAAGAATCGACGCAGCGCCCCCACCATGGGCCGGCGCGCAGCATTGCCATGAGACACCCCACCCCGAACACCCCGCCCGAGCGCCTGTCCTTCACGGTGCTCACCGTGAACGTGCACAAGGGCTTTACCTCCTTCAACCGCCGCTTCATGCTGCACGAGCTGCGCGAGGCCGTGCGCGCGGTGTCGGCCGACATCGTGTTTTTGCAGGAGGTGCTGGGCACGCACGAGCACCACGCCAGCCGCGTGGCAGGGTTTCCTTCCGAGCCGCACTACGAATTCCTCGCCGACTCCATCTGGAACCAGTATGCCTACGGCCGCAACGCCGTCTATGACAAGGGCCACCACGGCAACGCCCTGCTGTCCAAGTTCCCCATCGTGCATGTCGAGAACCACGACATCTCGGTGGCCGGGCCCGAGCGCCGCGGCATGCTGCACTGTGTGCTGCAGCCGCCCACCCTGGCCACGCCGGTGCACGCCATCTGCGTGCACCTGGGCCTGCAGGAAGGCCACCGCCACCAGCAGCTGCACCGGATGGCGGCGCTGGTGCGCTCGCTGCCGCAGTGCGACCCGGTCATCGTGGCGGGCGACTTCAACGACTGGCGCGGCCGCGCCCATGCCCTGCTGTCGCGCGAGGCGGGGCTGCGCGAGGTCTTCGTGCATTCGCTGGGCCGCGCCGTGCGCACCTTCCCTGCGCCCATGCCGCTTTTGCCGCTGGACCGCATCTATGTGCGCGGCGCGGCCGTGCACACGCCCCTGGCCCTGCCGCGCCAGCCGTGGAACCGGCTGTCCGACCACGCGCCGCTGGCCGCGGAGATCGCGCTGTGACGCCGCCGCCGTCCAAGGCCCCGCGGCCGCCCCGCTCCTCGCGCTGGGTGCCGGGCAACCACTTCGAGCTGCTGGAAAACGGTGAGGAGTTCTTCCCCGCCGTGTTCCAGGCCATCCGCGGCGCGCAGCGCGAGGTGCTGCTGGAGACCTTCATCCTGTTCGACGACAAGATCGGCCGCCAGCTGCACGCGGCGCTGCTGCACGCCGCGCAGCAGGGCGTGCAGGTGCACGTGCTGGTGGACGGCTTCGGCTCGCCCGACCTGCCGCCCAGCTTCATCAGCAGCCTGGTGCAGGCCGGCGTGCACTTTCGGGTGTTCGACCCGGGCGGGCGGCGCCTCTTTGGGCAGCGGCTGAACGTGCTGCGGCGCATGCACCGCAAGATCGTGGTGGTCGATGGCGAGCTGGCCTTCATCGGCGGCATCAACTACTCGGCCGACCACGTGGCCGACTTCGGCCCGCAGGCCAAGCAGGACTGGGCCGTGGCCGTGCGCGGGCCCATCGTGGCGCACATGCACCGCTTTGCCCGCCGCGCCGTGCTGCCGCGCGGCGAGCTCAAGCGCGCCAGCCGCGCGCCCCTGCCTGAGCTGGCGCACGCCGGCCGCGCCGGCGCCCTGTTCGTCACCCGCGACAACAACCTGCACACCACCGACATCGAGCGCCACTACCGCATCGCCCTGCGCGCGGCGCGCGAGCGGGTGGTGATCGCCAATGCCTACTTCTTCCCCGGCTGGCGCCTGGTGCGCGCGATGCGCCGCGCGGCCCTGCGCGGCGTGGACGTCTGCCTGATCCTGCAGGGCGAACCCGACATGCCCATCGTCAAGACGGCCGCCGGCCTGCTGTACGACCACCTGCTGCGCGCCGGCGTGCGCATCTATGAATACTGCGAGCGCCCGCTGCACGGCAAGGTGGCCCTGGTGGACCGGCAGTGGTCCACCGTGGGCTCCAGCAACCTCGACCCCTTGAGCCTGTCGCTGAACCTGGAGGCCAACGTGGTCATCCACGACGAGGCCTTCAATGCCCTGCTGCACGAGCGCCTGCAGAAGCTGATGCATGACAGCTGCACGCAGGTGCAGGCCCAGCCCAAGGGCGCCTTCGAGGGCCTGCGCCTGCTGCGCGGCTACTGTGTCTATCACCTGATGCGCTGGTTCCCGGCCTGGGCCGGCTGGCTGCCACGCCACCAGCCCACCATCTCGCTGGTGCAGCCCGAAGCCGGCGCCGCGGGCGGCGGGCACTGACGCCGCCCATGCGCGCCTCCCTGCCCTCATCCACACCAAAGGCCGGCCCCGCCACCGGGCGCTGGCGCGCCCTGCTGGCCAGCCCGCTGTGGCGCTGGGTGGGCGGGGGCCTGATGGCCGCTGTGGCGCTGCTCATCGTGTGGCTGCTGGTGCGCCAGGGCATGCGGGTGGACTGGCCGGCCGTGTGGCAGTCGCTCAAGGACTTGCCGCCCGCCACGCTGGCGCTCTCCGCTCTGCTGGCCTGGGCCAGCCACCTGGCCTATGGCTGCTTCGACCTGTTCGGCCGCCACGCCGTGCGCCATGGCTTGAGCGTGCCGCGCACCATGGCAGTGACGCTGATCGCCTACCCGTTTACGCTCAACCTGGGCTCGCTCATCGGCGGCGTCTCGGTGCGCTACCGCCTGTATTCACGCCAGGGGCTGTCCGTCGGGCAGATTGCGCAGGTGGTGGTGATCTCCATCGTGACCAATTGGGTGGGCTACTTCCTGCTGGCCTGCGTGGTGTTTTGGAACTGGGCGCCGCAGCTGCCCGAGGGCTGGCACCTGAGCGGCCAGCAGCTGCGCTGGCTGGGCGTGCTGCTGGCTGCGGTGAGCGCGCTGTACCTGCTGCTGTGCCTGTGGCGCGGCGGCCGCCCGCTCACCGTGCGCGGGCGCAGCCTGCCGCTGCCCACCTGGCGCATGGCGCTGGCACAGCTGCTGCTGTCCAGCCTGAACTGGTCGCTGATGGGCGCTGCGGTGTGGGCGCTGGCGCAGGGCCGCGCGCCCTACGCCGCGGCGCTGGCCACGGTGCTGCTGGGCGCGGTGGCCGGGCTGCTGTCGCGCATCCCTGCCGGGCTGGGCGTGCTGGAGGCCGTGGGCACGGCGGTGCTGTCGGCCTACCTGCCCGTCAGCCAGGCGCTGGCCGTGGTGCTGGCCTTTCGGGCGCTGTACTACCTGGCGCCGCTGCTTCCTGCAGCGCTGGCGCTGCTGGCCACCGAGCTGCTGTGGCGCCGGCGCGCTCCGGCTGCAGATACCAGTCAAAACGGCTTCTAGCCCGCACCAGACAAGCGCAAGCAGCTATCAATAAAGAAGCGGCGCCGCCCCTTGCCGGGGCGGCGCCGCTGCGTTTGAAGTGGCAGCCGTTTACTGCGCGCGGGCCTGCAGCGCTGCCACGCGCTCTTCGATGGGCGGGTGCGAGGAAAACAGCTTGCCCAGGCCGCCCGTGATGCCCATGGCCTGCAGGCTCTTGGGCATCTCGCCCGGCACCATGCCGCCCAGGCGGTGCAGTGCATTGATCATGGGCTGCTTGCGGCCCATGAGCTGCGCGGCACCGGCGTCGGCGCGAAATTCGCGCTGGCGCGAGAACCACGCCACGATCATGGCCGCCAGGAAGCCCAGCAGGATGTCCAGCACGATGGTCGTGACCATGTAGCCGATGCCGGGGCCCGAGCGGTTTTCGTTGTTGCGGTTCAGGAAGCTGTCCACCGCGTAGCCGATCACGCGCGACAGGAACACCACGAAGGTGTTCATCACGCCCTGGATCAGCGCCATGGTCACCATGTCACCGTTGGCCACGTGGGCCACTTCGTGGCCGATGACGGCCTCGACCTCCTCGCGCGTCATGCCCTGCAAGAGACCGGTGGAGACGGCTACCAGGGCCGAGTTCTTGAAGGCGCCGGTGGCAAAGGCGTTGGCCTCGCCCTGGTAGATGCCGACCTCGGGCATGGCAATGCCGGCCCTGTCGGCAAAGCCGCGCACGGTCTGCACGATCCAGGCTTCGTCCTGGTTGCGCGGCTCGTTGATGATCTGCACGCCCATGCTCATCTTCGCGATCGGCTTGCTCATGAGCAGCGAGATGAGGGCCCCGCCAAAGCCCATGATGAAGGCGAAGCCCAGCAGCGCGCCCAGGTTCAGGCCGTTGGCCGTCAGGTAGCGGTTCACGCCCAGCAGGTTGGCAACGATGCCCAGCACCACCACGACGGCCAGGTTGGTGAGCAGGAAAAGCGCTATGCGTTTCATTTGGAGAGAAAGGTGAGAGGTTCCACGAAAGGGAGTCAGTCGCCCCGCCTAAGTGGGGCGCGCAGGGGGCGCTTCAAGCGGCGCGGGGCGACCGGAAAACGAGCGGGTCATCATAAAAGCAGGCGGCCTCATTGCCGCCGCACCAGCCGGGTACACCCAGGACCGGCACCGGATTGAACGGCTTGGCGGCCAGGGTATCGGCGTGCAGCCAGTCGGCCAGCCAGGCATCGGCCTGCGCTACTGTTTCGATAGCTGCTGGCGCTTGGCAGACGTGGGCGGTGATGGGCTTTCGCGGATGCACCAGCTTTTCCAGCAGCGCATGGCCGAAGAGCAGCAGCCGCGCGCAGCCCCACAGCGGGCGCAGCTCCACGAAGGCCCGCCGCCATTGGCGCGCCGCCAGCGCCTGGTGCAGCGGCGCGGGCGCGCACAGCACGGCGCCGTTTTCGTCCAGCACCGTGATGGCGTCGCGCAGCGGCCCGCGCGTGGCGCCCACGCCGGCCCGGGCGATGGCGCCCGCCTGCAGCGCGTTGAGCCGGCCCTTGGCCAGGGGCCAGTGCAGCCAGATCAGGCCGTTGAAGAAGTCATGCAGGTTGTCGCGCGTGGGCACGCGGCGCTGCTCGAAGATGAACTGCTCGTAGGCCGTGCCCGGCGTCAGGGCCTGCTGGGGTGCAAAGCGCACGCCGGGGTCCGGCGCATGGCCGGCCGCCACCAGGGCGTTGAGCGCCTCGGCCACGCAGGCGCCCTGCGCCACCAGGGCCGCCGCGCGGCGGCCCGGCGCGGCCAGGTCGGCCAGCCAGGGGCGCTGCCAGTCGATGCCGTGCAGGCTAGCCGGCGGCGCCATGCAGCGGCGGCTGTGGCGCGCGGGCGCTGCGCTTGTCGCGCACGGCCACGCGCGGCGTGCCCTCGTCGCGCAGCTCGAAGGCCTGCGTGGCGGCCAGCAGCTTGGACAGCGTGGCGTAGCCGTAGTTGCGCGCGTCAAACGACGTCTTGTTGCCGATCTGCGTGCCCAGAGCACCCACACGGGCCCAGCCGTCCTCGTCCTGGCAGGCCTGCACGGCGTGGCGCAGTAGGTTCAGTAGGCGGGTGTCCTGGCGCAAGGCAGTGGTGGGCACGCGCAGCGTGGCCGGGCGGGCCGGTACGCCGGGCGCGGGCAGTTCCTGCGACGGGGGAACGGCTTCGGCGGGCAGCGCGTCGGCCAGGTGGCCGGCGGCGCGCGCGGCATCGGCCTCACCCTCCGGCTCGCCGGTGAGCGACTCCAGGTACAGGAAGCGCGAGCAGGCGTTGACGAAGGGCTTGGGCGTCTGCTCGGCGCCAAAGCCGTACACGGCTGAGCCCTTGGCGCGCAGGTGCATGACCAGCGGCGTGAAGTCGGCGTCGGAGGAAACGATGCCAAAGGCGTCGGGGCGATCGGTGTAGAGCAGCTCCATGGCGTCCACCGTCATGGCCATGTCGGTGGCGTTCTTGCGCTTGGAGTAGTCGAACTGCTGGATGGGCCGGATGCCGAACTCCAGCAGCCGGCTCTGCCAGCCCTGCAGGCCGTGCTTGGTCCAGTTGCCGTAGGCGCGGCGGATGTTGATCTCGCCCAGCGTGGACAGCTCGGTCAGGATCTCGTCGATTTTCTCGGCCGGCGCGTTGTCGGCGTCGATCAGCAGGGCGATGCGCAATCCGCGTTCTGAATCCGGCATGGAGCGGCCTTTCGTCTGGTTTGGTGGTCTTCAGCGGCCGGCGTCCATCCGCCAGGCCAGCGCCTCGCCGCCGCGCAGGGGTTTGAGCTCGGCGTCGCCGAAGGGGTAGCTCTCGGGCACCGTCCAGGCCTCGCGGCGCAGGGTGATGGTGCCCTGGTTGCGCGGCAGGCCGTAGAAGGCCGGGCCGTTGAAGCTGGCGAAGGCTTCCAGCTGGTCCAGCGCGCCGGCGGCGTCGAAGGCCTCGGCGTACAGCTCGATGGCGGCATGCGCCGTGTAGCAGCCGGCGCAGCCGCTGGCGTGTTCCTTGAGCTGCGCCGGGTGCGGGGCGCTGTCGGTGCCCAAAAAGAACTTGCCGCTGCCGCCGGTGGCCGCCTGCACCAGCGCCAGGCGGTGCGTCTCGCGCTTGAGCACCGGCAGGCAGTAGTAGTGCGGGCGGATGCCGCCGGTGAAGAGCGCGTTGCGGTTGTACAGCAGGTGGTGGGCGGTGATGGTGGCGGCGGTCTGGGCGCCGGCCTCGGCTACGTACTGCGCCGCCTCCTTCGTCGTGATGTGCTCGAAGACGATCTTCAGCTCGGGGAAGTCGCGGCGCAGCGGGATGAGCTGCTGCTCGATGAACACGGCCTCGCGGTCGAACAGGTCGATATCGGGGCTGGTCACCTCGCCGTGGACCAGCAGCAGCATGCCGGCCTGTTGCATGGCCTCCAGCACCGGGTAGATCTTGCGCAGGTCGGTTACGCCGGCGTCGCTGTTGGTGGTGGCACCGGCCGGATAGAGCTTGGCGGCGACCACGCCGGCGGCGCGGGCGCGGGCGATTTCCTCGGGCGGCAGGTTGTCCGTGAGGTACAGCGTCATCAAAGGCTCAAACTGCAGGCCCGCGGGCACGGCGGCCAGGATGCGTGCCTTGTAAGCCAGCGCCTGGGCGGCGGTGGTCACCGGCGGGCGCAGGTTGGGCATGATGATGGCCCGGCCGAACTGCGCCGCCGTGTGCGGCACCACGGTGGCCAGGGGCGCGCCGTCGCGCACGTGCAGGTGCCAGTCGTCGGGGCGGACGAGGGTCAGGGTGTCGGCAGGGGTGGTGGTCATGGCGGCAATTGTCCCATTCGCCCGCCGACAAAAAACCCCGGCCGCCTTGCAGCAGCCGGGGCAAACCCCTGTGAAGGGGCGAGGGGTCTGGTGTCAGCAGCCGCCGGGGCGGTTGCCGCGCATGGGGATGAGGCCGGAGACAGTGATCTTCACGCCCTTGTCGTTCTCCAGCACCTTGCCCGCCAGGCGGATACGGTCGGTGGAGCGCACCACCGAGACGTCGCTCCAGTCGCTGGAGCCGAATTCGCTGCCCATGAAGGTCAGGTAGGCCTCATAGACCACGCCGGCGTCGGGGCGGTAGCGCACGTCGCCCGATGCCTGGCCTGCGCCGGCCACGCGGTTGATGCCGTCGAACTTGAAGGCGCAGACCTCGGGCTTGGAGCCGATGGGGTCGTTCTTCTCGACGCCCGTGAGGTTGACGTTGCCGTCGCCGTAGATGCCATCGAAGCCAGGCGCCGTGGCGCCGGTCACCGTCAGCACGCCCGTGCGCTCGCTGGGCGTGGGGTCGTCGTCGTTGCCGCCGCCGCAGGCGGCGAGCAAGAAGGCGGTGGCCGTGGTTGCCAGGAGGGTGCAGGCGTTGCGGGCGATGGTGTTCATGGAAAGTCGGCTTGCAAAGAATGGGCGAGAAACTGGGCGTGATCCTAAGAACGCCCGCTTCGCACGCTTGTGCGCGCCGCACTGATGGCGGTGTAGGAGATCGGCGACCCGTGCGTGCGCCGATCTCGCCCCCTTCAAGCCCGCGCCAGCACCGGCGCCAGCGCCACGCCGGTGTGCGTGCCCAGGCGCACCACCTCCTCGGGCGTGGCGGCGGCCACGATGCGCCCGCCGCCCGAGCCGCCCTCGGGCCCCAGGTCGATAACCCAGTCGGCCTCGGCGATCACGTCCAGGTCGTGCTCGATGACGAGCACGCTGTGCCCGCCGTCCACCAGCCGGTGCAGCACCTGGATCAGCCGGTGCACGTCGGCCATGTGCAGGCCCACGGTGGGCTCGTCCAGCACGTACAGGGTGTGCGGCGCCTTCTGGCCGCGGCGGCCGACCTCGTCGCGCACCTTGGTCAGCTCCGTCACCAGCTTGATCCGCTGCGCCTCGCCGCCCGACAGCGTGGGGCTGGGCTGGCCCAGCGTCAGGTAGCCCAGGCCCACGTCCTTCAGGAGCTGCAGCGGGTGCGCGATGGCCGGCATGCTGGCGAAGAACTCCACGGCTTCGTCCACCTCCATCTGCAGCACGTCGCCGATGTTCTTGCCGCGCCAGGTGACGGCCAGCGTCTCGGGGTTGAAGCGCGCGCCGTGGCAGACCTCGCAGGGCACCTTCACGTCGGGCAGAAAGCTCATCTCGATGGTGCGCACGCCCTGGCCTTCGCAGCCCGGGCAGCGGCCGGCGCCGGTGTTGAAGGAAAAGCGCCCGGCCGCGTAGCCGCGCGCCTTGGCCTCCAGTGTCTCGGCGAAGAGCTTGCGGATGGTGTCCCAGAAGCCGATGTAGGTGGCCGGGCAGCTGCGCGGCGTCTTGCCGATGGGCGTCTGGTCCACCTCCAGCACGCGGTCGATGCTCTCAAAGCCGGACAGGCCGGTGCAGCCGACGAGCGGCGGGGCGCGGCCGGCGTCCATGGCTTCGCGCCCGGCTTTGGTGGCGCGCTGCTGCACCCAGGCCTGCACGTTGGCCAGCAGCACGTCGCGCGCCAGCGTGGACTTGCCCGAGCCGGACACGCCCGTGACGGCCACCAGCCGCCTGAGCGGCACGCGGGCATCGACCTGCTGCAGGTTGTGCAGGCTGGCGCCCCGCACGCAGAGCCACGCGGGGGGCGCTTCTGCCGCTACGACTTCGATAGCTGCCGGCGCTTGCTTCTTGCGGGGTTTGGAGGGTTTTGAGGCTGCAACGCCCGTTTCATCAGCGCCAGCAGCTATGGTTTGTATAGCAGCGGCACCGGGCAGCACCGGCCGGCGCGGCTGCAGCGGATGGCGCATGGCGTGCAGCAGGTAGAGGCCCGTCTGCGAGTCGGGCGCGGCCTCGATGTCGGCCACGCTGCCCTGCGCCACCAGGCGACCGCCGCGCTTGCCGGCGCTGGGGCCGATGTCGATGATGTGGTCCGCGCGGCGGATGGTGTCCTCGTCGTGCTCGACCACCACCAGCGTGTTGCCCTTGTCGCCCAGCTGCTTCAGTGCGTTCAGCAAGATGCCGTTGTCGCGCGCGTGCAGGCCGATGGTGGGCTCGTCCAGCACGTAGCACACGCCCTGCAGGTTGCTGCCCAGCTGCGCGGCCAGGCGGATGCGCTGCGCCTCGCCGCCCGAGAGCGTGGGCGCGCCGCGGTCCAGCGTCAGGTACGACAGGCCGACTTCCTGCAGAAAATCGAGCCGGCTCTTGATCTCGGGAACCAGGTCGCGGGCAATTTCCTGCTCGCGTCCGGACAGCTGCAGCGCGTCGATCCACGCCCGCACCTGGTGCACCGACAGCCGCGCCACGCCGGTGATCGGCGTGCCGGCGAACAGCACGGCGCGCGCCACGGCGTTCAGCCGCGTGCCCTGGCAGCCGGGGCAGGCCTGCTCGGCCAGGCCTTCGACCTCGGGCTCGGCAAAGGTCTGCTCGCGGCCCTGGGTCCTGTCGTGCGGGGCGGAGTCGTCCAGCACGGCGCGCTGCTCGCGCGTCAGCCGCACGCCCGTGCCCACGCAATCAGGGCACCAGCCATGCTTGCTGTTGTACGAAAAAAGGCGCGGGTCCAGCTCGGCGTAGCTGGTGGCGCAGACCGGGCAGGCGCGCTTGGTGGAAAAGGCCGCCACGCGGCCGATGCCGGCGGTGGGCAGGCCGCCCTGCAGCGCTGCCTCCAGGCCTTCGATGCCGCTGAGCACGTGCACCACCCCCTTGCCCAGCTCCAGGGCGCGGGCCAGGTGGGTGCGCAGCTCGTCCTCGTGGGCGGCATCGACGCGCACGCTGGCCACGGGCAGCTCCACGGTGTGCTCCTTGAAGCGGTCCAGGCGCGGAAAGCCCGAAGTCGGCAAAAACTCACCGTCCACGCGCAGGTGGGTGTAGCCGCGCGGGCGCGCCCAGTCGGCCAGCTCGGTATAGACGCCCTTGCGGTTGAGCACCAGCGGCGCCATCAGCCCGATGCACTGGCCGCGGAACTGCGTGAGCAGCTGCGCGGCGATGCTCTCCATGGTCTGGGGCTGCACCGGCGCGCCGTCGTGCACACAGTGCTGCACGCCCAGCTTCACGTACAGCAGGCGCAGGTAGTGCCAGACCTCGGTGGTGGTGCCCACCGTGCTCTTCCTGCCGCCGCGCGACAGGCGCTGCTCGATGGCCACGGTGGGCGGAATGCCATAGACCGCGTCCACCTCCGGCCGGCCGGCCGGCTGCACGATGGAGCGGGCGTAGGCGTTCAGGCTTTCCAGGTAGCGGCGCTGGCCTTCGTTGAACAGGATGTCGAAGGCCAGCGTGGACTTGCCCGAGCCCGACACGCCGGTGATCACGTTGAACTTGCCGCGCGGGATGGACACGTTCAGGTGCTTGAGGTTGTGCTCCTTGGCATTGACGATTTCAATGGCGTTTTCGGCCCCTGGCGCTTTGCTGGCGCGCGCCAGCAGCTCACTTTTTTGTAGCGCCGCTGCGGCTTCCTGCGCGCTGTGGCCGCCTTCGCCCAGGGCCAGCTCGTACTCGCGCAGCGCCGCGCCGGTGTGCGACGTGGGGTGCTGGCGCAGGTCCTCGGGCGTGCCCTCGGCCACCCGCTGGCCGCCGGCATCACCGCCGTCCGGCCCCAGGTCGATGACCCAGTCACTGGCCCGGATCACGTCCAGGTTGTGCTCGATCAGGATCAAGGAGTGGCCCGCGTCCAGCAGCTTCCTCAGCGCCCGCATCAGCTTGGCGATGTCGTCGAAATGCAGGCCGGTGGTGGGCTCGTCGAACAAAAACAGCGTGCCCTTCTTGGACAGCGCCTGGCGCGACCGGGACGCGCTGCGCGCTGCCTCGGCCAGGAAGCCGGCGAGCTTCAGGCGCTGCGCCTCGCCGCCCGACAGCGTGGGCACGGGCTGGCCCAGGCGCACGTATTCCAGCCCCACATCCACGATGGGGGTGAGGGCGCGCACCACGTCCCGGTCGGACGCGAAGGACTGCGCCGCCTCGGCCACCGTGAGCTCCAGCACGTCAGCCACGTTCAGCAACCGGCCGCCGCGCTCGATGCGCACTTCCAGCACTTCGGGCCGGTAGCGCTTGCCGTCGCAGTCGGGGCAGCGCAGATAGACGTCCGACAGGAACTGCATCTCCACGTGCTCGAAGCCCGAGCCGCCGCAGGTCGGGCAGCGCCCGTCGCCGGAGTTGAAGCTGAACTTGGCGGCCGTGTAGCCGCGCTCGCGCGACAGGGGCGAGACGGCAAACAGCTCGCGGATGGTGTCCCAGGCGCCCACGTAGCTCACCGGGTTGGAGCGCGCCGTCTTGCCAATCGGCGACTGGTCCACAAACACCACGTCGGCCAGGTGGTCGGCGCCCAGCAGGCGGTCGTGCGCGCCGGGGGCGTCGGTGGCCTTGCCGAAATGGCGCATCAGCGCCGGCGCCAGCACGTCCTGGATCAGCGTGGACTTGCCCGAGCCGGACACGCCCGTCACGCTGACCAGGCGCTGCAAGGGGAAGTCCACCGTGACGTTCTTCAGATTGTGCTCGCGCGCACCCTCCAGGATCAGGCGCGGCGTGGCCTCGGTGACCTGGCGGCGCACTCCCGCGCTGACCTGGCGGCGCCCGCCCAGGTACTGGCCGGTGAGCGTATCGGCGCGGCGCAGCGCAGCCACCGTGCCGTCGAAGACGATGCGCCCGCCCTGCTCGCCCGGGCCGGGGCCGAAGTCCAGCACCCGGTCGGCCGCCAGCATGACGGCCGGATCGTGCTCGACCACCACCAGGGTGTTGCCCGCGTCCTTCAGGCGCAGCATGGCCTCGGTGATGCGGTGCATGTCGCGCGGGTGCAGGCCGATGCTGGGCTCGTCCAGCACGAACAGGGTGTTGACCAGCGAGGTGCCCAGGGCCGTGGTCAGGTTGATGCGCTGCACCTCGCCGCCGGACAGGGTGCGGCTTTGGCGGTCCAGCGTCAGGTAGCCCAGGCCGGAATCGGTCAGGTAGCGCAGGCGGGCCTGGATCTCCTGCAGGATGAGCCGCAGCGCCTGCTGGTCGCCGGCCTCGTCGGCCGCCGGCGCCTGCTGCGCCTGAGCGCCCAGCAAGGCAAAAAAGCGGCGCAGCCGCTCAATGGGCAGCAGCATCAGGTCGTGCAGGCACAGGCCAGGCAGGGCTTGGAGCTGCTCGCGGGTCCAGGCCGTGCCGCGGGGCATGAAGCGCTGCGCCGGCGGCAGCACGGCGTCGGCGTCCTGCTTGCCGCCCACGCGCCACAGCAGGCTGTCGGTCTTGAGGCGAGCGCCGGCGCAGTCGGGGCAGGTGGTGTAGCTGCGGTACTTGGACAAGAGCACGCGGATGTGCATCTTGTAGGCCTTGCTCTCCAGGTATTCAAAGAAGCGGCGGATGCCGTACCACTGCTTGTTCCACTGGCCGTTCCTGAAGCCGGGCGTGCCCTCGACGACCCAGTGGCGCTGCTCGTCGGTCAGCTTGTACCAGGGCGTGTCGCGCGGAATGCCGGCGACCTCGGCATGGCGCATCAGGTCGTCCTGCGCTTCCTTCCAGGCCGGCGTCTGGATGGTCTTGATGGCGCCGGCGCGCAACGTGAGGCGCTCATCGGGCACGACCAGACCCCAGTCCACCCCGATCACGCGGCCGAAGCCCCGGCAGGTCTCGCACGCACCGGCGGGCGAGTTGAAGCTGAACAGGGAGGGGATGGGCTCGGCGTAGCGCAGGTCGCTCTCGGGGCAGTGCAGGCCGGTGGAGAACTTCCAGTCCTGGGGCTCGCCGCCCTCCTCGTCTGCCAGCGCATACACCGTCATGCGGCCGCCGCCGCGGTGCAACGCGGCCTCGATGGCCTCGATCACGCGCGCGCGCTCGGCGCCGGCGATGCGAAAGCGGTCGGCCACCACGTCCAGCAGCTTCTTCGGGCCGGTGGGCGTGGCCACCTCGCGCTCGGCATGCACGCGGGTGTAGCCGCTGGCCAACAGCCACTGCTGCACCTCTTCGGCGCTGGTCGCAACCGGCAGCTCGACCGCGAAGGTGACCACCAGGCGCGGGTCTGCCGCGGCCCCGGCACGCGCGCGCAGTTCGGCGTAGATGCTGTCGGGTGTGTCGTGGCGCACCAGGCGGGCGGTCTGGCGGTCAAACAGCTGGCCGGCGCGGGCGAACAGCAGCTTCAGGTGGTCGTTGAGCTCCGTCATCGTGCCCACGGTGGAGCGCGAGCTGCGCACCGGGTTGGTCTGGTCGATGGCAATCGCCGGCGGCACGCCCTCGACCTTGTCCACCGCAGGCTTGTCCATGCGATCCAGGAACTGGCGCGCGTAGGCGCTGAAGGTTTCCACGTAGCGGCGCTGGCCTTCGGCATACAGCGTGTCGAACACCAGGCTGGACTTGCCCGAGCCGCTCACCCCGGTGACCACCGTGAGTTCGCCGGTGCGGATGTCCAGGTCGATGTTCTTGAGGTTGTGCTGGCGGGCGCCGTGGATGCGGATGAGGCCGTGGGTCATGGAAACTGTTATGGGGGCGCCACGGCAAAATTCCAGCACGCTTTGGGCGGCATCCCCTCGGCCAAGAGGCCGATTGCCCAGTGAACAAAAAACCCCAGTGCGCCAGGCACACCGCGGGTTCGCCCACAGCATCGGCACGCCGCACAGGCAGACAGACACGAAAAAGGCCTCACACCAAAGTGTGAGGCCTCGTTGCCTGCCGGCCTGGCACTGACTGGATCAGGCCGGCATTGCGGGCAGCTTGCGCTGCCGCGGCATCAGAAGTTGTGGCGAACGCCCACGGCGAAGGAGCTGAAGTCCACGCCGGCAGCATCTGTCATATAGGCGGCGCCAGCCTTGTTGTCCACCTTCGTGTAGAAGGCGTAGGCCTTGGTGCGCTTGCTCAGGTTGTAGTTGTAGCCCACGGTCCACTGGTTGGCGGACGAGTCAGCCACGTTGCTCCACTTGGCAGCGCGGCCGAAGTTCAGGTGCAGCTCGGAAGCGCCCATGGCGTACATGCCGGCCAGGCGGAAGTTGTTGCGCGTGCCGCGCAGGTCTTCGTCGTTGCGCTGGTAGTAGCCGCCCAGGGTGAACTGGCCGATGGTATAGGCAGCGCGCAGGCCCAGCTGCTTGTCGCTGTCGATCTGGCTGTAGCCGGCGCCCAGGGCCAGGGGGCCCATGTTGTAGTTGGCAGCCAGGTCGTAGCCGTTCTTGCCGCCAGTGGTCTGCTCATGCAGGCTCACAGCGCCTTCCAGCGTGAAGCCACCCAGGCTGGGCGTGCGGTAGGCGATCTTGTTGGGAACGGCTGCGCGCTGCAGGGGAGTCCACACCGGGTCGTAGTACAGGGCATCCGACGAGGTGCCGGTGTCGTGGTTGTGCATGCTGACGTAGTCAGCGGTGGCGAAGTAGGACTCGGGCGTGAAGTTGCCCAGGCGCAGCATGCCGAAGCCGCCCGACAGGTTCACTTCGCTCTGGCGCGAGAAATTCAGGGGGCCGGAGCCGTCATCGGAGCCAAAACCGGCTTCCAGCTGGAAGCCAGCCTTCAGGCCACCGCCCAGGTCTTCCACGCCCTTGAAGCCGATGCGCGAAGAGTTGTTCTGCATCACGGTGCGGCTGTCGTCACCAATCTTCTGGCGCTCGACGGTGGTGTTCACGCGGCCATACAGCGTCACGCTGCTTTGGGCGAAGACGGCGGAGGTGCCCAGCAGGGCTACGGCTGCCAGCAGAAGACGATTTGCTTTTTGCATTTGCTTTCCTTGATTGCTTGTGTCCATCGGGTGGTAGGCACTGCTGCCACCTGCGTTGGGCCGGTTAGCGCCATGTGCGACTACAGCGCAAATTCTAGGGGCTGCAGCCTTTGCTAACACACTGGAATGTCCAGCCGGCCACTGGCCTGATGTTTTGCCGCCACAGTCGCCCTGGCGCGGCCGCTGCCAAAAGCCAACGGGCCCGCAAGGGCCCGTTGCAGCCGGGGCGCGGCGGGCGCCCCGGGTGGGGTGACGGCCTTCAGTCGTCCGCGTAAATGTCCACGTCCTTGGTTTCGGGCAGGAACAGCGTGCCGATCACGGCCGTCATGCCGGCGATGACGATGGGATACCACAGGCCGCTGTACATGTTGCCGGCCGAGGCCACCAGGGCGAACGAGGTGGTGGGCAGCAGGCCGCCGAACCAGCCATTGCCGATATGGTAGGGCAGGCTCATGGAGGTGTAGCGGATGCGGGTGGGGAACAGCTCCACCAGCATGGCGGCGATGGGGCCGTAAACCATGGTCACCAGAAGCACCAGGTAGCTCAGGATGACCAGCACCATCAGCTTGTTGATCTTGGCGGGGTCGGCCTTGGTCGGGTAGCCGGCGATCTTCAGGTCCTCGGCCATTTCCTTCTTGAAGGCGGCAATGGCGGCGACACTGCCCTCGTCGAACTTGTGGTTGACCACGGTGCCGGTGGGCGCCGTCACGGTCTTGTCGCCGATCTTGACCACGGCGGGCGAGCCTGCGGGGCCGGCCACGTTGTCGTAGCTCACCGAGTTCTGCACCAGGTAGCGCTTGGCGATGTCGCACGAGCTCTTGAAGTCGACCTCGCGGGCCACCGGGTTGCCCTGGAAGGAGCAGGTGGCCGGGTCGGCCGTGACGACCACGCCGGCAGTGGCCTGGGCGTGGGCCAGGTCAGGGTTGGCGGCTTCTGTCAGGGCCTTGAAGACCGGGAAGTAGGTCAGCACGGCCAGCACGCAGCCCAGCATGATGATGGGCTTGCGGCCGATCTTGTCCGACAGGGTGCCGAAGACCACGAAGAACGGCGTGCCGATCAAGAGGGCCGCGGCGATCATCAGGTTGGCCGTGACGGCGTCCACCTTCAGCTGCTGCGTCAGGAAGAACAGCGCATAGAACTGGCCCGTGTACCAGACCACGGCCTGGCCGGCCGTCAGGCCCACCAGCGCCAGGATCACGATCTTCAGGTTCTTCCACTGGCCGAAGGACTCGGACAGCGGCGCCTTGGAGGTCTTGCCCTCGGCCTTCATCTTCTGGAAGGCAGGCGACTCAGACAGCGACAGGCGGATCCACACCGACACGCCCAGCAGCAAGATGGACACCAGGAACGGAATGCGCCAGCCCCAGTCGTTGAAGACCGCCTCGCCCATCACGGTGCGGGTGCCCAGGATGACCAGCAGCGACAGGAACAGGCCCAGCGTGGCGGTGGTCTGGATCCAGGCCGTATAGGCACCGCGGCGGCCGTTGGGCGCGTGCTCGGCAACGTAGGTGGCAGCGCCGCCGTACTCACCGCCCAGGGCCAGGCCCTGCAGCATGCGCAGCACGATCAGGATCACCGGCGCCGCCATGCCGATGGAGGCATAGGACGGCAGGATGCCGACGATGAAGGTGGACACGCCCATGATCAGGATGGTCACCAAGAAGGTGTACTTGCGCCCGATCATGTCGCCCAGGCGGCCGAACACCAGCGCGCCGAAGGGGCGCACCAGGAAGCCCGCCGCGAAGGCCAGCAGCGCGAAGATGAAGGCCGCGCCCGCATCCAGCCCGCTGAAGAACTGCTTGGCGATGATGGCCGCCAGGGAGCCGTAGAGGTAGAAGTCGTACCACTCGAAGACGGTGCCGAGGGACGAGGCGAAGATCACCTTCTTCTCTTCCGGCGACATCGGCCGGTGCGCGGGCTTGCCAGCCAGCGGTGCGGTGTGGGTAGCCATGCGTGTGGTCTCCTGCGTTGTAAGAATGAATGTCGAAAAGGGATGCCTGCAGACACGCGCCGCAACAGAATCGAAGGTGCGCCGTAGTGCTCGGTGGCGGAATATCGATGGCCGATCTGACCGAAAGCTGACATGCGGGCAGGGCCTCTGCGGCCGGCGCTTACGCGGCGCTGACAGCATCCGTGGCAACCCGCAGCGCTTTTTTCTCCATGCGGAAAATGAAGCCCTGGCACTGCGCCCAGACCCTGTCCTGGGTCCTGACACCCGGGTTAACCCGCCCCAAGCAAACAAGGGTTTGCCCCTGCTAGGACAAACCCTTGTTGGATTGCATGGCCGCCGGGGCCACGGGCCGCGGCTGCGGCGCCTTCAGCGCGCCGGGGGCAGGCCCGAGGGCACGGCCGGCGCGGCCTCCCAGGCCGGGCCGTGGAACCAGGCATCGCCCTGCAGGCTGGCGCGCAGCATGGGCAGGCCGTCCAGGCCCCAGAACAGGCGGCCGTCCGCCTCGAACGCCGGCACGCCGAAGACCCCGCGCCCGGCAGCGGCGTCGGTGTTGGCACGCAGCAGGGCCTTGGCCTGCTGGCCGTCCGGGTCCGCTCGCCGCTGCTCGGCCAGCGCCTGCTCCAGCGCCTGCAGCCGCTGCGGGTCCAGCGCGTCGTGCCCGCCCAGCCAGACGTGGCGCAGCACGCTGCCGGCCACGTAGCGGTTGATGCTGCCGTCGTCGCTGCAGGCCAGCGCCAGGCGCAGCAGCGGCAGCGGGTTGAAGGGGTGGCGCGCCGGCATGTCCAGGCCGCAGCCCAGGGCGTGGCCCAGCCAGGAGACGTGCCGGTACGTCCAGTCGCGCTTGGGCGCGATGCCCGCCGGGCCGGGGTTGCCGTGCTGCTGCAGCAGCGCGCCCAGCAGCACCGGGCGGTAGCTGACGTGGCAGCTGATGCCCTCCAGCTCCTGCGGCAGCCGCTCGAAGGCCAGCCAGGCGTAGGGCGAGACGAAGTCCAGGTAGCAGGTGATGTGCTTCATGGATGCAGCGCCTGTGGCAGCGGCACGCCCGCGCGTTGCAGCAGCGCCGCCCAGATGGCGCGGCGCTCATCCGCGCCGGCGCGCGACCAGGCGCGGATTTCGTCGATGGTGCGAAAGCAGCCTTCGCAGTGGCTGCGGTCGGCCGTCATGCGGCACACCGAGACGCAGGGCGAGGGCACGGGTTGTTCACAGTCAGAGCCAAAATGGCCTTCAGCGCTTACCAGGCAAGCGCGAGCAGCTATTAAATCAGTAGTATTCATATGGTATCGGCGCAGACTACATCGGCCAGCGGCGCGCCCGTCAGCAGCACCAGGTCCTGCGGATGCAGCTGAAACACGCCATGCGGATGGCCGGCGGCCGCCCAGATGACGTCAAAACGCAGCAGTTCGCGGTCGATCAGCGTGACCGGGGCGCGGCAGTGGCCGACTGGCGAGACGCCGCCAATGGAAAAGCCCGTGGCCGCCTTGACGAATTCCGCATCTGCGCGGCCGGTCTTGCCGACCAGGGCAGCGACCTTCTTCTCGTCCACGCGCCGGTCGCCCGAGGCGATGACCAGCACCGCCGCGTCGTCGCTCTTGCGCCGAAAGATGATGCTCTTGGCGATCTGGCCCAGCGCGATGCCCAGCGCATCCGCCGCCTGCTGGGCCGTGCGCGCGGCGCCATCGAGCATGCGGGGCGCGTGCGGGTGGCCGGCAGCGGCCAGCACGGCGGCCACGCGCTGCACGCCCTCGGGCAGGGTCGGCGTATCGGAAGCCATGGCGCTCAGCCGGCCCGTTTGTTCAAAAGCGCGGTGGCGACGCGCGAATTCGGCTTGCGGCCCAGGAAATCGCTGATGAACACGCCCGCGTCCACCAGCTGGTCCAGGTCGATGCCGGTCCCGATCCCCATGCCGTGCAGCATGAAGACCAGGTCTTCGGTGGCCACGTTGCCGGTGGCGCCCCGGGCGTAGGGGCAGCCGCCCAGGCCGGCCACGGACGACTGGAAGTTCCACACCCCCACCTCCAGCGCCGCCAGGGTGTTGGCCAGCGCCTGGCCGTAGGTGTCGTGAAAATGCCCGCTGACGCTGTCCAGCGCGTAGTGCTGCAGCGCGGCCTCGATGGCGCGCTGCACCTTGCGCGGCGTGCCCACGCCGATGGTGTCGGCCACGTCCACGCGCTCGACACCGATGTCCTTCATCAGCCCTGCGAGGTACGCCACGCGCTCGGGGGCGATCTCGCCCTCGTAGGGACAGCCCACCGTGCAGCTCATGGCCCCGCGCACGGCGATGCCGGCGGCGCGCGCGGCCTCGACCACCGGGGCGAAGCGCACGATGCTCTCGGCGATCGAGCAGTTGATGTTCTTCTGGCTGAAGGCTTCGCTGGCGGCGCCGAAGACGACGATCTCGTCGGGCCGGTCCTGCACCGCCGCCTCGTAGCCCTTGAGGTTGGGCGTCAGCACCGAGTAGCGCACGCCGTCCTGGCGCGGCAGGGCCTGCATGACGGCGTGGTTGTCGGCCATCTGCGGCACCCACTTAGGGCTCACGTAGCTGGTGACCTCGATCTCGGCCAGGCCGGCGCCTTGCAGGCGCTGCACCAGCTCGACCTTGACCTGCGCCGGCACGGGCTGCTTTTCGTTTTGCAGGCCGTCGCGCGGGCCTACGTCGATGATCTTCACGCGGGTGGGGAGCTGCATGTCTCGAGTTCCATCAAAAATAGTGCTTTGCCGTTCAGTTCAGTAGCCGCGCGCCACGTCCACCATGCCGCTCACGGCCTCGCCGCGCGCCAGGCGCTCGATCTTGCCGGCGATCTGCGCGATGCTCTCGCTGCGCAGCGTGCGCGCCGAGGTGTGCGGCGTGACGGTGATCTTCGGGTGCTGCCAGAACGGGTGCTGCGCGGGCAGCGGCTCGGTGCGGAACACGTCCAGCGTCGCGCCGGCCAGGTGGCCTGCGTCCAGCAGTTCCAGCAGATCCGGCTCGACCAGGTGCGCGCCGCGCGCGACGTTGATGACATAGCCGCCCGGTTGCAAGGCGCCCAGGGTCTCGCGGCTCAGGATGCCTTCGGTCTCGGGCGTGAGGGGCAGCAGGTTGACCAGCACCCGGCTGGCGGCCAGAAAGTCGCGCAGGCCCTCCTGGCCGCTGTAGCAGCGCACGCTCTGCAGGCTGCGCGGTGAGCGGCTCCAGCCGTTGACGGGAAAGTCGAAGTGGCCCACTGCGCGCGCCACGCGCTCGCCCAGCACGCCCAGGCCCAGCACGCCCACGGGGAAGTCGCTGCGCTCACGCGGCTTGCGAAAGCTCCACTGCCCTTGTCGCGCGCTGTCCTCGTATGCATCGAACTCGCGGAAGTGGCGGATCAGCGCGTGGCAGACGTACTCGGCCATCTGCACCGACATGCCGGCGTCCTCCAGCCGCACGACGGCCAGGCCCGGCGGCAGCGACAGGCGCAGCAGCGCGTCCACGCCGGCGCCGATGTTCAGCAGCGCCTGCAGCTGGGGCTGCTCGTCGATGAACTGCTGGGGCGGCGCCCAGACCACGGCGTAATCACACGGCGGCGCGCCGGGCTGCCAGACCTGGATCTCGGCCGCGGGCAGCGCCGCGGACAGACCCTCCAGCCAGGGCTCGGGCCGGGTGCCGGTGCAGCAAAAGGCGATCTTCATGGGCGTGAGCCTAGCACCCGGGCCGCGCGGGCGCGGCTTGAAGCCAAAATGGCCCCAAACCGTTGCTCATCAAGCGCGAGCAGCTATCGAAACAGAAGCAACGCATGCCACAACCGACGGCGCTGGCCGGCCTCAGGCCGCCGCCAGCGTGAGCAGCTCCGCCCCTTCGGCCACCTGGTCGCCGGGCGCGTACAGCAGCTCGGCCACCACGCCGTCCGCCGGCGCAGCGATGGTGTGTTCCATCTTCATGGCCTCCATCACCGCCAGCGCCTGGCCCTTGGTGACCTTGTCGCCCGCCTGCACGGCGAAGGACACCACCTTGCCGGGCATGGGCGCCGTCAGGCGCCCGCCCTCGCCCGCCACCACACCCGCGTGCGCCAGCGGGTCAACGGTGGTGATGCGCGTGGCGCCGCGCGGGGTGAACACCTCCAGCACCTCGCCCTGCGCATAGACGTTGGCGCGCGTGCGCTGGCCGGCGAACTGCACCTCCAGCGCGCCGCCCTGCAGTGGCGTGAAGGCCAGTTCGCCCTCTTGCGCGCCTTCGGTGCCGTCCTGGCCCGCGCCGACGACCAGGCGGTGCGCCACGCCGCGCTGGCCGTAGGTCAGCCAGGCGACGGCCGGCTGGCCGTGGAAGTCGAAGGCAAAGCGGCGGCGCTGGCTGGCCAGCATCTGCCAGCCGTCGCGCTGGCTGAACGGATCGCCCGGCTGCTGATCTGCCTGCTCGCGCACCAGCTGCGCCGCCACGGCGGCGGCGGCGGCCAGCGGCAGGCCCACGGGCTCCTGGTCGAACAGCGCGGCGGCCTCGCGCTGGATCAGCGCGGTGTCGAGCCGGGCGCGCTGGAAGGCGTCGCTGCGCACCACATGGCGCAGGAACTGCACGTTGGTCGCCAGGCCCACGATGTGGGTCTGCGCCAAGGCGTCATCGAGCCGCGCCAGCGCCTGCTCGCGCGTGTCGCCGTGCACGATCAGCTTGGCAATCATGCTGTCATAGAACGGGCTGATGGCGTCGCCCTGGCGCACGCCGTCGTCCATGCGCGGCGTGCCGCGTTCGAAGGCAGTGCAGCCCGGCTTGGCATACACGCGCAGCGTGCCGGTGGCGGGCAGGAACTGGTTGTCCGGGTTCTCGGCGCAGATGCGCGCCTCAATGGCGTGGCCGATGATCTTCAGCTCGTCCTGGCGCTTGGGCAGCGGCTCACCAAAAGCCACGCGCAGCTGCCACTCCACCAGGTCTTCGCCGGTGATGGCTTCGGTGACCGGGTGCTCCACCTGCAGCCGGGTGTTCATCTCCATGAAGTAGAACTTCATGGCTTCCGGCTGCTCGTAGCCGCCCGGCTGCTCGACGATGAACTCCACCGTGCCGGCGCCCACGTAGCCCACGGCCTTGGCCGCCGCGACGGCCGCTTCGCCCATCTGCTGGCGCAAGGCGGGCGGCATGCCCGGCGCGGGAGCTTCTTCCAGCACCTTCTGGTGGCGCCGCTGCACCGAGCAGTCGCGCTCGAACAGATAGACCACGTTGCCCTGCGTGTCGCCGAAGACCTGGATTTCGATGTGGCGCGGGCGCAGCACGTATTTCTCGACCAGCACGGCGTCGTTGCCGAAGCTGTTGATCGCCTCGCGCTTGCAAGACTCCAATGCCGCGGCGAAGTCTTCGCTTTTCTCCACCAGCCGCATGCCCTTGCCACCGCCGCCAGCGCTGGCCTTGATGAGCACCGGATAGCCGATGCCGTCGGCCTCGCGGTGCAGCAGCTGCGGGTCCTGGTCCTCGCCCTGGTAGCCAGGCACCAGCGGCACGCCGGCCTTGTGCATCAGGCGCTTGGATTCGGCCTTCAGCCCCATGGCGGCGATGGCCGAGGCGGGCGGGCCGATGAAGACCAGGCCGGCATCAAAGCACGCGCGGGCGAAGTCCTCGTTCTCGGACAGAAAGCCGTAGCCGGGGTGGATGGCCTGCGCGCCGGTGGCCTTGGCAGCGTCGAGGATGCGCTCCCAGCGCAGGTAGCTGTCCTTGGGCGCGCTGGCGCCGATGTGCACGGCTTCGTCGCAGGCGGCCACGTGCTTGGCCTGGGCGTCGGCGTCGGAATAGACGGCGACGGTCTTGATGCCCATGCGGCGGGCGGTGGCTGCAACCCGGCAGGCGATTTCGCCGCGATTGGCGATCAGGATCTTGTCAAACATGGGCCACCTCCGCAGCGCTGCGCGCCACCCATGGGGCATGAAGCTGGCGCGAGCCGCGCGGGGACAGCCGCGCAAGGGCCGTCCCGCCGCGCTGGCTGTGTCCCCCTGCCCGCAGCGCGCAGCGCTGCGAGAGCGGGGGGAAGGCCCGAAGGGACTCAGGGGGGTGTTGTTTCATGTCAGGCCACCTTGGCAGAACTGGAAAAAAGCGAGGAGATGCGCCGCAGCACGGCGCGCAGGAATTTGAAAAGGACGACCAGCAGCAGCACCGAAAACGCCAGCATCAGCACCAGCGCAATGCCGAACATGAGCGGGTGCTGCGTGGCCAGCCAGACCACGGCGACGACCAAGCCGTCCTCCAGCAGCGACAGGCCCCAGTTGGAGAACGGCTCGGGCGAGGTGTTCACGGCAGCGCGCGTGGTCATCTTGGTGGCCAGCGCCGTGGCCGAGAGCGACCCCCCCAGCAGGCCGGCGACCACGGCCATGGTGGCGTTGTCAGCGCTGAACACGCCGGCCGCCAGCGCCACGCCCGCCGGCACGCGGATGACGGTGTGCAGCGCGTCCCAGGCGCTGTCCAGCCAGGGCACCTTGTCGGCGAAGAATTCGACCAGCAGCATGAAGCCGCTCACGCCCAGCACGGCCGGGTGCGTCAGCACGGCCAGGCCCGCGGGCAGCGCCAGCCAGCCGGCCGCGCCCATGGCGCCCACGATGAACACCACCGCGTACAGCCGAAAGCCGCTGGCCCAGCCCAGGGCCGCGGCCAGCGCCAACAGGCTGGGCATGTCCATGTGCTGCGTGGCGCGCGCCGCCCCTTCGGCCACGGCGCGCGAGGTGCCGGCGTCCACATGCAGCCCCACGGTGTGGAGCCACTGCACGATGCTGAGCCAGAGCTGGTCCATGGCCGGTGCGCCGCTGCGTCAGCCTGCCACCCAGGCGGGCTTGCGCTTTTGCAAAAATGACTGCACCCCCTCGCGGCCCTCGTCGCTCGCACGGATGTCGGCGATGCCCTGCACCGTGGCAGCGATGAGCTGCGCGTCGATGGCACGCTCGGCCACGTCCTGTACCAGCCGCTTGCAGGCGCGCACGGCGTTGGGGCTGGCGCTGGTCAGGGCCTTGGTCAGCGCATCGACGCGCGCGTCCAGCTGGTCGGCGGCCACCGCCTCGTGCACGAAGCCGATGCGCAGCGCCTCGGCCGCATCGAACCGCTCGGCCGTGAGGAAGTAGCGGTGCGCCGCGCGCGCGCCCATGGCGCGGATGACATAAGGGCTGATGGTGGCGGGGATCAGGCCCAGCTTCACCTCGGACAGGCAAAAGCCCGCCGTATCGACGGCCACCGCCATGTCGCAGGCGGCCACCAGGCCCATGCCGCCGGCATACACGTCGCCCTGCACGCGGGCGACGGTCGGCTTCTCGCACTCGTAGATCACGCGTAGCATCTCGGCGAGCTTGGCGGCGTCGGCCAAGTTCTCGCCCCGCGTGTAGTCGGCCATGCGGCGCATCCAGTTGAGATTGGCACCAGCGCAAAACGCCGGGCCTTCGGCGGCCAGCACGATGGCGCGCACATCGGCGCGTGCGCCCACCTCCTGGAACGCGGCGGTGAGCTCGGCGATCACCTCGTCACTGAAGGCGTTGCGGATCTCGGGCTGGGTCAGCGTGATGCGCGCAACGGCGCCGGACTGCGTGATGGACAGGTTGTGGCTCATGCAATGCTCCGGTTTACATGCGGAACACGCCGAACTTCACGTCGGGAATCGGCGCGTGGCGCGCCGCCGCCAGGCCCAGCGCCAGCATGCGGCGGGTGTCGGCCGGGTCGATCACGCCGTCGTCCCACAGCCGCGCGGTGGCATAGTACGGGTGGCCCTGGTCTTCGTACTGCTGACGGATGGGCGCCTTGAAGGCCTCTTCTTCCTCGGCAGACCACTGCCCGCCCCGGCCCTCGATGCCGTCGCGCTTGACGGTGGCCAGCACGCTGGCGGCCTGCTCGCCGCCCATGACGGAGATGCGCGCGTTCGGCCACATCCACAAAAAGCGCGGCGAGTACGCGCGCCCGCACATGCCGTAGTTGCCGGCGCCAAAAGATCCGCCAATGATGATGGTGAACTTCGGCACATTGGCCGTCGCCACAGCGGTGACCAGCTTGGCGCCGTGGCGCGCGATGCCTTCGTTTTCGTACTTGCGCCCGACCATGAAGCCGGTGATGTTCTGCAGGAACACCAGCGGGATCTTGCGCTGGCAGCACAGTTCGATGAAGTGCGCGCCCTTGACGGCCGACTCGGAAAACAGGATGCCGTTGTTGGCGATGATGCCCACGGGCATGCCCTCGATGCGCGCAAAGCCCGTGACCAGCGTGGAGCCGAAGCGTGCCTTGAACTCGTCGAATTCGCTGCCGTCCACGATGCGGGCAATGATTTCGCGCACATCGAAAGGCTTGCGCGTGTCGGTGGGGATGACGCCATACAGCTCTTCCGCTGCAAATTTAGGAGCTGCTGGCGCTTTATCCACGGGCGCTGCAGGCCGATTTCTATTCAAATTGCCTACTGCCTTGCGCGCCAGCGCCAGGGCGTGCAGGTCGTCCTGCGCCAGGTGGTCGGCCACGCCGGACAGGCGGGTGTGCACGTCGCCGCCGCCCAGGTCTTCGGCCGAGACGACCTCGCCCGTGGCGGCCTTGACCAGCGGCGGGCCGCCCAGAAAGATCGTGCCCTGGTTCTTGACGATGATGGCCTCGTCGCTCATCGCCGGCACATAGGCGCCGCCGGCCGTGCACGAGCCCATGACCACGGCGATCTGCGCCAGGCCCTGCGCGCTCATGTTGGCCTGGTTGTAGAAGATGCGGCCGAAGTGATCGCGGTCGGGGAAGACCTCGTCCTGGTTGGGCAGGTTGGCGCCGCCCGAGTCCACCAGGTAGATGCACGGCAGGCCGTTGGCTTCAGCGATCTCCTGCGCGCGCAGGTGCTTTTTCACCGTCATGGGGTAGTACGTTCCGCCCTTGACGGTGGCGTCGTTGCACACGATCAGGCAGTCGGTGCCGGCCACGCGGCCGATGCCGGCGATCAGGCCGGCGCCGGGGGCGGCGTTGTCATACATGTTCAGCGCAGCCAGCGGCGCGATCTCCAGGAAGGGCGTGCCAGGATCGAGCAGCATTTGCACGCGGTCGCGCGGCAGCAGCTTGCCGCGCGCCAGGTGCTTGGCACGGGCGGCCTCGCCGCCGCCTTGCGCCACGCGCTCGACCTGGGCGCGCAGGTCATCGACGACGGCGCGCATGGCAGCGGCATTGGCCTGGAAATCGGCGGAGCGCGGGTTGAGTTGGGTTTCGAGGATCATGGGATTTCAGTCGCTGAGTAGAGGGGCGCGGCAGGAGCGGCTGCTGCTCCCTCTCCCCCGCGAGGGGGAGAGGGTGGGGGTGAGGGGGCGGTTGCAGGCAACGCGCATCATCGGGCTACCGCCCTCACCCCAGCCCTCTCCCGCAGGAGGGAGAGGGAGCGAAGAGGCGAGCGGACTGGCGGTCACGCGGTGCGCGCCTCTTGCAGCCCCAGCTCTTCCTTCATCGCATCGCGAATCTTGAATTTCTGGATCTTGCCGGTGACGGTCATGGGGAAGGCCGTGACGAAGCGGATGTAGCGCGGCACCTTGTAGTGCGCGATCTGGCCCTTGCAGAAGTCGCGGATGTCTTGCTCGGCAGGCTGGACGCCGGGCTTGGCGATGATCCAGGCGCACAGCTCCTCGCCCAGGCGCGAATCGGGCACGCCGACCACCTGCACGTCCTGCACCTGCGGGTGGCGGTACAAAAATTCCTCGATCTCGCGCGGATAGAGGTTCTCGCCGCCGCGGATCACCATGTCCTTGATGCGGCCGACGATGTTCACGTAGCCCTGCTCGTCCATGGTGGCCAGGTCGCCCGTGTGCATGAAGCCGTCCTCGTCGATGGCCTCGCGCGTCTTAGGCAGATCGTCCCAGTAGCCGTGCATGACCGAATAGCCGCGCGTGCACAGCTCGCCGCTCTGGCCCCGCGGCACCACGGCGCCGGTGTCCGGGTCCACGATCTTGATCTCCAGGTGCGGCTGCACCTGGCCCACGGTGGAAACACGCTTTTCCAGCGGCGTGTCGGTACTGCTCTGGCAGCTGACCGGGCTGGTCTCGGTCATGCCGTAGGCAATCGTGATCTGCGACAGGTGCATCTCGCTGACCACGCGCTTCATCACCTCGGTCGGGCACGGCGAGCCGGCCATGATGCCGGTGCGCAGGCTGCCCAGGTCGAACTCCGCAAAGCGCGGGTGGTCCAGCTCGGCGATGAACATGGTCGGCACGCCGTGCAGGCCGGTGCAGCGCTCGGCCTGCACCGCCTGCAGCACCGTGAGCGGATCGAACCCGTCGTTCGGATAGACGATGGTCGAGCCGTGCGTGAAGCACGCCAAGTTGCCCAGCACCATGCCGAAGCAGTGGTACAGCGGCACGGGGATGCACAGCCGGTCCTTGGGCGTGAGCTGCATGCACTCGCCGATGAAAAAGCCGTTGTTCAGGATGTTGCGGTGGGTCAGCGTCGCGCCCTTGGGGAAGCCCGTCGTGCCGCTGGTGAACTGAATGTTGATCGGGTCGGTGTTCGTCAGCTGCGCGGCGATCTCGTCAATGCGCGCGTCATCGTGGTCACCGCGCGCCATCAAGTCGGAAAAGCGCAGCATGCCGGGCTGATCGTCGCCTTCGCCCGCCACATCGATCCAGACGACCGCACGCAAGTCCGGCAGGCGCTTGGCCGCCAGCTTGGCCGGCAGGCACAGGGCCAGCTCGGGCGCCAGCTCGCGCAGCATCCCAAGGTAGTCGCTGGTCTTGAACTGCGCCATGGTCACCAGCGCCTTGCAGCCGACCTTGTTCAGCGCATATTCCAGCTCGGCCACGCGGTACGCCGGGTTGATGTTGACCAGAATGAGGCCGACCTGCGCCGTGGCCAGCTGCATCAGCACCCACTCGGCATTGTTGTGCGACCAAATGCCCACGCGGTCGCCCTTTTGCAGCCCCAGGCCCAGCAGCGCGCTGGCCAGGCGGCGCGCCTCGCGGTGCAGCTCGGCGTAGGTGTAGCGCAGGCCCTGGTGGCAGCTGACCAGAGCTTCGCGCACGCCCTGGCGGCGCGCCATGGCGGCGAAGAAGTCGCCGATGGTCTGCTCGATCAGCGGCGTGTCGGTGGCGCCGCGGGCGTAGGACAGGGGGGCGCTGCCGTCTGTCATGGGCTGTCTCCTTGGAAGGTGTCGCGCGCCCGCCCGCAGCGCTTGCAACTGGCGCACCGGGCGGAAGGCGCAGGATACGCCGGGCCCCGCCCCCGATGGGGCCAGCAAGGTTGCAATAATTGCCACGCCATGTACACGCCGTCGCTGCCCTCCTCCCGGCCCTCACCCCGCCGTTCGGCCCGCCAGGGCGCTGTGGCGGCCACGCCCATGGCCTTCGTGCAGGCTGTCGCACTGGCCTACGCGCGGCGTGGCATGGACCCTGCCGGCGCCCTGGCGCAGGCACAAATCGCGCCAGAACAGGTGGCCGACGACGCTGCCCGCATCACCGCCTGGCAGATGGAGGCGCTGTGCGGCGCCGCCATGCGCGAGCTGGACGACGAGGCGCTGGGCTGGTTCGAGCGGCGCCTGCCCTGGGGCAGCTACGGCCTGCTGGCGCGCGCCTCGCTTTCGGCGCCGACGCTGGGCCTGGCGCTGGCGCGCTGGTGCCGCCACCACGGCCTGCTGACGCAGTCCATCGCCCTGCGCCTGTCGAGCGATGGGGCCCGCGCCGAGCTGGCCATCGACGAGCAGCTGGACCTGGGGCCGCTGCGCGAGTTCTGCCTGGTGTCGGTGCTGCGCAATGTGCTGGGGCTGGCCAGCTGGTTCATCGACGCGCGCCTGCCGGTGCTGGGCGCGCAGTTCCCGTTTGCCGCGCCGGCGCATGCGGGGGCCTACCGCGTGCTGTTCACCGGGCCGACACAGTTCGGCGCCGAGCGCGCCGCGCTGCAATTTGACGCGCGCCACCTGCAGCTGCCGCTGGTGCGCGGCGAAGCGGCCATGGACGCCCTGCTGCAGCACGCCCTGCCTCTCACCGTGCGCCAGTACCGGCGCCACCGCCTGCTGGTGCAGCGCGTGCGCCAGCTGCTGGCCGCCGCGCCCCAGGCCGCGCACAGCGCGCAGACCGTGGCGCAGCAGCTGCACCTGTCGCCACGCACCCTGCACCGCCAGCTGGCCGCCGAGGGCGCGACGCTGCAGCAGCTCAAGGACGAGGTGCGCCGCGCGCGCGCCACCGAGCTGCTGCACCGCAGCGACCGCCCCATCAAGCAGGTGGCGCAGGCAGCGGGTTTTGCCAGCGAAAAGAGCTTCATCCGGGCGTTCAAGGGCTGGACGGGGCAGTCGCCCGCCGAGTTTCGCCAGCGCAGCAGGCCCGCCGGCTGAGGCACTGCGCGCACGCGGGCCGTGCGCCTTCCGGTAGCTTGACAGGTGCCTTGCGCGGCGGCCACGATGCGCCCGCCATGATCGTTCTACACCACTGCGTCAGCGCCCGCTCCTTCCGCCCCCTGTGGATGCTGGAGGAGCTGGGCCTGCCCTACCGCCTGCGCGTGCTGCCCTTTCCGCCGCGCGTGCATGCCCGCCCGTTTCTGGATGACAACCCGCTGGGCACCGTGCCGCTGCTGGAGGACGGCGCCACGCGCATGACCGAGTCGGCCGCCATGTGCCAGTACCTCGCGGCGCGCCACGGCGCGGGGCAGCTGGACGTGGCCGCCCATGATCCGGCCTACGGCAGCTACCTGAACTGGCTGTACATGAGCGACGCCACGCTCACCTTCCCGCAGACCCTGGTGCTGCGCTACACCCACTTCGAGCCCCAAGAGCGGCGCCAGCCCCAGGTGGCGCAGGACTATGCGCGCTGGTTCCTGGCGCGGCTGCGCGCCGTGGACGCGGCCGTGCAGCACGGCGAATTCCTGTGCGCCGGCCGCTTCACCGCGGCCGACGTGGCCGTGGCGTATGCGCTGCAGCTGGCGCAGCACCTGGGCCTGGACGGGCAGTTTCCGTCCGCTGTCGCGCACTACTGGCAAAGGCTGCAGGCGCGCCCGGCGTTCCAGCGCGCGTTGCAGGCACAGCACCGCGCCGCGCTGGAGCAGGGCGTGGACCCCACGCCTTCGCCCGACCTGCGGCCGGCCTGAGCGGGCGTGCCGGTGCCAGCTGTTGGCGCCAACTGTACCTATCGCAGCAGGTACAGCCGGCTTACAGTGGGCTTTCGCATGCCGTCCGCGCCCTTGGGCGCGGCCAGCGGCGGACACAGATGGATCAGCAGGTCCGCACTGCCAGCAACGGCTGGCGACAACAGGAGACAAGCCATGACAGGAATTCGCCAGATCGCCAAGGCCGCAGCCACGGCTCTCACGGTGGCATGCGCCTTCACCGCCCAGGCGCAGGACATCAAGATCGGCTACACCGCGGACCAGTCCGGCAGCGGCGTGGCCGAGCTGGGCATTGCCGGGCGCTGGGGCTTCGAGGCCGCCATCGAGGACGTCAACAAGGCCGGGGGCATCCTGGGCAAGAAGGTGGTCGGCGTGATCCGCGACGACCAGGGCACGCCACCCAAAGCCATCCAGACGGTGCAGGAGCTGCTCGACAGCGAGAAGGTGCAGGCTCTGGTGGGCCCGGCCAACTCGGGCAACGCGCTGGCCTGGCTGCACATTCCGCAGCAAAAGAAGATTCCCGTGGTGGTGCCCATCGGCACGGCTACCGAGATCACCACCCGCTATGCCAAGGAGCCGCAGAACTATCTGTTCCGCGTGTCGATGGTGGACCGCGAGCAGGTCTCGCTGCTGGCCGCCTACGCCGTCAAGGCGTCCAAGGACAAGAAGATTGCCGTGCTCGCAGACTCCACCGGCTACGGCCAGGGCGGCATCAAGGACGCGACCGAGGTGCTGGCGCTGCATGGCGTGAAGCCCGTGGCCGTCGAGAAGTACGGGCCCAAGGACTCGGACATGACCTCGCAGCTCAACAAGATCAAGGCGGCGGGCGCCGACACCGTGATCATCTACGGCATCGCCGACGGCGCGGCGCAGGTGGTGCGCAGCATGGAGAAGATCAACTACATGCCCACCACGCTGGGCACCTGGGGCAACCTGAGCTCGCTGTTTCCAAAGATGGCGGGGCCGAAGCTGTCCGAGCACCTGATCATGGCCGCCTCCACCACAGAGGACACCTCCGACAAGACCAAGTCACTGGGCGAGCGCGTGCGCAAGAACTTCCCGGCGCTGACCTGCTTCCCCTGCGCCGCGCAGGCCTATGACTCGGTGATGCTGCTGGCCGCCGCGATGAAGCAGGCGAACAGCACCGACGGCGAGAAGGTCGCCGCCGCGCTGGAAAACGTCAGCGGCGTGCAGGGCGTCATCAAGACCTATGACAAGCCCTTCAGCAAGACCATGCACGAGGGCCTGCACGTGGGCGACTTCTACCTGGCACGCTGGAAGAACGGCACCGAGGTGCAGCGCTTCGAGGACCCGGTCTACAAGTCCCTCACGCCCGCCGATCTCAAGCAGTGATCGCCGGGGCCGGCAGTCTTGGGCTGCCGGCCTCTTAAAAACAGGAGCTGCCAGCGCTTGACTGGCAAGGGTTTCAGCATGAAAACCATCTGAAACCATTGCTGGACAAGCGCCGGCAGCTCACTTTTTTGATATCTCCAGCCTCAGTGTTAGCGGAGGGCGGCGCATGGCCGAATCGATACTCCAGGCGATCTTCAGCGGCCTGGCCCTGGGCAGCATCTACGCGCTCGTGGCCGTGGGCTTCAACATCACCTTCAACACCACCAAGACGCTGAACTTCGGCCAGGGCGAGTTCCTGGTGGCCGGCGCCTTCGTCGCGGTCTCGGTGCTGCTGCTCCTGGCCGGCAAGCAGATGACCGACGCGCTGCTGCCCGAAGAGGTGACGCTGACGCGCTACCTGCTCAGCCTGGTCGGCTCCATGGCCGTGCTGGCGCTGCTGGGCGTGCTGCTGTACTACACGGCCGTGCGGCCCTTCGTGGGCCAGGGCGGCATGGCCTGGGTGATGAGCACCATCGGCTTCGGCATCATCATCCAGAACACGGCGCTGGCCATCTGGGGGCCCTCGCCGCTGGTCATGCCCTCGCCGCTGGGCAACGAGGTGATCCGCATCGGCGGCGCCGGCGTGCTGCCGCAGGAGGTGCTGGTGCTGGTGGCCAGCGTGGCCGTGCTGTTCACACTGGACTGGGTCATGCGCGCCACGCGCATCGGCAAGGCCGTGCGCGCCGTGGCGCAAAGCGGCAGCGCCGCCACGCTGATGGGCATCAACGTCGGCGCCATCGTGGTGCTGGCCTTCGTCATCAGCTCCAGCCTGGCAGGGCTGGCCGGGCTGCTGATCGCGCCCATCACCACCGCCTCGGTGTTCATGGGCCTCACGCTGGCGCTCAAGGCTTTTTCGTCGGCCATCGTCGGCGGGCTGACCAGCCCGCGCGGCTGCATGCTGGGCGGCGTGCTGCTGGGCGTGATCGAGGCCCTGGTGGGCCTGTGGCATGCCGAGCTGCGCGAGATCAGCATCTTCATCCTCATCATCATCGTGCTGGTGGTGCGCCCGCAGGGGCTGCTGGGCCAGCGCATCGAGGAGAAGGTGTGATGGGCGGCGCGCACAAACAGCAGCACACCCTGTGGCTCATCGCCCTTGCCGCGCTGGCGGCGGCGGTGCCGCTGCTGACCGACAACGACTTCTACCTGCGTGTGCTGTTCCTGATCGGCGTGAACTACATCGCCGCCGCAGGCATGAACGTGCTGGTGGGCTACACGGGCCAGAAATCGCTGGGCCATGCCGGCCTGTTCGCCGTGGGCGCCTACACCGTGGCGCTGCTCACCGCGCGCTGGGGCTGGAACCCTTGGCCGGCCTTCGTGGCCGCCGGGGTCATGGCCGGCATCTTCGGCGTTGTCATCGCGCTGCCGGCGCTGCGCGTCAAGGGCCCGGCGCTGGCCATGGTCACCATCGGCTTCGGCATCGTGGTGGAGAAGATCGTCTCCGAGTGGCAGGACGTGTTCGCCGGCCAGCAGGGCATCTACGGCGTGCTGCCGCTGTCGCTGGGCGGCACCATGTTCAGCTCCAGGCACTGGGTGTGGTTCGTGCTGCTGCTGGCCGTGGCGCTACACGTCATGCTGCGCCTGCTGCTGCGCGGGCGGTTCGGACGCGCCTTCATGGCCGTGAACACGGCCGAGGTGGCGGCCGAGAGCGTGGGCATCAGCGTCTACCGCTTCAAGGTGCTGGCCTTCGTGATCAGCGCCGTGACCTGCGGGCTGGCCGGCGCGCTGATCGCGCAGCAAAACCAGTACATCAACTCCGACTTCATCACGTTCAACCTGTCAATCTTCATCCTGCTGATGGTGCTGTTCGGCGGGCCCTCGATCTACGGGCCGCTGCTGGGCGCAGTGGTGCTGACGCTGCTGGACGCCGTCCTCTCGCGCTGGCCGGGCGTGCAGCACTTCACCTATGGGGCGCTGCTGCTGTTCGCGCTCTACGCCATGCCCGACGGGCTGGCCGGCTTCGTGAAGAAGATGGCGCGGCGCTGGTCGCCCGGACTGCTGCCCGCTGAAGGCCTGCCTGCGCAGCTCGCACCCTGGCGCCCGCGCGGCGCGGCCGGCGCCGACCAGATGCTGCTGCAGGCCCAGGGCCTGTACAAGGCCTACGGCGGCGTGGTGCCCACCAACGAGGTGGACATCGACATCCGCGCCGGCCACGTGCATTCGCTGATCGGGCCCAACGGCGCGGGCAAGACCACGCTGCTCAACATCCTCTCGGGAATCGTGCCGCCGGACCGCGGCAGCATCCGCTTCGACGGGCGCGACGTGACGGGGCTGGCGCCCTGGCGCATCGCCCGCGCCGGCTTGGGGCGCACCTTCCAGAACCTCAAGCTGTTCGCCGGCATGTCGGTGCTGGACAACGTCAAGCTGGGCCTGCACGCGCACATCCCCACGGGCCTCTTTGGCAGCCTGCTGGGCCGCGGCGGCGCGTCCGAGCGCGCCGCGCGCGACGAGGCCCTGCAGATCCTGGACGCCCTGGGCCTGAAGGACAAGGCGCAGGAGATCGCCGGCAGCCTGCCCTACGGCGTGCAGCGCCGCCTGGAGCTGGCGCGGGCGCTGGCCACGCACCCGCGCCTGCTGCTGCTCGATGAGCCCGCCGCCGGCCTGAACCCGCAGGAGACGCAGGAGCTGGCGCAGGTCATCCTGCGCATCCGCGACCTGGGCGTCACCGTGCTGCTGATCGAGCACCACATGGACCTGGTGATGGCCGTGTCCGACCACGTGATCGTGCTGGACTATGGCCAGAAGATCGCCGAGGGCGCGCCCGCACAGGTGCAGAGCGACCCGCGCGTGATCGCGGCCTACCTGGGCACGGCCGACGACGAAGAAGAAGAAGACGAGGAACAGGAAGGCGGTGCCCATGTCCGATGAACTGCTGTGCATCGACGACCTGCACGTGCATTACGGCGCCGTGCAGGCGCTCAAGGGCGTCTCGCTGCACGTACAGGCAGGCGAGGTGGTCACCATCATCGGCGGCAACGGGGCCGGCAAGAGCACGCTGATGCGCTGCATATCGGGCCTGGAGCCCGCGAAGGCCGGGCGCGTGCTGTTCCAGGGGCAGGACCTGGCGGCCATCCACGGCCACCGGCGCGTGGCCCTGGGCATCGCCCAGTCGCCCGAGGGCCGGCAGGTCTTTGCCGACCAGACCGTGCGCGACAACCTGGTGCTGGGCGCCTACCACCGCCGCGCCAGCGCGGCAGAGATCGAGGCCGACATCCAGGCCCAGTTCGAGCGCTTTCCGCGCCTGGGCGAGCGCCAGCAGCAGATGGCCGGCACCATGTCCGGCGGTGAGCAGCAGATGCTGGCCATCGCCCGCGCGCTCATGGCGCGCCCGAAGCTGCTGCTGCTGGACGAACCCTCGCTGGGCCTGGCCCCGCTGATCGTCCGGGAAATTTTCGACACCATCCGCAGCCTGCGCACGCTGGGCGTGACCATCTTGCTGGTCGAGCAGATGGCCAACCAGGCCCTGGCCGTGGCCGACCGCGGCTACGTGCTGGAAACCGGCCGCATCACGCTGGAAGGCCCGGGCCGCGAGCTGCGCCGCGACCCCAAGGTGCGCGCCGCCTACCTCGGAGGGCATTGACATGCAACACCCCCCCGAGTCGCTTCGCGCCTTCCCCCCTCTCTCGCATCGCTGCGCGCTGCGGGAGAGCGGACGCAGCCCTCGCTGCGGGGCGGCCCTTGCTCGGCTGCCTTGGCCTCGCGCGTGCCAGTTTTATCGGCCGCGGACGATGCGCAGCATCGGGGAGCACTGAGGTGCAGGAAAGCTTCGACTACGTGGTGGTCGGCGCGGGCGCGGCCGGCGCCATCGTGGCGCGGCGGCTGGCTGAGGCAGACCCGACCGTCAGCGTCTGCCTGCTCGAGGCCGGGCCACCCGACCGCCACCCCTACCTGCACCTGCCGGCCGGCTTCATCAAGATGCTGTTCGATCCAAAGTACACCTGGACGTACGGCTCCGAGCCCGATGCCCGCACGCTGGAGCGGCGCATTCCGCTACCGCAGGGCAAGACGCTGGGCGGGTCGAGCGCAATCAACGGCCTGATCTACAACCGCGGCCAGGCCGAGGACTACGACGGCTGGGCCGCACTGGGCAACCCCGGCTGGTCGTTCGCCGAGGTGCTGCCCTACTTCCAGCGCAACGAGCGCTGGCTGGGCCCAGCCGGTAGCGCACGGCGCGGCATGGCAGGCCGCGTGCCGGTCACGCCCATCGACTGGACGCACCCGATCTGCGAGGCCTTCATCGCGGGCGCCCTGGAGCAGGGCCTGCCGCGCAACCCCGACTACAACGGCGAAGCCCAAGCCGGCGTGGGCTACTTCCAGCGCACCATCCACCGCGGCTGGCGCCAGAGCACGGCGCGCGGCTACCTGCGCCAACCGCCGCGCAACCTCACGGTGCGCACCCATGCGCAGGCCACGCGCATCGTGCTTCAGAGTGCGCGCGCCGTGGGCGTGGAATACGCGCGCGGCGGCCCGCAGGGACAGGCCACAGCGGTCGGCGCACGGCGCGAGGTGGTGGTGTGCGCCGGTGCGCTCAACACGCCCCGGCTGCTGCAGCTCTCAGGGCTGGGCCCGGCCGAACAGCTGCAGGCGCTGGGCCTGCCCGTGCTGCGGTCCCTCCCAGGCGTGGGGGCGCATTTGAAAGACCACTTCTCGGTGCGCGTGGTCGGCCATGTGCGGCGCGGCAGCGCGGCGACTATCAATGAACTGGCGCGCGTGCCGCGCCTGTGGGGGCAGGCGGCGCGCTGGCTTGCGGGCAAGCCCAACATCCTGGCGTTGAGCCCTTCGCTGGTGCATTTCTTCTGGCATTCGGGCTTGAGCGACGGCGTGCGGCCCGACCTGCAGGGCGTGTTCACCCCGGCCAGCTACCGCGAGGGCTATGTCGGCCAGCTCGACACTTACCCCGGCATGACCTGCGGCGTCTGGGCGCACCGCCCGCGCAGCGAGGGCGAGGTGCGGCTGCGGTCCAGCGACCCGTGGGCCGACCCGCTGATTCGTCCCAACTACCTGTCGCACGAAGACGACGTGCGCGTGCTCACGGCCGGCGTGCGCCTGGCGCGCGGGCTGCTGCGCACCCGGGCCCTCGCACCTTTCTTCGAAGCCGAGGCCATGCCGGGCGCCGCTGCCCAGAGCGACGAAGACATCCTGGCCTACATCCGCCGCTACGGCGTGTCGTCGTACCACCTGTGCGGCACGGCACGCATGGGGCCCGCCGACGACGCGGGCGCCGTGGTCGATGCGCAACTGCGCGTGCACGGCCTGCAGGGCCTGCGCGTGGCCGACTCGTCGGTCATGCCGGCCATTCCTTCGGCCAACATCTGCGCCGCCTCGATGATGATCGGCGAGAAGGCGGCCGATCTCATTCTGGGAAAGAACCCATGCTGACTCCGCACGAAAGCGCCACCATCGGCGGCGTGCTGCAAGAGGCCGCCGCCGCGTTCGCAGGCCGCCCTCTGCTGGTGGCCCCGCCCAACCCCGCGCGCGCCTACGACCCCGAGGGCCGCACCATCACCTATGCGCAAGCGGCCGACGCGGTACAGAAGCTGATGGCCCTCTACCGCCAGGCGGGATATGGCCAGGGCCACCGCATCGCGCTGCTGCTGGAGAACCGGCTGGAGCACATGCTGCACAAGCTGGCCATGAATGCGCTGGGCATCTGCTGCGTGCCCGTCAACCCCGACTACCGCCCGCGCGAGCTGGCCTACCTGATCGACCATGCGCACGTGGACCTGGCCGTGGTGCTGCAGTCGCGCCAGGCCGACTGGCAGGCCGGCGCACGCGAGGCCACGTGGCAGCCGCCCGCCGTGCTCTTGGAGCAGTTCGGCGCCGCCCTGCCCTCCGCGCCCACACCGGCGACGCACTGGACACCGGAGGCCGACACGCCCGCCAGCATCCTCTACACCTCGGGCACCACGGGCCGCCCCAAGGGCTGCGTGCTCTCGCACCGCTACGAGCTGGCCGCAGGCGCCTACTACGCCACACGCGGCGGGCTCGTCGATTTCCGGCCCGAGGGCGAGCGCATCTACAACCCGCTGCCGCTGTTCCACGTCAACGCCTCCATCCTGTCGTTCTACGCGGCCCTGCTCACCGGCAGCTGCCAGGTCCAGACCGACCGCTTCCAGCCCTCGCGCTGGTGGCAGGAGATTCGCGAGACGCAGGCGACCGTCGTCCACTACCTGGGCGTGATCGTGCAGATGCTCTGCGTGCAGCCTCCCTCGCCCGCCGACCGTCAACATGGCGTGCGCTTCGGCATGGGCGCCGGCGTGGAGCCGCAGCTGCACGCCGCCTTCGAGGAGCGCTTCGGCTTTCCGCTGCTGGAACTCTGGGGCATGACGGAGAACGTGCGCATCCTGGTGGACTGCCACCCGCCGCGCCAGCTGGGCACGCGCGCCTTCGGCCGCTGCACACCGGGCATCGAGGTGCGCATAGCGGACGATGCGGGAGCGGACGTGCCCGATGGCACGCCCGGCGAGATGCTGATACGCCACTCGGCCGCCACGCCGCGCAAGGATTTCTTCTCGGGCTACCTGGGCGACGAGGCCGCCACCGAGGCCGCGTGGCGCGGCGGCTGGTTCCACACTGGCGACGTGGTCACGCGCGATGCCACGGGCATGCTGCACTTCGTGGAGCGGCGCAAGAACATCATCCGCCGCTCGGGCGAGAACATCGCGGCCGCCGAGGTCGAGGCCTGGCTGCTGACGCACCCCGACGTGGAGCTGGCCGCCGTCATAGCCGTGCCCGACGACATCCGCGAAGAGGAAGTGCTGGCCTGCATCGTGCTCAAGCCCCGGGCGCGCGAAGCACAGGGCCAGGAGGCCCTGCTGCGCTCGCTGTTCGCGCACTGCGAGGCAGGCCTGGCCTACTTCAAGACGCCGGGCTGGGTGTGGTTCAGCGAGCAGATCCCGACCACCGGCACGCAGAAGATCCAGAAGCACAGCATCTTCGGTGCCGGGGTCGATCCGCGCAGCCTGCCGGGCATGCATGACCTGCGCGCATGGAAAAAACGCCAGAAGGCGCAAGGCTGAAACGCCGTGTCAATCGTCCATTGGGCGGCGTATCGCCCACGCCGCATGAAACCGGCGCGGCCCAGGCCAGGCAGCCGCGCAGGGGCCGCCCCGCCGCGCCGGCTGCGTCCCCCTGCCCGCACTGCGCAGCAATGCGAGAGCGGGGGGAAGACGCGAAGCGTCTCAGGGGGGTGTCCCACCCAACCGCTCCAGCGCGCGCGCGAAGCGTGGGTCCTGCACCGCGTGCGGGTTGCAGCGCGACCAGGGGCTGATGCGCGTGCTGTCCACGCTGAAGATGTTGCCGGGCGCCATCACGATGTCCAGGTCCAGCATGGACTGGGCCAGCGCCTGGGCGTCGTCGAAGCCGGGCCAGCGCGCCCAGATGAACAGCGAGTGCGCGGGGCGCACGAAGACCTCGGCCCCCATGCGGTCGAGCAGCGCGTAGGCGCTCTGCGTGGCCTCGGCCAGCTGGGCGCGCAGCTGCTCCAGGTGCCTGGCGTGGCGCCGCTCGGCCAGCAGCGTCTCGACGGCGCGCTCGGCATATTCCGAGCTGCTGACGACGGTGAGGATCTTCAGGTCGGCCAGGTCCTGCGCCAGGTCCGCGCTGCAGGCGACGAAGCCCACGCGCAGCGCGGCCGACAGCGACTTGGAAAAGCTGCCCAGGTACAGCGTGCGCTCCAGCCCGTCCAGCGCCGACAGCCGCGCCGCCGTGGCGGGGCGGAAGTCGCTGAGCGCATCGTTTTCGACCAGCAGCAGGTTGTGCTGCTCCGCCAGGCGCAGCACGGCCTGGGCCTTGGGCGCCGACAGGTCCGAGCCCGTGGGGTTGTGGGCCAGCGACTGGGTGAAGAACAGGCGTGGGCGCTCGGCCTTGAGCGCCTGTTCCAGGGCCTGCAGATCGGGGCCGTCCGCCAAGCGGGGCACGCCCACGATGCGGGCGCCGGCCAGGTGCAGCTTGCCCAGCAGCGGGTAGTAGCCCGGGTCGTCGATCAGCACCACGCCGCCAGGCGGCACGAAGTAGCGCACGATCAGGTCCATGGCCTCGTTGGCGCCGTGGGTCAGCACGATCTGCTGGGGGTGGGCGGCTATGCCCACGTCCGCCAGGCGCCGCACCAGGCGGTGTCGCAGCGGGGCATAGCCCAGCCGGTCGCCGTAGCGAAACAGCGCGCCCAGCCCGCCTCGGGCCACCTTGTGGTGCGAGCGGTCCAGCCGCGCGCCGGCCAGCCATTCGGACGGCGGGAACGCGTCGCCCACGGCCAGTTGCCCCGGCTCGTTGCGCAGTTGCATGCGCATGAGCCAGACGATGTCCATGGCCCGGCGCCGCGAGGGGTTGTCCGCGCTCTCGCCAGCCTCGGGCACGGCCTCCTTGACGAAAAAGCCCGAGCCGCGCCGCGGCTCCACCAGCCCCCGCGCCACCAGCAGCTCGAAAGCGGACACCACCGTGTTCTTGCCGTAGCCGCGCGTCGCCGCGATCTCGCGCAGCGAGGGCAGCTTGTCGCCGCTGCGGTACACGCCGTCGCGGATCTGCCGCTCCAGCGAATCTGCCAGCGTGACGAACAGGGGAGCAGGTGGGGCGCTCATGCGCCCGCACTGTACCTGTGCACGCACTTGCATCTGCTCGCCGTCATCTCCGGTTTCTTCACCCGCCCCAGCTCCATTCACCATGACCCGCATTGACTCCCGCCTGCCCCGCTTCCGCTCCATGACCGTGCCGCAGCGCCTCGCGCACCTCGCAGCCGCAGCACACCTGAGCGACGACGATACCCGGCGGCTCGCCCACCCCGGCGCGCTGGACCCCGCCGTGGCCGACGGCATGATCGAGAACGTCGTCGGCACCTTCGAGCTGCCGCTGGGCGTGGCCGGCTATTTCCAGATCAACGGCAAGGACGTGCTCATCCCCATGGCGGTGGAGGAGCCCTCCGTGGTGGCCGCCGCCTCCTTCATGGCCAAGCTGGCCCGCGAGTGCGGCGGCTTCGAGACGTCGAGCACCGCGCCGCTGATGCGCGCGCAGGTGCAGGTACTGGGCCTGTCCGACCCCCACGGCGCGCGCCAGTCGCTGCTGCGCCGCCGCCAGGAAATCATCGACCTGGCCAACCAGCGCGACAAGGTGCTGATCGGGCTGGGCGGCGGCTGCCGCGACATTGAGGTGCACGTGCTGGAGAACACGCGGCGCGGCGCCATGCTGGTCATGCACCTGATCGTGGATGTGCGCGACGCCATGGGCGCCAACACCGTCAACACCATGGCCGAATCTGTCTCGCCGCTGGTCGAGGCCATCACGGGCGGGCAGGTGCGGCTGCGCATCCTGTCCAACCTGGCCGACCTGCGCCTGTCGCGCGCCCGCGTGGCGCTGTCGCCCGAGGTGCTGACCACGGCGGACTACGACGGCGGCAACATGATCGAGCGCATCCTGGACGCCTACGAGTTCGCCGCCGTGGACCCCTACCGCGCCGCCACGCACAACAAGGGCGTCATGAACGGCATCGATCCGCTCATCCTGGCCACCGGCAACGACTGGCGCGCGGTGGAGGCCGGCGCCCACGCCTGGGCCTGCCGCAATGGGCACTACGGCTCGCTGACACGTTGGGAGAAGGACGCGCGCGGCTGGCTGGTGGGCAGCCTGGAGATGCCGATGCCCGTGGGCCTGGTGGGCGGCGCGACCAAGACCCACCCGCTGGCACAGCTGTCGCTCAAGATCATGGGGGTGGCGACGGCGCAGGAGCTGGGCGAGGCGGCCGTCGCCGTGGGCCTGGCGCAGAACCTGGCCGCCCTGCGCGCGCTGGCCACCGAGGGCATCCAGCGCGGCCACATGGCGCTGCACGCGCGCAACATCGCCATCGTGGCCGGCGCGGTGGGCGCCGAGATCGACACCATCGCCCGCCAGATGGCCCAGGAAAAGGACGTGCGCACCGACCGGGCGCAGGCGCTGCTGGCTGCGCTGCGCGCTTGAAATTTAGGCGAAAACGGCCTCCAGCGCCCGTCCATCAAGCGCTAGCAGCTATCAAAAACTGAGCAATTCAGCCCAGCAGCGCGGGCAGTTGCGCCATGTCGGTAATCACATGCGCCGCTCCGGCCGCGCGCAGCGCCTCGGGCGAGCCGTGGCCGATGGCGGACGGGCTGTAGCCGACCACGGTGGCGCCTGCGGCCACGCCGGCGGTGACGCCGGTGACCGTATCCTCCACCACCAGGCAGCGCGCCGGCGCGACGCCCACGGCGGCGGCTGCCGCCAGGTACACGTCGGGCGCGGGCTTGGTGGCCGGCATCTCGTGGCCGCTGAAGACGCGGCCGGCAAACAGCGGCGCCAGGCCGACCTGGGCCAGCTGCATCTCCACCTTCTGCCGGTCGGCGCCGGAGGCGCAGGCGATGCGCCCGGCCAGCCGCGCGTGCACGGCCCGCACGGCATCCAGCGCGCCGGCGATGGGCGTGAGCTCGGCCGCCAGGCGCGCGTTGCGCCGCGCATAGAACTCGGCCATCCAGGCGTCTGTCAGCGGCCGGCCGGTATGCGCCTCGATGCGCGAGGCCTCGCTGCGCACGGTCTTGCCGATGAAGGTCGCCATGCACTCGGCGGGCGTGATGGGCCAGCCGGCTTCATTGAGCATGGCGCACAGCACGCCGTTGGTGAGGGGCTCGCTGTCCACCAGCACGCCATCGCAGTCGAACAGCACGGCGTCAAAGCGCGCCATGCGCAGGGTGGTGTCAGTCATGAGAAAGAACGCAAAAGTGGGGCGCCGGGCCTGCTACAGCAGGCTGTCCGGCGCGTCGTGCAGCGCGACGTCGCATTCCGGGCCATAGACCATGGTCTGGTCGCGGCCGTATTGCTTGGCGCGGTACAGGGCGGCGTCGGCCTGGCGAAACAGGGCGTGGGCCATGTCCACGCCGGTGCGCGGCGAGCCGGTGGTCATCTCGCGCAAAGCCGGCTGGATGCTGGCTGCGCCGATGCTGATGGTGACGATGCAATCCTCGCAGCCCCTCGCATGATCGATGCCCAGGGCGCGCACGGCCTCGCGCAGGCGCTCGGCCACGCTCCAGGCCTGTTCCTCGGAGGCGCCGGGCAGCAGCACGGCGAATTCCTCGCCGCCGTAGCGGGCCACCACGTCGCCGGCGCGCCCCGTGGCCGTGGACAGCGCCAGCGCCACGCTTTGCAGGCAGCGGTCGCCAGCCACATGGCCGTAGTGGTCGTTGAAGGCCTTGAAGCGGTCCACGTCGATCATCAGCAGGGCCAGCGGCGTGCCCGAGCGCTGCGCCCGCTCCCACTCGAACGCCACCTGCTCGTCCAGCGCCAGGCGGTTGGCCAGCTGGGTCAGCGGATCGATGCGGATCTGCGCCTCCAGCGCCGCGCGGTAGCGCTCAAGCTGCTCTTCAGCCTGTCGCCGCTCGGTGATGTCCTGGATGGTGCCCGTCATGCGCGAGCGCTCGGCGCCCTGCGGGTCGCCATATTCGGCGCGCACCTCCACCCAGCGCAGGTGGCGGTCGCTGGCGCGCAGGATGCGGTACTGGGCGCACAGCGGGCTGTGCTGGGCCATGGCCTCGCCATGCAGGCGCAGCGTCTCCTCGCGATCGTCGGCATGCAGCATGTCAATCCACTGGCGCAGCGCCATCTGGCCATGCGCGGGCAGCCCGAAGATGGCATTGGCCATGGCCGACATGACGAACACGCGCTGCTCGCCGTTGTAAGCAAAGTAGCCCACCGAAGCAGCGCGCTGCGCCGTCTCCAGCCAGCGCATGTTGTGCTCCAGCCGCTCCTTGAGGGCACTTTCGCGCCGCCATACGCGCCAGCGCCACAGTACGACCACGCCGCCCAGCAGCAGCGCCGCCAGGCTGGCAAACAGGCCCAGGGCCAGCCACTCGCGCCGCTGGGCCTCGGTGAACGCCTCGGCCGCGTCGATCTTGGAAATCAGCAGCCAGTTGCTGCCGGGCACGGCGGCGACCGTGGCCAGCACCTGCTCGCCCCGGTAGTCGAGCCCGTACAGCGTGCCGCGCGAGCCGCCTGCGGCCAGCGCAATGGGTTCGCCGCTGCCCGGGCGCCAGGGCATGCGCAGCGTCAGCGGCTCGTCGCCGCGGTGGCGCAGCGGGCTGAGAAACAGCATGGAATCCCCCTGCCGCTCCACCAGAAACGACTCGGCCGTGTGGCTGCTGTTGGGCCAGGTGGCCAGCAGCGGGTACAGCGTGGCACGGGCGTCCACCACCAGCCACACGGCGCCCAGCGGCTGGGTGCCGTCGTACAGCGGCGCCAGCAGTCCGAAGTAGGGAAAGGCGAACCTGGCGTCGCGCTGCAGCCCCGTGACCGCCGGCTGGGCCAGCGCCAGCGACGCGTGCAGCGCGTCGCGCTCGGGCGCGGGCATCCCGCCTTGCTGGGGGCCGTCCGGGCCCAGCAGCAGGCGGCCCTGCGGGTCCACCAGATAGGCGCCGGTGTAGCCCAGGTGCTCGACCATGCCGCGCAGGCGCTCGCGCAGCACGGCGGCGTTGGCGCTGCTGGGCACCTGGCGCCAGCGCGTGACGGCGGCGGTGAGCAGGCCGTCATCCGTGAGGGAGGCGGCCTCGCCCATGCGGCGCTGGCGCCAGGCCGTCACGCCGCCCACCTGCAGCTGGTTGATGGCGGCCAGGCTGCCCTCGATGACGTGGCGGTAGCGCTGCTCGCGCTCCAGATAGACCGTGCGCACGCCCCAGCCCAGCGCCAGGCTGCACAGCAGTGCCAGCAGCGGCAGCAGCCACCACGCGCGCGAAGGCGGGGCGGAACTGGCAGGCGGTGAAAAGTGTTTCATGGGTCTGGCAACGGGCGGCGCCCTGGCTGGCAGCGCTGCCGCTACCATTGTCGCCGGCCGCCTGCCGCTTACCATAGGTTTTTCCGTATGAGGCCCTTGCCCCCCGCTCCGACCGAATCACCAGTATCCCCCGCGGCCCTCACGCGGCGTGCCTGCCTGGCGCGTACCGCGGCGCTGTGGGCCGCGCCCATGGCGGCCGCGCAGGCCCAGACGGGCGGCAGCGCGCAGCGCCCGGCGGTGCTGAACCTGTCGCTGGAGCCCGACAGCCTGGACCCCACCATGGCAGCCGCGGCCGCGGTGGGCGAGGTGACGCACTACAACGTGCTGGAAGGGCTGACCCGCATCGAGGAAAACGGCGCCGTCTCGCCGCTGCTGGCCGAGTCCTGGCAGGGCAGCGCCGACGGGCGCTCGTGGAGCTTTCGGCTGCGCCCGGGCGTGCGCTTTCACGACGGCAGCGCGCTGGACGCGGCGGCCGTGCGCTTTTCCTTCGGGCGGGCGCAGGCGCCCGGCTCCACCAACAAGGCGCGCCGCGCGCTGTTCGACAACCTCGCCACCATCGAGACGCCGGATGCGCGCACCGTCGCCCTGACCCTGCACCGCCCGGACGCGCAACTGCTGTTTCGCCTGGGCGAGGCCACGGCCTGCGTGCTGCACCCGGGCAGCGCCGCCCAAGCGGCAGGCGCGCCAGTGGGCACCGGGCCCTACCGGGTCAGCGACTGGCAGCGCGGGCACAGCATCACGCTGGCGCGCGCTCCCCACGCCCGCGCGGCGCACGAGGTGCCGCTGGACGGGGCGGTGTTTCGCTTCATCCACGAGCCTGCGGCGCGCGAGGCGGCCCTGGAGTCAGGCGAGGTGGACCTGTTCTTTCAGTTCGCCACCGGCAGCGTGCGGCGCTTTCGCGATGACACGCGCTACCAGGTGCTGATCGGCAGCTCCAGCGGCAAGGGCATGCTGGCGCTGAACCACCGGCGCGCCCCGCTGGGCGATGTGCGCGTGCGCCGCGCCATCACCCATGCCATCGACCGCGAGGGCTTCATCCGCCAGGCGCTGGACGGGCACGGCCGGGCCATCGGCAGCCACTTCGCGCCCACCGACGCGGGCTACCTGAATCTGCAAAGCCTGTACCCCTACGACCCGGCCCGCGCCCGCGCACTGCTGCAGGAGGCGGGCGTGCGCACGCCGCTGTCTCTGGAGCTGGCGCTGCCGCCTGCGCCCTACGCGCTCACGGGCGGCGACGTGGTGGCTGAGTACCTGGCACGGGTCGGCATACGGGCCAGGGTGCGGCGCCTGCAGTGGCACGAATGGCTGGCCGGACCGTTTCGCGGCGATTTCGACCTGACCCTCATCAACCACGTCGAGCCGCTGGACTACCTGATCTACACCGACCCCGGCTACTACTTCGGCTACGACAGCCCGGCCTTTCGCGCCCTGGCCGAGCAGCACGCCCTGGCCGAGTACCCGCGCGCGCGCCAGCAGCTGTTCGCCCAGCTGCAGCGCCACTTGGCGCGCGATGCTGCCAACGCCTGGATCTTCACGCCCAATCTGGTCACCGTGGTGCGCAAGGGGCTGCGCGGGGCGTGGATGAACTACCCCATCTTCGCGCACGACATCGGCGCCATGTCGTGGGGCTGAATGTCGCTCCTGTATTGATAGCTGCTGGCGCTTGACTGACGCGCTCCAGGGCCTGATTTCACCCCCAAAACGTCACCGTCCACGTAGTACCAGCGCCCGTCGTCCTCGCGCACGAAACGGCTGCGCTCGTGCAGCCGGTGGGCCGGGCCGCCGCCGGCGCGAGAGCGGGCGACAAACTCCACCTCGGCGCTGTGCGGCGCCAGCACTCGGTGGGAGCGCAGCTGCAGCCCCAGCCAGCGCACGCCGGCCTCGAAATCGAGCTGCGCCGGCCGATGCGAGGCGTGCCAGGTAGCCAGCAGGTAGTCGGCCCGCTCGCGCACGAAGGCGGTGTAGCGCGAGCGCATCAGGCTTTCGGCGTCGGGCGCCGGGGCGCCTTCCCAGTGGTCGATGTAGCGGCCGCAGCAGGCGGCATAGGGCAGCGTGCGGCCGCAGGGGCAAGGCAACAGGTCGGGCGGCGCGGCAGGTGCAGAGCGGGCGGTCATGCCGGCATTGTCAGCGCGGCGCCGCCGCCACGGGAGATTGCCCGGCAGGCGCACGGCCGCCTGTCCCGCACGTGCCGGCGCCGCGTTGCTTAAGCTGGCGCAAACCCGGGCACGGGCCCGCGGTGATGGGAGGTGTGGCCATGTTCGACATGGAGGTGCCCTGGTGGGAATTCGTCCTGCGCGGGGTGGCGGTTTATGTATTCCTGCTGGTGTTTTTGCGCGTGACGGGCCGGCGCCAGACCGGGCAACTGGCGCCGTTCGATCTGGTGCTGCTGCTGATCCTGTCCAACGCCGTGCAGAACTCCATGAACGCGGGCGACAACTCGCTGATCGGCGGGCTGGCTTCGGCGGCGACGCTGCTGCTGTGCCACACCGCCCTGTCGCACCTGACCTACCGCTTTCCGCGGCTGGAGCGGCTGATCGACGGCTCGCCGCGGGTGCTGGTGCGCAACGGCCAGGTCAACGACCGGCTGATGCGCCAGGAGCTGCTGTCCATCGAGGACCTGATGGCTGCGCTGCGCGCCGGCGGCGGCCTGCACCTGCGCGAGGTGGAGCGCGCCACCATCGAGGCCAACGGCAACATCACCGTGGTGCTGCGCCGCCGCGAAAGCGAGTGACGACGCCGGCCGCCCTCAGGCCAGCGCGCGCTGGATAATGATCTTCTGCACGTCGCTGGTGCCCTCGTAGATCTGGCACACCCGCACGTCGCGGTAGATGCGCTCCACGGGGAAGTCGTTCACCACGCCATAGCCGCCCAGGGTCTGGATGGCGGCGCTGCACACCCTTTCCGCCATCTCGCTGGCAAACAGCTTGGCCATGGCCGCTTCCTTCAGGCACGGCCGGCCCGCGTCGCGCAGGGCAGCGGCGTGCCAGATCAGCTGGCGCGCGGCCTCGATCTGCGTAGCGCAGTCGGCCAGGCGAAAGCCCACCGCCTGGTGGTTGAAGATGGGCTGGCCGAAGCTCTCGCGCTCCTTGCTGTATTGCAAGGCGAACTCAAAGGCCGCGCGCGCCATGCCCACGCTTTGCGCGGCGATGCCGATGCGCCCGCCCTCCAGCGCGCCCAGCGCGATCTTGTAACCCTCGCCCTCGGCGCCGATCAGGTTGGCGGCCGGGATGCGGCAGCCATCGAGGTTGATCTGCGCCGTGTCGCTGCTGTGCTGTCCCAGCTTGTCTTCCAGCCGGGCGACGTGGTAGCCCGCCGCATCGGTGGGTACGAGGAAGGCGCTCATGCCGCGTTTGCCGGCGGCCTTGTCGGTCACGGCGATGACGATGGCCACCTGGCCGTTCTTGCCGCTGGTGATGAACTGCTTGACGCCGTCGATGACGTACTCGTCCCCCTCGCGCACGGCGGTGGTGCGCAGGGCGGAAGCGTCCGAGCCCACGTGCGGCTCGGTCAGGCAGAACGCCCCCAGCATCTCGCCGCGCGCCAGGGGCGTGAGCCACTGGCGCTTTTGCGCCTCGCTGCCGTAGCGCATCAAGATGGCGTTGACGGGGCAGTTGGTGACGGAAATCGCCGTGCTGGTACCGCCGTCGCCCGCGGCGATTTCCTCCAGCACCAGCGCCAGGCTGATGTAGTCCAGCCCGGCGCCGCCATATTCCTCGGGTACGCAAATGCCGTAGGCGCCCAGTGCCGCCAGCCCGCGATGCACCTCGCGCGGGAAAGTGTGCTCGCGGTCCCACTGCGCGGCGTGCGGGGCGATCTGCCCCTGCACGAAATCGCGCATGGCATCGCGGATCATTTCCTGGTCCTGGGTCAGCAGCATGGCTGGTTTCCTTATAGTGGGTGGGATTGCAAAGCGGCCGGCTACCAGGTGCTGGCGCGCCGGCCGTCGTGGTGCAGCAGCTGGCCGCGGTCTTCGGGCTGCACGCCGGCGAGCACGGCGCGCATGCCCTGCACGCTGTCCTGCACGGTGAGCGGCGCGGCCTCGCCGCCCATGTCGGTCTGCACCCAGCCCGGGTCCAGCGCGATGAGCGTGGCGCCAGGGTAGTCGTGCTGCGCGGCGGCCACCGCCATGTTCAGCGCGGCCTTGCTGGTGCGATAGACCCAAGCATTGCTGGCAGGCACCGCGCCGATCTGCGACATGGACGAGGACAAAAAGGCGAACACGCCGCCGCCCGCCTCGACCAGCGGCGCCACCTGCGGCAGGGTTTGCATGGCGCCCAGCACATTGGCGTGCATGACGGCGTCGAAGTCCTCGCGCGTGGGCGGCGTGCGCGCATCCGGGCGGCGCATGACGCCGGCCACGTACAGCGCCACGTCCAGGCGCTCGCCGTCGAGCTGCCAGGACAGGGCGCTGACGCTGGCCGGGTTGGCCACGTCCACCGTGAGGGGCTGCGCACCCAGCGCCTGCACGCGCTCGGCACCGGCCGCATCGCGCACGGTGGCCAGCACGCGCCAGCCGGCCGCGCGGTACTGGCGCACAAATTCCAGGCCGATGCCGCGCGAGGCGCCGATCACCAGGGCTATGGGCATGGTTGGTGGTTTTTAGTCAAATCGACCTCCAGCGCCCGTCCATCAAGCGCCAGCAGCTATCAAACCAGGAGTGCTGGTTGGGCGCACTCACACCAGCTCGACGGCCATGGCCGTGGCTTCGCCGCCGCCGATGCACAGGGTGGCCACGCCCTTCTTCTTTCCGCGCGCCTTCAGCGCCGACAGCAGCGTGACCAGGATGCGCGCGCCGCTGGCGCCGATGGGGTGGCCCAGGGCGCAGGCGCCACCGTTGACGTTTACCTTCTCGTGCGGCACGCCCAGGTCCTTCATCAGCGCCATGGGCACCACGGCAAAGGCCTCGTTGATCTCCCACAGGTCCACGTCGCCCACCTTCCAGCCGGCTTTCTTCAGCACCTTCTCGGTCGCGCCGACGGGTGCGGTGGTGAACCACTCGGGCTCCTGCGCGTGCGTGGCGTGGGCGACGATGCGCGCCAGGGGCTTGGCGCCCAGCTCTTTGGCGGTCGATTCGCGCATCAGCACCAGGGCGGCGGCGCCGTCGTTGATGCTGGAGCTGGACGCAGCAGTGATGGTGCCGTCCTTCTTGAAGGCGGGCTTGAGGCCGGCGATCTTGTCCAGCCGGGCCTTGGCCGGGCCTTCGTCCTCGCTCACCGTGACCTCACCCTTGCGCGTCTTGACGGTCACGGGCGTGATCTCGTCCTTGAACGCGCCCGTTTTCGCAGCTTCCTGGGCGCGCTGCACGCTGGCGATCGCAAACGCATCCTGCTGCTCGCGGGTGAACTGGTATTTGGCGGCGCAGTCTTCGCCGAAGGTGCCCATGGAGCGACCGGCCTCGTAGGCGTCTTCCAGGCCGTCCAGCATCATGTGGTCATAGACCTTGTCGTGGCCCATGCGGTAGCCGCCGCGGCCTTTTTTCAGCAGGTAGGGCGCGTTGGTCATGCTCTCCATGCCGCCGGCCACCACCACGTCGCGGCTACCGGCGACCAGCTGGTCGTGCGCCAGCAGGGTCGCCTCCATGCCGGCGCCGCACATCTTGGACAGTGTCACGGCGCCGGTGCTGCGCGGCAGCCCGGCCGCGTGGCCCGCCTGGCGCGCAGGCGCCTGGCCCTGGCCGGCCATCAGGCAGTTGCCCAGCAGCACTTCATCGACTTTTTCAGGCGCGATGCCCGAGCGCTCGACCGCGGCGCGGATGGCGGCGCCCCCGAGTTCCCAGGCCTGCAGCTCGGCGAAGTCGCCCTGGAAGGCGCCCATGGGCGTGCGCGCGGCGCCGACGATGACGATGGGGTCTTGGGTGGTGTGCGGGGAAGTCATGGCATGGCTCCTGAAACAGGTGATGGTTGGGAAAGCGGAAAATGTGCGGCTGCGCCAAAGCGCCGCTGCACGTCGTAGGGGAACACGTCATAGACGTGGCCGGCGCGGATGCGCTCCTGGTGCGACTGCCAAAACTGCACGTCCAGCAGGTCGGCGTGGTGGCGCAGGAAGATCTCGCGCACGGCGGGGTTGCCCAGCAAAAAGGGCGCGAAGGTCTCGGGAAAGACGTCGCGCGGGCCGACGGGCCACCAGACTTCGCCCGAGAGCTCGTCGTCTTCGCTGCGCGGCGGCGGCACCCGGCGGAAGTGGCAGTCGGTGAGGTACTCGATCTCGTCGTAGTCGTAGAACACGACCTTGCCGTTGCGGGTGATGCCGAAGTTCTTCCACAGCATGTCGCCGGGGAAGATATTGGCCGCCACCAGATCCTTGAGGGCGTTGCCGTACTCGACCACGGCGTGCTCCAGCGCGCTGCGGGCCTCGGGCTGCTCCAGCCCGGCGTCGAAGCATTCCTGCAGATGGATGTTCATCGGCACCATGCGCCGCTCGATGTACAGGTGGCGGATGATGACTTCCTGCCTGCCGTCGCCGTCCCGGTCACTGATCTCGAGCTGGCTGGGCGCGTGCTGCTGGATCTCGGCGATCAGCGCGTCGGAAAAGCGCTCACGCGGGAACGCCACCAGGCTGTACTCCAGCGTGTCGGCCATACGGCCCACGCGGTCGTGCTGCTTGACCAGCAGGTACTTGGCCTTGACCTGCTCGCGCGTCGTGTCCTTGGGCGCCGGGAAGCGATCCTTGATCAGCTTGAAGACGTAGGGAAAGCTGGGCAGGTCGAACACCAGCATGACCATGCCCTTGATGCCGGGGGCGATGCGGAATTGGTCGCTGGAGTATTTCAGGTGGTGCAGGAAGTCGCGGTAGAAGAGCGTCTTGCCCTGCTTGGCCAGGCCCAGCGCGGTGTAGAGCTCGCCGCGGGGCTTGCGCGGCATGAGGCTGCGCAGGAACTGCACGTAGGCGCTCGGCACTTCCATGTCCACCATGAAATACGCCCGGGCGAACGAGAACAGCATCTGCAGGTCGGCCTCGCCGAACAGCACCGCGTCGATGATCAGCCCGCCCTGCTCGCCGTGCAGGATGGGCAGCGCAAAGGGCAGCTCGGCGTAGCCGTTGATGACCTTGCCCACCAGGTACGCGCCCTTGTTGCGGTAGAACAAGCTGGTCAGCACCTGGATCTGGAAGTTGGTGCGCCACTTCACGCTCCCCAAGCGGGCATTGATGGCGTGCACCACCAGCGCCACGTCGCGCGGCAGGTCCTCAAAGGGGCGCTGCAACGCAAAGTCCTGCACGATGGCCGTGACCATCTCGGGCAGGCGCGTGGCCTGCGGGTAATAGGCGCGGTAGGTGGGCCGCGCGGCCGGATCGTCGCTTTCGATGTACTCGGTGCTGACGGCGGGGCGCACGAAGATGAAGTCGTTCTGGAAGTGCGTGCGGTGCAGGATCTTGGTGGTGACCGAGTTGAAGAAGGTCTCTGCCAGCTCGGGCTGCAGGTGGTTCACCATCAGGCCGATGTAGTGCAGCTTGACCTGGTGCCACACGGCCATGGGCAGGGTGCCGGCCTGAAACTCCTTGTCCAGCCGCCGCACGCATTCCTTCACCCGCAGGTCGTAGAACTCGATGCGCTCGCGCTGCGCACGCTGCTGGCCGTGCCAGTCGGCTGTTTCAAAGCGGTGCTTGGCGCGCGCGGACTCGGCGCGAAACAGCCTGTAGTGGCGGTTGAAGCCGTCCATCATGGCCCGGGCGATGGACCAGGCCTGCGGGGCGTCGAGGCGTTCGGGGAACATGGCAAATACCAGGCCGCTTCAGACCGGGCCGACTATGCCGTTGCCATGTTCATGAGAATGCCTCGGCCTGCCCGTACGCGTGCCGTCAGCCGCGCTCGCGCGCCGCCACGCGCTCGACGGCGCGGCGCTGCACCTCGTCCAGGCCACCCTCGCCCGGTACCGTCACCTCGACGTTGGTGATCAGGCCGTTTTGCAGGCTGTAGCACCAGCCGTGCAGCGTCAGCGCCTGCCCGCGCGCCCAGGCGTCATGCACCACGGTGCTGTGCGCCACGTTGGCCACCTGCTCGATGACGTTGAGCTCGCACAACGCATCCAGGCGCCACTGCGGGGACAGGTCCTGCAGCAGATCGGCGTACTTGTCGCGCACATCCTTCACATGGCGGATCCAGTTGTCGGCCAAGCCGACGCGGATGTCCTCAAGCGCCGCGCGCACGCCGCCGCAGCCGTAGTGGCCGACGACCATGAGGTGCTGCACGTGCAGCTGATCCACGGCGTACTGGATGGTGGACAGCGCGTTCAGGTCACTGGGCACGACCACATTGGCGATGTTGCGGTGCACGAACACCTCGCCCGGCTCCAGGCCCGTGATCTGGTTGGCGGGCACGCGGCTGTCGGAGCAGCCGATCCACATGTAGCGCGGCTTTTGCTGCGCCATCAGCCCGGTGAAGAAGCCCGGTCGGTCACGCTCCATTTCCTGCGCCCATTCACGGTTGTGTACGAACAGCTCTTCAATGGAGGTGGTGGTCATCGGGACTCCTGGGGTGGTTGAAAGAAAGGTGCCGTGGCGCGCTCAGCAGGTTTCAGCGAACAACTCGCGGCCGATCAGCATGCGGCGGATCTCGCTGGTGCCGGCGCCGATCTCGTACAGCTTGGCGTCGCGCCACAGGCGGCCCAGCGGGTATTCGTTGATATAGCCATTGCCGCCGAAGATCTGAATGCCCTCGCCCGCCATCCAGGTGGCCTTCTCGGCCGTCCACAGGATGACGCTGGCGCAGTCCTTGCGCACCTGGCGCACGTGCTCGGTGCCCAGCATGTCCAGGTTCTTGGCCACGGTGTAGGCGAACGAACGTGCGGCCTGGAGCACGGTGTACATGTCGGCCACCTTGCCCTGGATGAGCTGGAACTCGCCAATGCTCTGGCCGAACTGCTTGCGGTCATGGATGTAGGGAATGACGTTGTCCATGACGGATTGCATGATGCCCAGAGGGCCGCCGGTCAACACGGCGCGCTCGTAGTCCAGGCCGCTCATCAGCACCTTGGCGCCGCCATTGACCTGGCCCAGCACGTTCTCCGCCGGCACCTGGACGTTTTCGAACACCAGCTCGCCGGTATGGCTGCCGCGCATGCCCAGCTTGTCGAGCTTTTGCGCGACGGAAAACCCCTTCATGCCCTTTTCGATCAGGAACGCCGTCACACCGCGCGCGCCCATTTCGGGCTCGGTCTTGGCATAGACCACCAGGGTGTCGGCGTCCGGGCCGTTGGTGATCCACATCTTGCTGCCGTTCAGCAGGTAATAGCCGCCCTTGTCTTCGGCCTTCAGCTTCATGCTGATGACGTCGGAGCCGGCGCCCGGCTCGCTCATGGCCAGCGCGCCCACGTGTTCACCGCTGATCAGCTTGGGCAGGTACTTGGCTTTCTGCGCCTCGCTGCCATTGCGGTTGATCTGGTTCACGCACAGGTTGCTGTGCGCTCCGTAGGACAGGCCTACCGAGGCACTGGCGCGGGAGATTTCTTCCATCGCCACCATGTGGGCGAGGTAGCCCATGTCGGCGCCGCCATATTGCTCGGACACGGTGATGCCCAGCACGCCCAGTGCACCCATCTTCGTCCACAGATCCATGGGGAAACAGTCGCTTTGGTCGATCTCCCCGGCGCGGGGGGCGATCTCGACCTGAGCGAACTCGCGCACTGCGTCGCGCAGGGCGTCGATGTCTTCGCCCAACTGGAAGTTCAGGCCAGGCAACGGGTTGATGCTCATGAATGGGCTCCTGTGCGGTATGCGAGAAAAGGCAATGACGTTTACGTAAACGTCAATTATCCATGAATTTGCGTCGATGCAGCATCCATTTTTCGCAGCAGCTCCCGCGCCTCGCGTTCGTGCTCCCGGACTTCATCCAGGTTGGCTTGAAGGTCAGTCATCTGGGCTTCAAGCTGCTTGCGGTGCGTCGCCAGCACTTCCAGAAAACGGTGCAACTGCACACCCGTGTCGCGGGGGCTGTCATACAAATCGATGATCTCTTTGGCCTCGGTCAGCGACAGGCCCAGCCGCTTGGCACGCAGGGTCAGGCGCAGGCGGGTGCGGTCGCGGGCAGTGTAGACGCGGGTACGGCCGCCGGGACCGCTGCGCTCCGGGCACAGCAAGCCCATGTCTTCATAGAACCGCATTGCCCGGGTCGTGAGGTCAAACTCGCGGGCGAGATCACTAATGGTGTAGGTGGCCATGGCTGAAAGAGAAAGCAAAAGCGCAAGCCGGCCATAGGGCTCCGGAGTCCGCATTGACGTGTACGTCAATACTACCGCAGCAGTTCATTGTGCTACTAGCCAACCCTCATTTTCTTTCCCCCAAAAGCCAAAACCCCCCTTACGCTATTTGAGCGAAGGGGGGAGAGGCTTGATGAGTAGCCTGACGATGACCTACTTTCACACGGGAATCCGCACTATCATTGGCGCGAAGTCGTTTCACGGTCCTGTTCGGGATGGGAAGGGGTGGTACCGACTTGCTATGGTCGTCAGGCTTTAACGGGTCAGGGGGCGGCTTCTTTTGGGTAGGTGGAAGCTGCGCCCTGGTGATTCATAGAGTCGAAGGCGGTTCAGCGTTGGGGGCTAGTTTGATTGCGCCGGCATGGATAACGTTGTGATCCTTGGGTTTATGCGTGTCATGCTGCGCTGTGCGTTGTGCACAGGGCGATCAAAGTTATAGGGTCAAGCCTCACGGGCAATTAGTACTGGTTAGCTACATGCATTGCTGCACTTCCACACCCAGCCTATCAACGTCGTGGTCTACAACGACCCTTCAGGGGGCTCAAGGCCCCGGCAGATCTCATCTTGAAACGAGTTTCCCGCTTAGATGCTTTCAGCGGTTATCTCTTCCACACTTAGCTACTCGGCGATGCCACTGGCGTGACAACCGATACACCAGAGGTGTGTCCACTCCGGTCCTCTCGTACTAGGAGCAGGCTTCCTCAAATCTGCAGCGCCCACGGAAGATAGGGACCAAACTGTCTCACGACGTTTTAAACCCAGCTCACGTACCTCTTTAAATGGCGAACAGCCATACCCTTGGGACCGACTACAGCCCCAGGATGAGATGAGCCGACATCGAGGTGCCAAACACCGCCGTCGATATGAACTCTTGGGCGGTATCAGCCTGTTATCCCCAGAGTACCTTTTATCCGTTGAGCGATGGCCCTTCCATACAGAACCACCGGATCACTATGTCCTGCTTTCGCATCTGCTCGACTTGTCAGTCTCGCAGTTAAGCACGCTTATGCCATTGCACTATCGTCACGATGTCCGACCGTAACTAGCGTACCTTCGAACTCCTCCGTTACGCTTTGGGAGGAGACCGCCCCAGTCAAACTGCCTACCATGCACTGTCCCCGATCCAGATAATGGACCTGGGTTAGAACCTCAAACGCACCAGGGTGGTATTTCAAGGATGGCTCCATGCGATCTGGCGACCGCACTTCAAAGCCTCCCACCTATCCTACACAGATTCGTTCAAAGTCCAATACAAAGCTACAGTAAAGGTTCATGGGGTCTTTCCGTCTTTCCGCGGGTAGATTGCATCATCACAAACATTTCAACTTCGCTGAGTCTCAGGAGGAGACAGCGTGGCCATCGTTACGCCATTCGTGCAGGTCGGAACTTACCCGACAAGGAATTTCGCTACCTTAGGACCGTTATAGTTACGGCCGCCGTTTACTGGGACTTCGATCAAGAGCTTGCACCCCATCACTTAATCTTCCAGCACCGGGCAGGCGTCACACCCTATACGTCCACTTTCGTGTTTGCAGAGTGCTGTGTTTTTATTAAACAGTCGCAGCCACCGATTTATTGCAACCGCTTTGGGCTTGCCTTGTACAGGTTCACCTACTTGCGGCATACCTTCTCCCGAAGTTACGGTATCAATTTGCCGAGTTCCTTCTCCTGAGTTCTCTCAAGCGCCTTAGAATACTCATCTCGCGCACCAGTGTCGGTTTGCGGTACGGTCGTCAATAGCTGAAGCTTAGTGGCTTTTCCTGGAAGCAGGGTATTACTCACTTCGTGTGCAAGCACACTCGTTATCACCCCTCATCTAAGCCCGGCGGATTTGCCTACCGGGCACGACTACAGGCTTGAACCAACATATCCAACAGTTGGCTGAGCTAACCTTCTCCGTCCCCACATCGCACTATTGATCGGTACAGGAATATTGACCTGTTTCCCATCAGCTACGCATCTCTGCCTCGCCTTAGGGGCCGACTCACCCTACGCCGATGAACGTTGCGTAGGAAACCTTGCGCTTACGGCGAGCGGGCTTTTCACCCGCTTTAACGCTACTCATGTCAGCATTCGCACTTGTGATACCTCCAGCAGCCTTCACAAGCTGCCTTCACAGGCTTACACAACGCTCTCCTACCACGCACAGTAAACTGTGCATCCGCAGCTTCGGTAACTGGCTTGAGCCCCGTTACATCTTCCGCGCAGGACGACTCGATCAGTGAGCTATTACGCTTTCTTTAAATGATGGCTGCTTCTAAGCCAACATCCTGACTGTCTTAGCCTTCCCACTTCGTTTCCCACTTAGCCAATTTTAGGGACCTTAGCTGGCGGTCTGGGTTGTTTCCCTCTTGAGTCCGGACGTTAGCACCCGGTGCTCTGTCTCCCAAGCTGTACTCTGCAGTATTCGGAGTTTGCCTTGGTTTGGTAAGTCGCCATGACCCCCTAGCCAAAACAGTGCTCTACCCCCGCAGGTAATACTTGAGGCACTACCTAAATAGTTTTCGGAGAGAACCAGCTATTTCCAAGTTTGTTTAGCCTTTCACCCCTATCCACAGCTCATCCGCTAATTTTGCAACATTAGTCGGTTCGGACCTCCAGTACCTGTTACGGCACCTTCATCCTGGCCATGGATAGATCACTTGGTTTCGGGTCTACACCCAGCGACTAAATTTCGCCCTATTCGGACTCGATTTCTCTGCGCCTCCCCTATTCGGTTAAGCTTGCCACTGAATGTAAGTCGCTGACCCATTATACAAAAGGTACGCAGTCACCCTTGCGGGCTCCTACTTTTTGTAAGCATGCGGTTTCAGGATCTATTTCACTCCCCTCCCGGGGTTCTTTTCGCCTTTCCCTCACGGTACTGGTTCACTATCGGTCGATGATGAGTATTTAGCCTTGGAGGATGGTCCCCCCATATTCAGACAGGGTTTCTCGTGCCCCGCCCTACTTGTCTCTAGCCTAGTACCACCGATCGGTTTTCGCATACGGGGCTATCACCCACTATGGCCGGCCTTTCCATGCCGCTTTGCTAACCGTTCGACTATCACTAGAAGGCTGTTGCAATTTCGCTCGCCACTACTTTCGCAATCTCGGTTGATGTCTTTTCCTCGAGCTACTTAGATGTTTCAGTTCACTCGGTTCGCCTCGCCGACCTATGTATTCAGTCGGCGATACCCTTGCGGGTGGGTTTCCCCATTCAGAAATCTCCGGATCAATGCTTATTTGCCAGCTCCCCGAAGCTTATCGCAGGCTATCACGTCTTTCGTCGCCTATCATCGCCAAGGCATCCACCACATGCTCTTAGTCACTTGACCCTATAACTTTGACCCCTTGCCTTGCAGCAAAGGAACCATTCGTCACAGCAGCCAAGGACCACTTGCGAGGTCTCGCACCTCGCGCGTTATTCATGCCGTAATTCCAAATGTGCTTTTTTTCAGGGCATCGCTGCCCTGGAGAACATTCGTCATTACTGAACAATTCCATTGAATCGTTCGTTTTGACGCAATCAAACTAGTTGCTGGTGGCACGGTGCACTCCCGCAGGAGCGCTTTCCACCAGCAACGCTGATTTCGACTCTATGAATTTTTAAAGAACAGCCGATTGATGCGAGCAATCTCGCCTCAACAACGAAGCGCTCTGGCGTGGTGCCAAACCGCTTGGGTGTTGCCCCTGATGCGTGCAAGCTCAGGAAAGGTAGATAAGGAATGCAGTGCTCAAAGAGTAAGCACTTGAGGGGTCCAGTGGTTGGTGGAGGATGACGGGATCGAACCGACGACCCCCTGCTTGCAAAGCAGGTGCTCTCCCAGCTGAGCTAATCCCCCTTCCGTCCTCGCCTTCGATCGTCGTGCAGAAAGATGATGGTGGGTCTAGTTGGGCTCGAACCAACGACCCCCGCCTTATCAAGACGGTGCTCTAACCAGCTGAGCTACAGACCCGATTGCCTGCCTATAGCTTTCAGGCGCTTGCCTTGCTGCTGCAGCCAGTCGGCCAACTGTCTTCCTTACAACCGATAAGTGTGGGCGTTCAACGCGTTGAGTGCTGGTGTTTCCAGAAAGGAGGTGATCCAGCCGCACCTTCCGATACGGCTACCTTGTTACGACTTCACCCCAGTCACGAACCCCGCCGTGGTAAGCGCCCTCCTTGCGGTTAGGCTACCTACTTCTGGCGAGACCCGCTCCCATGGTGTGACGGGCGGTGTGTACAAGACCCGGGAACGTATTCACCGCGACATTCTGATCCGCGATTACTAGCGATTCCGACTTCACGCAGTCGAGTTGCAGACTGCGATCCGGACTACGACTGGCTTTGTGGGATTGGCTCCCCCTCGCGGGTTGGCAACCCTCTGTACCAGCCATTGTATGACGTGTGTAGCCCCACCTATAAGGGCCATGAGGACTTGACGTCATCCCCACCTTCCTCCGGTTTGTCACCGGCAGTCCCATTAGAGTGCCCTTTCGTAGCAACTAATGGCAAGGGTTGCGCTCGTTGCGGGACTTAACCCAACATCTCACGACACGAGCTGACGACAGCCATGCAGCACCTGTGTATCGGCTCCCTTTCGGGCACTCCTCTATCTCTAAAGGATTCCGACCATGTCAAAGGTGGGTAAGGTTCTTCGCGTAGCATCGAATTAAACCACATCATCCACCGCTTGTGCGGGTCCCCGTCAATTCCTTTGAGTTTCAACCTTGCGGCCGTACTCCCCAGGCGGTCAACTTCACGCGTTAGCTTCGTTACTGAAGAAATAAATCCCCAACAACCAGTTGACATCGTTTAGGGCGTGGACTACCAGGGTATCTAATCCTGTTTGCTCCCCACGCTTTCGTGCATGAGCGTCAGTGCAGGCCCAGGGGATTGCCTTCGCCATCGGTGTTCCTCCGCATATCTACGCATTTCACTGCTACACGCGGAATTCCATCCCCCTCTGCCGCACTCCAGCTATGCAGTCACAATGGCAGTTCCCAGGTTGAGCCCGGGGATTTCACCACTGTCTTGCATAACCGCCTGCGCACGCTTTACGCCCAGTAATTCCGATTAACGCTTGCACCCTACGTATTACCGCGGCTGCTGGCACGTAGTTAGCCGGTGCTTATTCTTACGGTACCGTCATGGGCCTTCTGTATTAGAAAAGACCTTTTCGTTCCGTACAAAAGCAGTTTACAACCCGAAGGCCTTCATCCTGCACGCGGCATGGCTGGATCAGGGTTTCCCCCATTGTCCAAAATTCCCCACTGCTGCCTCCCGTAGGAGTCTGGGCCGTGTCTCAGTCCCAGTGTGGCTGATCATCCTCTCAGACCAGCTACAGATCGTCGGCTTGGTAAGCTTTTATCCCACCAACTACCTAATCTGCCATCGGCCGCTCCGTCCGCGCGAGGTCCAAAGATCCCCCGCTTTCATCCGTAGATCGTATGCGGTATTAGCAAAGCTTTCGCTCCGTTATCCCCCACGATCGGGCACGTTCCGATGTATTACTCACCCGTTCGCCACTCGTCAGCATCCGAAGACCTGTTACCGTTCGACTTGCATGTGTAAGGCATGCCGCCAGCGTTCAATCTGAGCCAGGATCAAACTCTACAGTTCGATCTTGAATTGTTTGGAGCCCCGAAGAGCTCCACACTCATAAAAACGGAATTGAAGTGAACTTCACTTCTCTATTTCCATGAGCGTTTGATTTGATTCCGAAGAACCATGGCACTCGCCTCATCAAACGCCCACGCTTATCGGCTGTATATTGTTAAAGCACCTGGAAAAATAAGCCGCAGCACCGAAGCACCACATCCTCTTTTTCCGAACCTCGCTGCGATCAGCGAAGCCTTGAACTATAACAGGTTTCAAAGTAACCTGTCAAACTTGAGGGCCTTTCGACCGCCGCTTCCGACTTCCTGCAGTACCTTCCAGCACCGCCGCTCCGTCAGAAGCGAAGCCTTGAACTATACATCAGAAATCTGGGCAGTTGCAAGACCGGGAGAAGATTTTTTGAGGACTTTCTCCGGCTGCTTTTGACTCATTTCCCTGAAAGGCACCGTGTCGATTGCAGCGTGGGATGAAGTATAGCCCAGGGTTTTCCCGCGACAAGTGAATCGGTCATCTTTTTGTAAACAAGCGCCTCTCCTACCTTTCCCAGCGCGCCTTGGATAATGGGCGCATGGCACTTCTTACTTTGACGGATGCGCAACTGGCCTTCGGGCATGTGGCGTTGCTGGACCATGCGGATTTTTCGCTGGAGAGCGGCGAGCGCGTGGGGTTGATCGGGCGCAACGGCGCGGGCAAGTCTTCTCTGTTGAAGATCTTGGGGGGACTGGCTCAGGCAGACGATGGCATGCTGCATGTGCAGCAAAGCCTGCGTGTGACCTATGTGGCGCAGGAGCCTGACCTGCCCCTGGATGCGACGGTGTTCGAGGCGGCCTCACAGGGACTCGCAGAAGCCATCACGCTGCGCGAGCAGTATCTGTCTGCAGCCCCAGGGGTGGACCTGGACGCGCTGCAATCACGCATCGAGGCGCTGGACGCCTGGAACTGGGAGCAGCGCGTGGAGGAAACCCTGCAGCGCCTGCACCTGGATCCGCAGGCCGTGGTGGGCAAACTGTCGGGCGGCACCAAAAAGCGGGTGGCGCTGGCGCAGGCACTGGTTACGCGGCCCGACGTGCTGCTGCTGGACGAGCCGACCAACCACCTGGATCTGGACTCCATCGAGTGGCTGGAAGAGCTGCTGATCGCCTTTCCCGGCGCGGTGGTGACCATTACCCACGACCGCGCCTTCCTGGACCGCATCGCCACGCGCATCGTCGAGCTGGACCGCGGCCAGCTGCGCTCCTACCCTGGCAACTTCGCGCAATACCAACTGCACAAGGAAGAGCAGCTGGCGCAGGAGGCGGTGATCGCCGCCCGCGCCGACAAGCTGCTGGCGCAGGAAGAGGTCTGGATTCGCAAGGGCGTGGAGGCACGGCGCACCCGCAGCGTCAGCCGCATCAACCGGCTGCAGGCGCTGCGCGACAGCCGCGCCGTGCGCCGCGAGGTGCTGGGCAGCGTGAGGATGGATGTGGCATCGGGCAGCGGCCAGGGCGGCTACCAGGGCAAGATCGTGGCCGAGCTGACGGGCGTCGGCCAAGCGTTCGGCGAGCGCACCATCGTGCGCGACTTCAGCGCCACCATCCTGCGCGGCGACAAGATCGGGCTGCTCGGCCCCAACGGCGCAGGCAAGACCACGCTGCTGAAACTCATTCTGGGCGAGCTGGAGCCCGACAGCGGCAGCGTGCGCCGCGGCGCCAACCTGCAGGTGGCCTACTTCGACCAGATGCGCCAGGCCATCGACATGGACGCCACGCTGGAGGACTTCATCAGCCCCGGCAGCGAATGGATCGAGATCGGCGGCCAGCGCAAGCACGTCAAGAGCTACCTGGGCGACTTTTTGTTCTCGCCGGCACGCGCGCACTCGCCCGTGCGCTCGCTGTCGGGCGGCGAGCGCAACCGCCTGCTGCTGGCGCGGCTGTTTGCGCGGCCAGCCAACGTGCTGGTGTTGGACGAACCGACCAACGACCTGGACATCGACACGCTGGAGCTGCTCGAAGAGCTGCTGCAGACCTACGACGGCACGGTGTTCTTGGTCAGCCACGACCGCACCTTCCTGGACAACGTCGTGACCAGCACCATCGTCAGCGAGGGCGAGGGCCGCTGGCGCGAATACGAAGGCGGCGTGCAGGACTGGCTGACGCAGTCGCGCCGCAGCCGCGCGCTGGCCGCAGCCGCGGCCCAGGACGCACGCAAGGAGGGCAAGGCCGGCCGTGAGGCAACCAGCCGCGCGGCGACGGCGGAGGCCCCGGCGGCGAACAAGCGCAAGCTCAGCTACAAGGAGCAGCGCGAACTGGAGCAGCTGCCGGCGCGGATCGAGGCGCTGGAGGCCGAGCAGCTGGCCGTGCGCGAGGAACTGGGGGACGGCAGCCTGTACACGCGCGACGGCGCCCGCGCCGCGGCCCTGCATGCCCGCGACGGCGAGATCGAGGCGCTGCTGATGCAGGCACTGGAGCGCTGGGAGGCGCTGTCGGCCTGAGGGGCGCTATCAATACATGAGCTGTTGGCGCTTGTTCCATCCGGGTTTGCGCATGAAAACCATCGCAAACCCTTTCAGATCAAGCGCTGGCAGCTCACTTTTTTGAAGCCGCCGGCCCGGCCCCGGCTGCGTCAGATGCGGTGGTGCACCCGGTCGCCCGCGCCGCGCAGGCGCGCCACCAGGGCCGGGGCGATCTGCGCCAGCGGCAGCACCTCGTCGGCCGCGCCATGGGCGATGGCCTCGCGCGGCATGCCGAAGACGATGCAGCTGGCCTCGTCCTGCACATAGTTGTAGCTGCCGGCGTCCTTCATCTCGCGCATGGCGGCGGCGCCGTCGGCGCCCATGCCCGTCAGCATGATGCCCACCGCATTGCGCCCCACATGGGCGGCAACCGACTTGAACAGCACCTCCACCGAGGGCTTGTGGCGGTTCACCGGCGGGCCGTCGTCCACCACGGCGACGTAGTTGGCGCCGCTCTTGGCCAGCGCAAACTGGCGCCCGCCCGGCGCGATGTAGGCGTGGCCGGGCAAGATGCGCTCACCCTGCACCGCCTCTTTCACCGTGATCTGGCACAGACTGTTCAGGCGCGCGGCAAAGCTGGTGGTAAAGCCCGGCGGCATGTGCTGGGTGATGACGATGGCAGGCGCGTCGGCCGGCAGGTGCACCAGCACCTCGCGGATGGCCTCGGTGCCGCCGGTGGAGGCACCGATCGCCACCAGCTTCTCGGTGGACAGGCGCCCCAGCAGGGGCGAAGCGGCCACCGGGGCGGCGGCGGCCGCGCCGCCAGCGTGCGGGTGCACGATGGCGCCGGCGCTTGCGGCCGGCGCGCGGCGCACCTGGGCCACGGCGGCCACGCGGATCTTGTCCACGATCTGCGCGGCCAGCTCGTTCAGGCCGCTGGCCAGGCCCACGCGCGGCTTGGCAACGAAGTCCACGGCGCCCAGCTCCAGCGCGCGCATGGTGACCTCGGCGCCGCGCTCGGTCAGCGTGGAGATCATGACCACCGGCATGGGCCGCAGCCGCATCAGCCGGCCCAGAAAGTCGATGCCGTCCATGCGCGGCATCTCCACGTCCAGGGTGATCACGTCCGGGTTCATCTCGCGGATCATCTCGCGCGCCACCAGCGGGTCGTTGGCCGTGCCGATGCATTGCATGTCCGGCTGGCGGTTGATGATCTCGGCCAGCAGGCTGCGCACCAGTGCCGAATCGTCCACCACGATGACGCGTATCTTGCTGCTGCTGCTCATGTTTTTGTCTGCCGCCTTCCCTGGCCGGTGCGCCGCCCGGCGCCCGGGCCGCTGGTTCTCACACAACTTCGATCGAAAAAATCAAAACAGGTCCACCGAGCCGCCGCTGGTGGCGCGCGCCACGCTGACGGCATTGCCGCGCACCACTTCCTGGGCCATGGCCTCGGGATGGGCGTGCGCCAGGCGCTTGACCATGACCTTGCCGCTGACGGGAAAGAACACCACCTTGCGCGGGTAGATGTCCAGCACGTCCTCGGAGACGATGGGGATGCGCTCGGTGGCCAGGTAGTTTTGCACAAACCGGGTGTTGCGCTCGCCCACGTTCATGGTGGTGAAGTTGGCCATGACCTGGCCGCCGCCGAAAATCTTGGCCTGCAGCGTCTCGCGCCGGGCGCCCTGCTTCATCATTTCGTTGATGAGCAGTTCCATGGCGTAGGAGCCGTAGCGCCCGGAGGTGTCGGCGCTGTCGCCGTCGGGCAGCATGAAGTGGTTCATGCCGCCCACGCCGGCCCGGCTGTCCCACAGGCAGGCGGCAATGCACGAGCCCAGCACGGTGACGATGGTCATCTGCTCGCGGGCCACGAAGTATTCGCCCGGCAGCACCTTGACGGCGTTGTGCTGGAAGTGGTGGTCGAAGAAGTAGAACGACGCCTCGCCCGGGCGGTGCGCCCGTGCCTTCAGCTCGGCCAGCGTCACCTGGGGCGCGGGCGGCGCAGCGGCGCGGTCCAGCGGCGAGATGCGCGGCACGTGCCGGCGCTCGTAGGCCGGTGGGGCGGAGCTGGAGTCGGCGCGGGAGGGTTGCATGGTCGCAATGCCTTGTGGTGGGTGGCCGGCGGTCAGACGCGCTCGTACACCGTCTTGCCGCGCAGCACGAACAGGTCGCGCGAGTCGCTGAAGTTTTCCGCATGGCCCACGAACAGCATGCCGCCGGGCTTGAGCACGCGGTGGATGCGCTCGAGCACGCGCCGCTGGGTGGGGGCGTCGAAATAGATCATCACGTTGCGGCAAAAGACCACGTCGAACGGCTCGCGAAAGGGCCAGTCGTCGCGGATCAGGTTCACGCTCAAAAATTCGATGGGCCGGCGCAGCTCGGGCTTGACGCGTGCCAGCCCGGCATTGCCGCCCTTGCCGCGCTGAAAGAACCGCTGCAGGCGCTCCTGCGACAGGCCCTTGAGGCTGTCCACGCGGTAGACGCCGGCCGCAGCAGTGGCCAGCACGCGCGAATCGATGTCGCTGGCGGCCAGCTTGAACGGCACGCTGGCGCCCAGCGTCTCCTGCACCGTCATGGCGATGGAGTACGGCTCCTCGCCCGTGGAAGCGGCGCTGCACCAGATGTTCCAAGGCCCGGCGGCGCGCATGCGCAGCAGCGAGCCCAGGATCTCGAAGTGGTGCTGCTCGCGAAAGAACGCCGTGAGGTTGGTGGTCAGGGCGTTGATGAATTCCTGCCACTCGGGACCGTCGTGGCCTTCCAGCCAGCCGAGATAGTCCTGAAAGCTCTTGTGCCCGGTCTCGCGCAGCCGGCGCGACAGGCGGCTATAGACCATGGCGTGCTTGCCGTCGTGCAGGCTGATGCCGGCGCGCTGGTAGATCAGCGCCTGCACGCGCACGAAGTCAGCCTGCGTCCAGGCGAATTCGCGGCCCTCGGCGGCGGCATCGCCGGCCGCAGCATCGGCCGCAGGCGCGGGCCGCAGCGCGGCCCGGCGCACGGCGGCGGGACTGTGGTGCAGGGCGGTGCGGTCGGTGCTCATGCGGTGTGGGCAGCAGGCCTTCAGTCGGTCGCGAGGCTCAGGCCCATGTCCACGCCGGACATGAGCCTTTCAATGTCCAGCAGGATCAGCATGCGCTCGCCCACCGAGCCCAGGCCGCGGATGCAGGCCGCGTCGATGGCGCTGTCCACGTCCGGCGCGGGGCGGATGTTCTCGGCCGCCAGTTCCATCACGTCGCTGACCGAGTCCACCACGATGCCGACCACCCGCTCGCGCAGGTTCAGGATGATGACCACCGTGAAGGCGTCGTAGTCGGCCTGCGCGCAGGCAAAGCGCAGGCGCATGTCCACGATCGGCACGATGGTGCCGCGCAGGTTGGTCACGCCCTTGATGAAGGCCGGGGCCTGGGCGATGCGCGTGGGCGTCTCGTAGCCGCGGATCTCCTGCACCTTCAGGATGTCGATGCCGTATTCCTCCTGCCCCAGGCGGAAGGTGAGGTACTCGCGCGCGCTGGTGGCTGCGCCGGTGTTCTTGTCGTTCATCACCGCATTCATGCGTTGGTTCCTTGCATTGCTTCAGGCAGGCGGACGTGTCAGTGGCGCACGCGGCGCACCAGTCCGGCGGTATCCAGGATGAGGGCCACCGTGCCGTCGCCCAGGATGGTGGCACCCGAGACGTTGGGCACCTTGCGGTAGTTGGTCTCCAGGTTCTTGACCACCACCTGGTGCTGGCCCAGCAGCTCGTCCACCAGCACCGCCACGCGGCTGCCGTCGGCCTCCACCACCACCATGATGCTGCTGCTGGCGCCGCCCTCGGGGCGCGGCACCTGGAAGATCTTCTCCAGCGCCATCACCGGCATGTATTCCTCGCGCACCTTGACCAGCTGCGAGCCCTGGGCCACGGTGTTGACTTCCTGCGGGTTGACCTGGAAGGACTCGACCACCGAGGACAGGGGCAGGATGTAGACCTCGTCGCCCACGCCCACGGACATGCCGTCCATGATGGCCAGCGTCAGCGGCAGGCGCACGGACACGCGCATGCCGTAGCCCTCGGCCGAGTCGATCTCCACCGAGCCGTTGAGCGCGGCGATGTTCTTCTTGACCACGTCCATGCCCACGCCGCGCCCGGACACGTCGGTCACCACCTCGGCGGTGGAAAAGCCCGGCGCCAGGATCAGGTTCCAGACCTCGCTGTCGGGCATGGCGTCGGACACGTCCATGCCGCGCTCGCGCGCCTTGCGCAGAATCTTCTCGCGCGACAGGCCCTTGCCGTCGTCGCGCACCTCGATGACGATGGAGCCGCCCTGGTGCGAGGCCGACAGGCTCAGCGTGCCGTGCTCGGGCTTGCCGGCGGCCAGGCGCTCTGCGGGCATCTCGATGCCGTGGTCGCAGCTGTTGCGCACCAGGTGGGTCAGCGGGTCGGTGATCTTCTCCACCAGGCTCTTGTCCAGCTCGGTGGCCTCGCCGTGGGTGACGAACTCCACCTTCTTGTCCAGCTTGGCCGCCAGGTCGCGCAGCATGCGGGGGAAGCGGCTGAACACCGTGGACATCGGAATCATGCGGATGGACATGACCGATTCCTGCAGGTCGCGCGTGTTGCGGTCCAGGTCGGCCAGGCCGGCCAGCAGCTGCTGGTGCACGCCGGAATCGAGCCCGCGGCTGTTTTGCGCCAGCATGGCCTGGGTGATCACCAGCTCGCCCACCAGGTTGATGAGCTGGTCCACCTTGGAGACGGCCACGCGGATGGTGGTGGACTCCATGGACGAGGCGCCGGCCCCGCCCTTGCCCTCGGCGGCGGCGCGGCCTGCAGCCGGGCGCGCCGCCGGTGCGGCCTGCGCGGCAGGGGCGAGAGAGGGCGCCGCCCCGCCCTGCTGGGCCGGCAGGCCCGGGGCGCCGGGAAAGAAGCCGTAGGGCTCGGTCAGTGCGACCGGCGCCGGGTCGCCCGCGGCCGGCTCGGGCACCGCCGCTGCGGGCAGGATGCGCACCTGCTCCTTGGCCACGTGGAAGACGAACAGGTCCAGCAGGTCCTCGTCGCTGGAGGTGGTGCGCACGGCAAAGCAGCGCATGTCGGCACGGCTGTCGGGCAGATCGGTGATGGAGCCCAGCCCGGGGATGTCGCGAAACAGCTCCTTGATGGCGTCAGCCAGGGCGGGCTGGGACAGCGGGCCGATATGGATCTCCAGCGCGCGCTCGGCGCCCACCGGGGCCGCCGCGGGCATGGCTGCAGGGGCGGGCGGCGCGGGCACGGGCACGGGCGCCGGCGCGGCCACGACGGGCGCAGGAGCGGGCGCGGCCACCGCCCCGCCACCGGCGGCCAGCTCGCTGATGCGGCGCACCAGCTCGTGGGTGGACAGGGCCTCGCCTTCGCCGCCGGCCTGGTGGCGCGCCAGCAGGCTGCGCGAGGCGTCGGCGGATTCCAGCAGCACGTCCACCATCTGCGGCACCAGCTGCAGCTCGTGGCGGCGCAGGCGGTCCAGCAGCGACTCCATCTGGTGGGTCAGCTCGGCCACGTCGGAAAAGCCGAACGTGGCCGAGCCGCCCTTGATGGAGTGGGCGCAGCGGAAGATGCCGTTGAGCTCCTCGTCGTTGGCGGCGCTCACGTCCAGGACCAGCAGCATCTGCTCCATCTGGTCGAGGTTCTCTGCCGCCTCCTCGAAGAAGATCTGATAGAACTGGCTCAGGTCGAAGTCCATGCCTGCGCCGCTTTGGTGGGTGTCCGCCATGATGGGGGGTATTCCTGTGTACTGCTCGGGGGCCGTTGCTGGGGCGGTGGCGCTCAGCGGATGACCTTCTGGATGACCTCGATGAGGCGTGTGGGGTCGAACGGCTTGACCAGCCAGCCCGTGGCCCCGGCGCTGCGCCCGGCCTGCTTCATCTGGTCGCTGGACTCGGTGGTCAGGATCAGGATGGGCGTGGTCTTGAAGCGCGGGTGCTCGCGCAGCTTGCGCGTCAGGCCGATGCCGTCCAGGCGCGGCATGTTCTGGTCGGCCAGCACCAGGTGGATGTCGTGCGTCTCGGCCTTCTCCAGCGCGTCCTGGCCGTCCACGGCCTCCACGACGTGGTAGCCCGCCGAGGTGAGCGTGAAGGACACCATTTTCCGCATGGACGGGGAATCATCGACGGCGAGAATGGACTGCATGTAAATAGCTCCAGCAACTTCGGTTTCTTATTGGGCCAGTGTGGATGGGGGCAAGCGGGGGTCGGCGGTGGCGAAACCGTCAAAACAGCTCGACCGAGCCCGCCTCCATCTCGCTTTGCGTGACGGGGTTGGGGCGTTCGGGGGCGATGCCCTCCAGCGGAGCGGCGGCCTCGTCCTCGCCGTCGCCCATGGTCTCGGCGGCCAGGCGGAAGGCGCAGCCCTGCAGCACGCGGCTGGTGTGGGCGATCAACTGCGTGGCCATGTCGTGGAACTGCAGCTCCGTCACTGCGCTGCGCAGCGCCGTGCGCAGCGCCTCCAGCTCGCCGGAGCCCGCCACCACGCTGTCGCTGAGCGAGGCGTTGGCCTCGCCAAAGCGCGCCAGCAGGTTGTCGGTGGCGTGGTTGAGCAGCCCTTCCAGGCGCTGCAGGTCGTGCATGGCCATCAACAGCGAGTCTTGCAACTCGGCCGCGACCAGCACCGGCACCTGCACTGCAGGGCCGGGTGGCGTGTTGAGCGTAGATTGCATCGTTTCTCCATCGCGCCGCTTTGGCGCCGAAGGCAAGACAGCCATGATGGCAGCGCAGACAGTCTGCGCGCCAATTGTTCCAATATGTATCCCATGATACCCAACAACGCCGATCCCGAGACTCCGAAAAGACCCGTGCGCGTGCTGCATCTCGAGGACTCGCCCGCCGACCAGGCCCTGGTGCGCATGACGCTGCGCCGCGCCCGGGTGCCGCACGAGATCAGGCAGGTGGACAGCCTGCCGGCGCTGGCCCGCTGCCTGGACAGCGAGACCTTCGATGTGATTGTGGCCGACTACCGCCTGACCGGGTTCACGGCGATCGACGCCTGGCAGCTGGTGAGCGGACGGGCCGGGCACCCGCCCTTCGTGCTGCTGTCGGGCGCCATCGGCGAGGCGGCGGCGGTGGACGCCATGCGCCTGGGCTTTGCCGACTACCTGCTCAAGGACGACATGGCGCGGCTGCCGCACGTCATCGAGCGGGCGCTGGAGGTGGCCGAGGCGCGGCGCGCCCGCGAGCAGGCGATGGCCGACCTGGCCGAGTCCGAGCAGCGCCTGGCCGACCTGGCCGAGCACCTGCAGACTTCCATCGAGGAAGAGCGCGCGGCGATCGCCCGCGAGATCCACGACGACATTGGCGGCGCCCTGACCGCGGCGCGCTTTGACCTGGCCTGGATCGGCCGCCACGCGCCCCAGGGGCCGCTGGGCGAGCACGCCGGCGCGGCCAGCGAGATGCTGGAGCACGCCATCGATGCCAGCCAGCGCATCATGATGAACCTGCGCCCGCCCGTGCTGGACCAGGGCCTGGTGGCCGCCGTGCAGTGGCTGGCCGAGACGTTCGAGCGTCGCACCCGGCTGCCGGTGCGCGTCAGCTGCGACTGCAAGGCCATCGACAGCGCGCCGCCGGCCCTGCAGCTGGTGGCCTACCGCACGGCGCAGGAGGCGCTGACCAACATCCACAAGCACGCCGGCGCCACGCAGGTGCGCATCGACCTGTCTGACCACGAGGGCGTGCTGACGGTGGAGGTCTGCGACGACGGCCGCGGCATTGCGCCCGAGATGCTGAAAAAGCCCCGCTCCTTTGGCCTCAAGGGCCTGGCCGAGCGGGCGCGGCGCGCCGGCGGCTGGATGGACGTCAGCAGCCAGCCGGGCCGCGGCACGGCCATCGTGCTGTCGCTGCCGCTGGTGGGGCTACCATCGGCAGGCAGCCCGCTGACCGACAGCGCGGCGCCAACGCAGCTCAACGAAGGAGGGGCCGAGCCGTGATCCACGTGGTTCTGTGCGACGACCATGCCGTGCTGCGGCGCGGCATCCGCGACACGCTCGTCGAGTCGCCGGACATCACCGTGACGGCCGAAGCCGGCAGCTACCCCGAGCTGCGCGACGCCCTGCGCACGGCCGCCTGCGACGTGCTGCTGCTGGACCTGAACCTGCCTGGGCGCAGCGGGCTGGAGGTGCTGGCCAGCCTGCGCGACACGCACCCGCAGATCCGCGTGCTGATCGTCTCGATGTACCCCGAGGACCAGTACGCGCTGCGGGCCATTCGCGCCGGGGCGCAGGGCTACGCCAACAAGGCGAGCGACCCGCTGCAGCTGATTGCCGCCGTGCACACCGTCATGCAGGGGCGCAAGTACCTCACGCCCGAGGTGGCGCAGCTGCTGGCCGACAGCCTGGCCCAGCCCGTGCCCGAGCTGCCGCACGAGCAGCTGTCCGAGCGCGAGCTGCAGACGCTGGTCAAGATCGCCTCCGGGCGGCGGCTGTCGGACATCGCCGAGGAGCTGATGCTCAGCCCCAAGACGGTGAGCGTGTACCGCGCGCGGGTGCTGGAAAAGCTCAAGCTCAGCAACAACGCGGAGCTGACGGTGTACGCCATCCGCAACCAGCTGGTATGAAAACCATAGCTGCTGGCGCTTGCTACGCCTGGGTTTTCAACACTTTTGTATCGCAAACCCGCGCCCATCAAGCGCCGGCAGCTATCAAAATCAAAGTGGCGCAAACAGGTCGATGACCTGCTGCAGCAGCGCCAGCATGGGCTGCTCCAGCAGCGGCAGCGTGGCCGCAATGCCCAGCAGCCCCACCGTGAGGGTGACGGGAAAGCCCACGGCGTAGATGTTCATCTGCGGCGCCACGCGCGAGATGATGCCCAGCGTCAGATTCACGAACAGCAGCAGCACCACCATGGGCAGGGCGATCCACAGCGCACTGGCGAACAGGGAGCTGCCCAGCTCGTGCAGCCGCATCTGCCCCACCGCCTCCAGCCAGTGGCCCTGCACGGGAAAGCGCTCAAAGCTCTTGACCACCGCCATCAGCACCAGCAAGTGCCCGTTGATGACCACGAACAGCAAGAGCGCCATGTTGCCGAAAAAGCGCGCCACGGCGCTGACCTGCGCGTTGCTGGTCGGATCGAAAAAGGACGCGAAGTTCAGGCCCATCTGCAGGCCGATGACCTCGCCGGCCAGCTCGACGGCGGCAAACACCAGCCGCACGGCAAAGCCGATAGCCACGCCCACGCCCATCTGCTGCAGCACGGCGCCCAGAGCCTCGGGGCCGTTGACGCTGATGACCGGCGCCGGCGGCAGCACGGCCTGGGCGCACACGGCGATCAGGAAGGCCAGGGCGACGCGGCTGCGCACCGGAATGACCCGCATGGAAAACACCGGCGCCACCGAAAACAGCGCCAGCACGCGCAAAAAGGGCCACAGCACCGGCGACAGCCAGGCCATGATCTGGGCTTCGGAGAAGGTGATCACCCGACCACGGACGGGATGGCCTCGATGGTGCGGCGCAGGAAGTCCACCAGCGTGGAGATCATCCAGGGCCCGGCGATGGCGAACACGATGACGGCCGCAATCAGCTTGGGCACAAAGGCCAGCGTGGCCTCGTGGATCTGCGTGACGGCCTGGAAGATGCTGACCGTCAAGCCCACGGCCATGACCACGCCCAGCACCGGCATGGACACCATCAGCAGCATGGTCAGGGCGTCGCGCCCCATGGTCAGGACGAATTGGGAGGTCATGCGAATTCCTTTCGATGGGCTGCGCTGATACATGTCAGCGGCGCTGCACACTGGCCCGCCCCAGGCCAGCGGCTGCCGCGCAAGGCCCGCCCCGCCGCGCTGGCAGCGTCCCCCTTCCCACGCGTAGCGTGAGAGAAGAGGGAAGGCGCGAAGCGACTCAGGGGGCTCAACCGAATCACGTGGCGAAGCTGGCGGCCAGCGAGCCGATCAGCAGGTTCCAGCCATCGGCCAGCACGAACAGCATCAGCTTGAAGGGCAGCGCCACCAGCACCGGCGACAGCATCATCATGCCCAGCGACATCAGCACGCTGGAGACCACCATGTCGATGATCAGAAACGGGATGAAGATCATGAAGCCGATCTGGAAGGCCGATTTGAGCTCGCTGGTGACAAAAGCTGGCACCAGCACCCGCAGCGGCGCGGTCTCGGCCGTCACGTTCGGCTCCAGCTTGGCCAGGCGGGCGAACAGGGCGAAGTCCGACTGGCGCGTCTGCTTGAGCATGAAGCCGCGCATGGGCACCTCGGCCCTTTGCGCCGCCTGCTCGAAGGTAATCTCGTTGGCGGTGTAGGGCACGTAGGCCTCCTGGTACACTCGGTCCAGCGTGGGGCCCATGACGAACATGGTCAAGAACAGCGACAGGCCGACGACGACCTGGTTGGGCGGCGCCTGCTGCGTGCCGATGGCCTGGCGCAGCAGCGACAGCACGATCACGATGCGGGTGAAGCCCGTCATCATGAGCAGCACCGCCGGCAAAAACGACAGCGCCGTGAAGAACAGCAGCGTCTGGATGGGCACCGAATAGCTGGCGCCGCCAGGGCCCGAGCCGATCACCAGCGGCAGCGCGCCCGCTGGCGCCGCGCCCCCCGGAGCCTGCGCCCAGACAGCCGGCGCGGCCAGCAGCAGCACCAGGGCACAGGCCAGCCATGGCCCGCAGCGGCGCTCAGTCATGGGCCGCCACGTCGCCCGGCTGGGCAGCCCGCGCCGCCGCCATCTCTCCGGCGAAGCTGGCCGCCGGCAGCACGTGCAGGCAGCTGACCTGCTGCGCCGTCACTCCCAGCACCAGCACGGTGCGCTGGTGCGCCGGGCCCACTTCGACCGTGACCACGCGCTGCTGCGGCCCCACGGCCACGGTGGACAGCACGCGGCTGGCCGCGCCGCTGCCGCCGGGCAGCAGGCCGGCATGGCGCTGCTGCAACCGGCGGATCAGCCAGGGCAGCGCCGACAGCGCCGCCACGAACAGCACCACGACCAGCAGCGTCTGCGTCATGCCCATGCCTGCACCCGCGTTCATGCGCGTTCAGCCCCGGCTGACGCGGCGCAGCCGCTCGGAGGGCGTGACCACGTCGGTCAGGCGGATGCCGAACTTGTCGTTGACCACCACCACCTCGCCCTGGGCGATGAGGTAGCCGTTGACCAGCACGTCCATCGGCTCGCCGGCCAGTGCGTCCAGCTCGACCACCGAGCCCTGGGCCAGCTGCAGGATGTACTTGATGGGCACCTTGGTGCGGCCCAGCTCCACCGACAGCTGCACCGGAATGTCCAGCACCATGTTGATGTCGTGCACCGCCGGGTCGCCGGCCGCGGCAGACGGGCGCACGGCCTCGCCCGTGAGCGGGCCGCCCTGCTCGGCATCCAGCACGGTGGTGGTGGCGTCGGCGCTCTTTTGCTCTTCCAGCGCCTCCGCCCAGCCGGCAAAGGGATCGTCCGCGCCGCCCTCCGCAGGCAGATCGCTTGGGTCGTCAGTTGACATTCTTTTCTCCCATCCAGCCGGCGTCTGCATTGCGCAGGCATTCTTCGATACGGATCGCGTATTTGGCGTTGTGCGTGCCGTATTGGCACTCGAACACCGGCACCCCGCCGATGGAGGCGCGGATGCGCGGCTCGCGGTCGAGTTCGATGAAGTCGCCCGGCTTCATGGCCAGCAGCTGCTCGACCGTGGCGTCGGCGCGGGCCAGCTCGGCCACCAGCGTCACCTCGGCCGCCTGGATCTCGCGCGTCAGCACCTTGACCCAGCGCCGGTCCACCTCGATGGCGTCGCCCTGCACGCTGGAGTACAGCACGTCGCGGATCGGCTCCAGCGTGGCGTAGGGCATGCAGATGTGGATGGCGCCGGACAGGTCGCCGATCTCCAGCTGAAAGGCCGTGGACACGACGATCTCGCTGGGCGTAGCGATGTTGGCGAACTGCGGCTGCATCTCCGAGCGCTGGTAGGCCAGCTCCAGCGGATAGATGCCCTGCCAGGCCTTCTTGTACTCCTGGCAGATGACTTCCACCAGGCGGTTGATCACGCGCTGCTCGGTGGCGGAAAAGTCGCGCCCTTCGATACGCGTCTGGAACTTGCCGGCGCCGCCGTACAGCGTGTCGATCACGCCGAACACCAGCGAGGGCTCGCACACGATCAGGCCGCTGCCGCGCAGCGGGCGAATCGCCACGATGTTGAAGTTGGTGGGCACCGCCAGCTCGCGCAAAAAGGCGTTGTAGCGCTGCACCGAGACCGTACCCACCGAGATCTCGGGGCTGCGGCGGATCAGGTTGAACAGGCCGATGCGGAAGTTGCGGGCAAAGCGCTCGTTGACGATCTCCATGGTGGGCATGCGCCCGCGCACGATGCGCTCCTGGCTGGAGATGTCGTAGTCGCGGACGGCGCCCGCCTCGATCTCTTCCTTGACGGTCTTTTGGCTCTCGCCGGTGACGCCCTCGAGCAGGGCATCGACCTCTTCCTGCGACAGAAAGGAATCACTCATGGCTGGTCTCTCCGGTCACTGGATGATGAAGCTGGAAAACAGCACCTGGCGCACCGGGTTGTCGTCCGCCCGGCGGCGCGGTGGCTCGTCCTCGTCCTCATCCTCTTCGTCGCGGCTGGCGCGCGCCTTGCGGGGTTTGGCCACCGTGTAGCCCAGCGGGCGCGAGACCTCGCGGCGCACGTCCACCGCCAGCTTTTCCTTGCCCTCGCGGGTCAGCAGGTCGTCGGTGGTGCGCTGCGACACCAGCAGCAGGATGCCGCTGCGGATGCTGGGCATGTAGGACTTGACCTGCTCGGCCGTCTTGGCATCGGCCAGCTCCAGCGTGATGCCGATCTGCGCGAAGCGGTCGCCGCCGGGGTCGGCCAGGTTGACCACCATGTTGTCCATGGGCAGGTAGGTGGGCGGGGTCTTGGGGGCGCTGGCCTGGGCGGCGCGCGCCGGGCGCTCGGCGCCCTCCTCGTCCTCGCCGCCACCGCGCTTGGACAGCACCGCCCAGGCAGCGCCGCCGCCCACCACCAGCAGCAGGACCACGGCCGCGAGGATGATGATCAGTTTCTTGCTCTTGGCGGGTGCAGGGGCGGTCTCGGACACAACGGGGCTTTCTGGCGCTGCAAACGCGCAAACGGAAAGGGTGGGCAGCGCAGCACCCGGCGGGCGCGGCATCTGCAGATGGAGCGATTATTGGGCCGCGGCCCGGTCCATGATAGCCAGAATAGCGGCCGGAAACGGCGCCCTTTCGGGCGCTTGGCCACCCTCTACACGAAGATGTCCACCGAGCGCTGCGAGCGCGCCGCGCCCTGGCTGCGGGGCACGCCGGCAGACCCATTGGCGGCCTGCACGCGCGCCGTGCCCTGGCGGGCGCCGCCGCGCTCATCCCGGGGCTCGCCGCCCGGCTGGCGGCCATTGCCCGAGCCGCCGGCGCCCACCGTCACGCCCGCCAGCTGCAGGCCCTGCTCCTGCAGCAGCGCCCGCAGCTCGGCGGTGCCGGCGTCCAGCGCCTGGCGGGCCTGGGCCTCGTCGCTGGTGAAGGCAATGTGCGCCTGGTCGCCGGTGAGCGAGACCTGCACCTGCACCGCCTGGCCCTCGTGGTCCAGCGTCAGCGCGGCGCTCTGGGTCTGCTGATGCACCCAGTAAGCCACGCGCTCGGCCAGCTGATCCTGTGCGTCGCCCGCGCCGGGCTGCTGGGCGCCGTCGGCCGGGGCCGGGGCGGCCAGCTCCGCCGTGTCGCGCGGCGCCTCGGCGCCGCCGCCGCCAGGGCCCTGCACGCCGTCGCTGCCCGCACGGCCGCCGACGCCTGATCCTCCAGCCGCGGCCGCTGCGGCCTGCAGGCCGCCGGCCCCTGCCGGTGCCGGGCCATCGCCCAGCGAGCGACCCAGCGCCATGAGGTCCTGCTGCAGCGCCTCGCGCCGCCCGGGGGCGGCCACAGGCTGCGCCTGGGCAGCCGGCGCCTGCGGGGCGGGCGGCGTCTGGCCCACGGGGACGGTTGCGCCGGCCTGGGCCGCGGCGGCGCGCGCCACGGCGCCGGTGCGGGTGGTCTGGCCGCCGTCGATGTCTGCCGCAACGCCCGCGCGGGCGCTACGCGCCAGTGCCGCGCGCAGGCCCACGGCCGGGCCGGGCAGCACCGGGGTGTCTGCCGCGCCGTCGAGCAAGGCGGTCTCGCCCACCAGGGTGTCGTGGCCGGGGCGCTGCAGGCCCAGGCCGATCTGCTCACTCAGGGCCGCCGCGGCGCCCGGCGCCAGCTGCAGCGGCTTGGTCTGCAGCGCCTGCGCGCCCGCGTCCTGCGGCAGCGGCGCACCGCCTGGCTGCAGGCCGGCCAGCAGGGCCGCCATCGTCATGCCGTCGGGTTGCTGCAGCGACTGGCCCGGCAGCGCGGCCTGTGCGGCCGCGTCGTCCTGCGCCGATGCGGACCAGGGCGCGGCGTCCAGCGCCAGGCCCTCGCCCTCCTCGCCCAGCGAAGCCAGCAACAGGGCGAAGCCGTCGGCCGGGGCGGCGGACGCGTCGGCCGCACCGGCCTTGGCGCCGCGGGTGGCGCGCACCTCCTGGGCGGGGGTGCTGCGGTTGATGCCTGTCTGTTCCATGTCTTAGCACTCCTGCTCGTACGTGGCGCGCAGGCGCAAGCCGGCGCGCTCATCGGTCTGTTTCTGTTCACGGCGCTGCTCGGCCAGCGCCTGCTCGGCGCGGCGGCGCTCCAGCACCTTGCGCAGGCTGGCCAGGCGCAGTTCGGCCTGCAGCAGCGCCTGGCGGGCGCCGGCAACGCGTGTGTCCTGGTTGCCCACCACGCCGTTTTGCAGGCCGATGGCGTGGTCCAGCCGGCCCATGAAGTGGTAGTGGTGCGCCAGGACTTCGGGCTTGAGCGTGCGGCCCTCGCTGGCGCCCCAGCGGCTTTGCGTTTCCTGCGCATAGCCGGACAGCTGCTCCAGCTGCGCCTGCGCCGCCTCGCGCGCGCCCTGCACGTCGCGCAGGGCCTGGCGTGCGGCGTCGCGCCGGCGCTCGGCCAGCTCGACGGCGACGGTGAAGGCCTGCAGGGAGGACATGCGCGGGTCAGCCTTTTTCTATCTGTCTATCTAGCTCGGGTGCCGGGCGCTTACGCGCCGTGCAGCACCTGGTCCATGGCGGCGAGGCTGCTGTCCATGGGCGCGGCCTCGAACATGTTTTGCTGCAAAAAGGCCACCATGCCGGGCTGCAGGCGGATGGCCTCGTCCAGCTGCGGGTCGGAGCCGGCCATGTAGGCGCCGACCTGGATCAGGTCGCTGCTCTTTTGGTAGCGCGAGTACACCGCGCGAAACTGCCGCGCCAGGTCGAAGTGCTCGCGCGGCACGACGTTGTGCATGACGCGCGAGGCCGACTGCTCGATGTCGATGGCCGGGTAGTGGCCGCCCTCGGCCAGTGCGCGCGACAGCACGATGTGCCCGTCCAGGATGGCGCGGGCCGCGTCGGCGATCGGATCCTGCTGGTCGTCGCCCTCGCTCAGCACGGTGTAGAAGGCGGTGATGGAGCCCACGCCGTTCAGGCCGTTGCCGCTGCGCTCGACCAGCGCCGGCAGCTTGGCAAAGCAGCTGGGCGGGTAGCCCTTGGTGGCGGGCGGCTCGCCGATGGCCAGGGCGATCTCGCGCTGGGCCTGCGCGTAGCGCGTGAGCGAATCCATGAGCAGCAGCACGTGCTGGCCTTGGTCGCGAAAGTGCTCGGCAATGGCCGTGGCGTAGGCCGCGCCCTGCATGCGCAGCAGCGGCGAGGCGTCGGCCGGGGCGGCCACCACCACGGCGCGATGGCGGTCTTCCTCGCCCAGGATGTCTTCCACGAATTCCTTGACCTCGCGCCCGCGCTCGCCGATCAGGCCGACCACGATCACGTCCGCCTGGGTATGGCGGGCCATCATGCCCAGCAGCACCGACTTGCCCACGCCGGAGCCGGCAAACAGGCCCAGGCGTTGGCCGCGCCCCACGGTGAGCAGCGCATTGACGGCGCGCACGCCGGTGTCGAGCGGCTGGCGCACGGGGTCGCGCTCCATGGCGTTGATGGGGCTGCGATCCATGGCCTCGGCGCGTACGTCCTGCAGCGGGCCGCCGTGGTCCAGCGGCTGGCCCTGCGAATCGACCACGCGGCCCAGCAGGCCGGTGCCCATGGGCAGGCGCAGCACGCCGGCGGCCGCGGCGCCGTCGCCCTCGGGCGCGCCGCCCAAGCGCAGGGCCGGCACGAAGGCCGGCGCCGGCGCCACGCTGGCGCCGCTGGACAGGCCGTGGATGTCGCCGGCGGGCATCAGGTAGGCCTTGTCGCCGGCAAAGCCGACCACCTCGGCCAGCACCGGCTCGCTGCCTTCGCCCATGCGGACCTGGCATTGCGAGCCCACGGGCGCGCGGATGCCGCCAGCCTCCAGCACCAGGCCGGTCAGGCGGGTCAGGGTGCCGCGGGAGGCCAGCGGCAGCGGCTCGGCCAGGCGCGCACGCGCCTGGGCGGCCAGCTCCTTCCAGGCGGCGGCGGGCTCAATCGGCATGGCCGGCCTCCTGCCACACGGCGGTCAGGCCCAGCGCGCCGATGGCGCGGCGCCAGCGCTTGTCCAGCGTGCCGTCCACCACCATGCCTTCGGACTCGACCAGGCATTCGCCCGGCTGCACCTGGGCATCGGCCAGCCACTGGATGCGGGACGACGGGTGGGCAGCGCGCAGCGGCTGCTCCAGCGCCTGCCAGTCGGCGGGGTTCAGCCGCACGGTGGCCGGGCGTGTTTCGCTGGCCAGCATGGACAAGGCCTCGCGCACCACGGGCAGCAAGGCCTCGCGGTTGGTGGCCAGCTCGCGGCGCACGACCTGGCGGGCGATGTCGCAGGCCAGCGCCAGCACCTCCTGCGCCATGCCCTGCTGCAGGCCGGCGAGGCTGTCCTCCAGCGCGCCGGCCAGCCGGGCCAGGCGCTCGGCAGCCTCGCGGCCCTGGTCGGCCACGTAGTCGTCCATGCGCTGCTGCCACTCCAGGCTGGCCTGCTCGCGGCCCTCGGCCAGGCCCTGGGCGTGGGCCTGCTCGCGCTCGCTTTGCAGCAACTGCAGGTGTTCGTCCTCGGACACCACCACGGGCACCGCAGTGGCGTCCTCCACCACCACGACCGGCGCGCTGGGCGCAACGAGCGGCTCCAGCACCTGGCCATGCAGCCCGTCCACGGCGCCGAACTGCCACTGCGTGACCTGGCCCACCTCCTCGCGCGGGATGAAGCGGCTGTAGTAACGGTTGCTGCTGGCCATGGCGATGGATCAATGATTCGGGTCGGGGTCAGACAAAGGCGTCGTCGCCGCCACTGGCCAGGGCGATCTGCCCCTCGTCGGCCAGGCGGCGCACGGTCTTCAGGATTTCGCGCTGCTGCGCTTCCACCTCGGACAGGCGCATGGGCCCGCGCGATTCCAGGTCTTCGCGCATGGCCTCGGCGGCGCGCGTGGACATGTTGGACAGGATCTTCTCGCGCACTTCGGGCTGCGCACCCTTCAGCGCCACCACCAGCGTCTCGGAGGCCACCTCGCGCAGCACCGTCTGGATGGCGCGGCCGTCCAGCTTGGCGATGTCGTCGAAGATGAACATCTTGTCCATGATCTTCTGCGCCAGGTCGGCGTCGTGGTTGCGGATGGCCTCCAGCACCGTGGCGTCTGCTCCCGAGCCCAGAAGGTTGATGATCTCCGCGGCCGCCTTGACGCCGCCCAGCGAACTCTTGCGCACCTTGTCGCCGCCGGCCAGCACGCGAAACAGCACCTCGTTCAGGTCCTTCAAAGCCGTGGGCTGGATGCCTTCGATGGTGGCGATGCGCAGCATCACCTCGCCGCGCTGGCGCTCGGACAGGTGCATGAGGATGGCCGAGCACTGGTCCGGGTCCAGGTGCACCAGGATGGCCGCGACGATCTGCGGGTGTTCGTTGCGCAGCAGCTCGGCCACCGACAGCGGGTCCATCCACTTCAGGCTCTCTATCCCCGAGACGTCGCCGCCCTGCAGGATGCGGTCGATCAGCAGCGCTGCCTTGTCGTCGCCCAGGGCTCTTTTGAGCACGGCGCGCACGTAGTTGCTGGTGTCCGACACCAGCAGGCTCTGCGCCGCCGCATCGCTGGTGAAGCGGCCCAGCACCTCATCGACCTTCTCGCGCGAGACGGTGCGCATGCGGGCGATGGTCTCGCCAAGCTTTTGCACCTCCTTGGGCGACAGGTGCTTGAAGACCTCGGCGGCCTCCTCTTCGCCCAGCGACATCAGCATGATGGCCGCGTCGTTCAGCCCTTGCTCATCCATAAATCACCCAGCTGTCGTATGCGTCGTTGGCGGGCCGCGGCGTCATTCGCCGTTGACCCAGGTCTTGAGGATGCTCGCCACGGCCACGGGATTCTCCCGCGCCAGGGTCCGCGCGTCGTTCAGGCGCTGCTGCTCGGGCGTGGGCTGCAGCTCCAGCGCCCCGTCGGGCGCGGGCAGGGCCGGGCGCTGCAGGCTCTCGGCCTCCAGGGCGTCCACCTTGCCGCTGGCCACGCGGGCCAGGGCCAGCTCCTTGCTGCGGGCGCGGGCCTTCAGGGCCGGGCGCAGCACGCCGATCAGCACGATGGCCGCGGCCAGCGAGATGCCCAGCGGCCAGGCCAGCGTGGTGGCCAGCTCGCGCATCTCCGGCTGCTTCCACAGCGGCAGCTCGCCAGGCGGCACCTCTTCCACCAGGAAGGGGGCGTTCATCAGGTTGACCGAATCTCCGCGCTCCTTGTTGAAGCCGATGGTCTCGCGCACCAGGGCCGTCATCTGCTCGATCTGTTCGGGCGACAGCGCCTTGGGCGTGGCCGGCTTGCCGGCGCCTTCGCTCACGCTGGCGTAGTTGACCACCACGGCGGCGTTCATGCGCTTGATGGCGCCCGTGCCGCCGCGCGTGACCTGGGTGGTCTTGTCCACCTCGTAGTTGGTCACCGATTCGCGCTTGGACGGGTTCGTGCCCTGCGCACCGCCGCCACCGGCGGCGGCCAGCTGCGGCGCCGGGCCGTTGACGGGCGCACCGGCCGTCTGCGGCGGCTGGTTGCTGACGGCGCCGGGCACGCCCGCGGGCGGCTGGCTGCCGGGCGCGCCGCCTGTTTCCACCACCTGCTGGCTGCGCACGGCGCTGGCGTCGGGCGACAGGTTGGGGCGGTGCTGCTCGACGGTCGATTCGGTCTGGGTGAAGTCCACCTCGGCGGTGACCTGCGCCTTCACGTTGCCCCGGCCGACCACCGGCTCCAGCAGGTCGGTGATGCGGCGGGTGTACTGCGCCTCGATCTGCTGCACGTAGGCCAGCTGCTGCGCGTCCACGCTGGCGCCGGAGCTGCCATCGGGCGACTGCGACAAGAGCTTGCCGCTGTCGTCCAGCACGCTGACGGCCGAGGGCGCCAGCTCGGGCACGCTGGAGGCCACCAAATGCACGATACCGGCCAGCTGCGCGCGGTCCAGAAACCGCCCGGGGTACAGGCTGACCAGCACCGAGGCCGAGGGCTTTTGCTGTTCGCGGAAAAAGCCGTTCTGGTTGGGCAGCGCCAGGTGCACCCGGGCGCTTTGCACCGAAGCCAGCGCCTGGATGGAGCGGGTCAGCTCACCCTCCAGCCCGCGCTGAAAATTCAGCCGCTCTTGAAACTGCGTGACGCCGAAGCGGCTGTTCTCCATCACCTCGAAACCGGTGACCGAACCCTTGGGCAGGCCCTGGGTGGCCAGGCGCAGGCGCACGTCGTGCACGCGCTCGGCCGGCACCAGGATGGCGCCGCCGCCCTCGCTGTACTTGTAAGGCACGTTCATCTGGGCCAGCTGCGCCACGATGGCGCCGCCGTCCTTGTCGTTCACCCCGGCGAACAGCACCCGGTAGTCGGGCTGGCGGCTGTAGAAGAAGGCGCCGATGGCCGCCACCACCAGCAGCGCGGCCAATGCGCCCCAGCGCAGGCGGGCGGCGCGGTCCAGCCCGCCCAGGCGCTGCAGCAGGCCCGGCGCGGCGGCGGCGGGGGTCGGTACGGCAGAAACTTCGGCAACGGCGGTGGTCATCGTGGGCAGCGGTAGAAAAAGGGGCCCGCCCGTGGCACGGACCATGGGCGGTGCGGCGATTATGAAAGCCGCCCCCGCCCGCCGTTTGCCCGATAAAGCGCGCCTTTGGCCATCATTTCCCACCCATGGGCAGCGCCCTGGCGCCCTACGATGGCGCCAGTTTTTTCGTATCGGCCCCACTTCGACCGGAGCCCGTCACCATGGACCTGCGCATCTCCAGCACCACTGCCCCCTTGACGGGCACCCAGCTCGCCCGCCGCGCCACCGCCCCCCAGCCCGGCACGGGCGGGGTGGAAGGCGGCTTTGCTACCGCCTTCAAGGACGCCCTGCAGTCCGTCAGCAGCGCCCAGAACCGCGCCGGCGCCCTGCAGCAGGAGGTGCAGCTGGAGAACCCCAACGTCAGCATCGAGGAAACCATGGTCGCCATGCAGAAGGCGCAGATCGGCTTTCAGGCCACGCTGCACGTGCGCAACCGCATGGTGCAGGCCTATACCGACATCATGAACATGCAGGTGTAGGCCCTGCCGCCACTCACTTTTTCATAGCTGCTCACGCTTGACTGGCAAGCGCTAGAGCCACTTTTCTTCACCAAAACAAAAAGCCGGCCACCTTGCGGTGCCGGCTTTTGCTTTGCGCCCTGGAAACCCTTGGAGTGATGGATGAAGGCACTGCGGCGCCACCACGCCCGCCCGTGCCCCGGGCCACGCAAGCAAAAGGGTCAGTGCATCACCTGCGGCTGGCCCTCGAACATGTGCTCGAACTGCGCCATCCACGGCTCGGCCAGGACGCGGATCTGCGCGTCGTTGCGCAGGATGCGCTGCATGATGCGCATCTTCTCCTTGCGGTGCTCGGGCGCCAGCTCCTGCGCCTGGGCCTGAAAGCGCAGCTGCTCGATCAGCACCGCGCAGGCGCCCTCGCAGCGCACGACCTCGTCCCAGTCCTTGAGCCGGGCGGCTTCCAGCATCCTGGCGCTGCTGGCTTCGATGGCTTTGTAGTAGTCGATCAGCATTTCAGGCATGTCTCAGGCCTCCGCCAGCGCAGGGTGCACTGCTTCGTTGGCCGCTTCCTTGTTGTTTTTCATTTCTTTCCAGCCCAGGGCGATAGGCTCGATCAGGCCCATGACCTCCTGCAGCAGGGCGTCGTCATTGCGTGCGTTGCCCTGGATCAGGCGGCGCAGCGCGTAGTCGTACACCGCCTCCAGGTTGGCTGCCACCTCGCCGCCCGCTTGGCGGTCCAGTGCCGTCAGCAGGCCTTCTTCGAGGATGCGCACGGCCTTGGAAATACTGTTGCACTTGGTCAGCACATCGCCGCGCGCAAGCGCCCCGCGGGCCGTGGCGATGGAGGACATCAGCCCTTCATACAGCAGGCTGACCAGCTGGTGCTGGTCGATGGTGTGCATGCTGGTTTCGACATTGATGCGCTGGTAGGCGCTGGCGGATCTGGCGCCGAACGGGCTGAACATGGCGGTGTTCCTCTAGGCTGGACTCTTGCTCTATTTATCGGCAGTTGGCTGGCGAACTGAAGGCCTGTGCATCAGTTGGAAGACTTGTTCCAGGTCGACACCTGCTGAGAGATATAGGCATTGAGCGCATTCAACGAAGCCATCTTGGTGTCCAGCGCCGTGTAGCGTTGCTGCAGGTTTTTTTCTGTGCGATCGGCGCGGTCGAGCACGCGCTCGACCTCCTTGGCATTGAGCTTGAGGGCGTTTTCGTAGGTCTTGGTCTTGCTGGCGAAAAAGCCGTCGGCAGCCAGCAGCTTGTCCGTCACGGCCTTGAACTTGCCGGCGAAGCCGTCGGCCACATTGCCGCCGTCCGGGCCGCGGAAAAATGTCTTGACCGCATCCGGGTCTTCCATGGCCTTGTTGAACTTGGTGGCGTCCAGCTCCAGCGAGCCATCGGGCGAGACGTTGCCCGCTCCCAGTCCGCCCGCAGAAATCACGCCCACGGCCGACAGGTTGCGCAGCGCGCCTGAGTCCGTCACCGTTTGCAGGGCCGAGCGCAACGTGTTTTGCAAGGTGACCACTGTGGCGTCGCCCTGCAGCAGTGCGCTGGTCTGGGTTTGCTTGTCGTACTTGGTAGAAGCGTTCAACGCGCTGTTGACGGCGTTGTAGGCAGCGACGAAGTCCTCGACGTTCTTCTTGACGGCCGATGTGTCCTTGCTGACGGTGATGGTCACCGGCTCGGCTATCACCTTTTGGGCCGTGAACGTCACGCCCGACACCGCGTCGGCGAAGGCATTGGTGGCCGAACTCACGGCAATCCCGTTGACCGTGGCGTTGGCGTTCTTCGCGTACTCGGTGCTCATGCCCGCCACCAGGCGCGACAGGCCGGCGTTGTCAGCATTGTCGCCATCGGCGTCTTGCACCGACAGCTGATAGCCGGCCTCTTCGCCTGTGGCCGAGCTGCGCAGCAGCAGCCGCTCGCCTTGGGCATCCGTGAGGATTGTGGCCGTGACGCCCGCCTTGGAACCATTGATTTTGCTGGCCACATCGGCCAGCGTGTCGGTGGCGCTGACCTCGATGTTCACCGCCGCGGCAGTGCCCGCGGTGAATGCCTTGGGCTCGCCCGCCCAGCCGCCCACCTGCAGGCTCAGCGTGCCCGCCCCCACCGGCTGCTTGGCCGCAATGGATGCAGACATCGACGACTGCGCCGTGGCCAGGTTTTGCACCTGCACGCTGAAAGACGTGGCCGCCGCGCCGCCCGAGGCGCTGACGCTGACCGCCTCGGCGTTGGAGGACGAGGCCTTGGCGCCATTCCAGCCGGTCACGCTGGTCAGCTTGCCGGCGGCGTCAGCCAGGGTGGAGACGAGCGACTTGAACTGGCCGAACGCCGAGACCTTGGAATTGGTCAGCGCCGCCTGCTGCTGCAGGCCGCCGGTCTTGGTAATGGGTATCTTGACGGCATCGACCGAAGCCTTGATCAGCGCATTGACATCGACGTTGCCCCCCAGGCCAATGCCGATCGATGAAAAGCTTGCCATGACTCCACTCCTTTGCCTGTATGTGTTCCGACGTGGCGCCCGCAGTGCGCGACGCCAGACATTATCGAAGCCGCTGCCGCCTCCGGTGCCAGAGATAAGAGGGGCAGAAAGCCCCCAATCCACCACGCCGGCCTGCCAAACGGCAAGGCGCGGCGGTGACTGATGCCACCGCCGCGCCTTTTTCAATGGCCTGGGCCAGCCGGCCCGGCCTTCATGCCTGATTCATCAGCCGCGCAGCAGGGCCAGCACGCCCTGGGGCAGCTGGTTGGCCTGGGCCACCATGGCGGTGCCGGCCTGCTGCAGGATCTGCGAGCGCGACAGGTTGGCGGTTTCGGCCGCGAAGTCGGCATCCTGGATGCGGCTGCGGGAGGCGGACATGTTCTCGGCCGAGGTCTGCAGGTTGTTCACCGCAGTCTCGAAGCGCGATTGCAGGGCGCCGAAGCTGGCGCGCTGGCCGTTCACGGCGGCTAGGGCCGAGTCGATGATCTTCAGCGCCTTGGTGGCGCCGTCCACCGTGGACACGTCGATTTGGTCTACGGAGTTGAGCTTGGACGTGCCCGCCCCAGTAATCAAACTGGCTGCAGGTGCGGCGCCAGCAGTGCTGTCTGCGGTACTAAAACCTTTATCGGAGCTCAACTCCACAGTTCCCGACGTCGCTGCTGCGTTGGCCCCTGCCGTGTTATCCACAGCGGCTGAAACAGTGCCGAAGCCGCCGGCGCCATCCGACGCGGCCAGCTTGAAGGTGGCGGTGTTGGCTGCAGAGTTGTTGACCAGGCGGATGTTGTCGCCCGCCTCATTGGTCAGCGTGATCTTGCCGTCAGCGAGTTTGGCGGTGACCCCGGTCTGCGAGGACACATCGTTGATCGCCTTCACCGCTTCGCTCAGATCGCCCCCTGTGGAAACGCTGAAAGTCACGTTAGCAGCAGTGGAATTACTCGAGGTAATAGCCAGCGAGTAAGACTGACCATTAACCAATTCAAGCTGTGATACGTTGCGTGCCGAGGCAGAAACCCCGGTTTTCTCAGCAACAGCATTTATTTTCGCAGCTGCAACCGCTGCACTTACGGCATCTGTCGGAGCCGCACCAAACTGTACGTTTGCTGATTGCAACCCGTTGATGGCAACCGTCCCACCGATACCTGGGTTTGCCGTGGTGGCGGGAGGACCTGCCCCATCCAAACCAACACTACCTGCCGATTTCATCAATTGCGCACCGTAGGTAGAGGTGCGGAAGTTACCCGTAGTGGCCGTAATCGTCTGGTTGGCATTGGCGCCCACTTGGAAGGTGGCCGAGCCAAAGGAGCCGTCCAGCAGCTTCTGGCCGTTGAACTCGGTCGTTTGCGAGATACGGTCCATTTCGGACAGCAGCTGCCCCACTTCCGCCTGGATAGCCTTGCGGTCGCTGGCGCTGTTGGTAGCGTTGGCCGACTGCACCGACAGCTCGCGCACCCGCTGCAGGATGTCGCCCGAGGCCTTGAGCGCGCCTTCAGCGGTCTGCGCCAGCGAAATGCCGTCGTTGGCATTGCGCACCGCCTGGTTCAGGCCGCGGATCTGGCTGGTGAAGCGCTCGGAAATAGCCAAGCCGGCCGCGTCGTCCTTGGCGCTGTTGATGCGCAGGCCCGACGACAGGCGCTGGATGGAGGTGTTGAGCGAGTTCTGGCTGACGCCCAGGTTGCGCTGGGCGGTGAGCGAGGCGACGTTGGTATTGATGGTGGAAGCCATTGCAAATCTCCGGCAAAAGAAGTGGCTGGAATGTGGCGTTGCCGCCGTCTGCGCCTCTCAAACCGCTGAGCAGCGCGGGTTCCCAGTGCCTGTGCGGGCCTTGCTGTGGAACGGCGGGGCGTCACTCCTTGTTTCAAACGTCCCGTTGAATGTGTTTTCGGACTGTGCTTGGAAAACTTTAGGGTGCTAACGCACGGATTGGCCGGTTTTTGCGCCGTTTATCGGGCCAACGCCGCGGCGGGGCGTCACCACAATCGCCAGCATCGTCTCCCACCGTCCGCCAACAGGGCTTGCTGCCCTTAGCTGGCAGCACCCACCGAACCGAAGCCCCGCAGGAGTCTTGCCATGGCATCCACGATCAACACCAACGTCGCCTCGCTCACCGCCCAGCGCAACCTGGGCGTGAGCCAGGGTTCGCTCAACACCTCCATCCAGCGCCTGTCGTCGGGCCTGCGCATCAACAGCGCCAAGGACGACGCGGCCGGCCTGGCGATCTCCGAGCGCTTCACGGCGCAAATCCGCGGCCTGAACCAGGCGGCGCGCAACGCCAACGACGGCATCTCGCTGTCGCAGGTGGCTGAAAGCGCGCTGGCTGGCGCCGGCAACATCCTGCAGCGGGTGCGCGAGTTGTCGGTGCAGTCGGCCAACGCGACCAACTCGGCCTCCGACCGCAAGGCCATCCAGGCCGAGGTGGGTCAGCTGCTATCCGAACTGGACCGCATGGCGGTGACGACCGAATTCAATGGCCAAAAGCTGCTCGACGGCTCCTTTGGTTCGGCCACTTTCCAGGTGGGGGCCAACGCCAACCAGACGATCACCGCGACCACGGGCAACTTCCGCACCGCCACGTATGGCACGCAGCTTGCAAGCTCATCCGCGGTCACGCCGACGGTCACTGGAACAGCGCCAGACCTCTCGGGCTCCTTCAATATAGATGGGCTTCAGAGCGCAAAAATCGCGGCAACCAGCACCGACACCGCAGCCACCATCGCGGCTCAGATCAACTCAAAGACGGAAGCCACGGGGGTGGTGGCGTCGGCACGCAATCAGGTTAATCTAGACACGTTCATCGCCGGCGAGTCGTACAGCCTCTCTGTCATTGGCGACAACGCCACCGCAGCGAACGTCACCTTCAACGTCAAGGGAAATGATGCGCAAGGCCTTGCGGAGGCAGTCAAGGCATTCAACGATGCCGCCTCGCAAACGGGCATTACCGCCAAGTTGAATTCCGAAGGCGACGGGGTCGTGCTCATCAATGAGTCCGGTGCCAATATTTCGCTGGAGAACAAATCGGCCAACACCACCGCCACGTTTGCCCTCGGCAACTATGACGCCTCCACAAAGAAGTTCGAGGCCGGCGTGGCCGTAAACCAAAACGACACAGGCATTGCGGCCGGATACATCGAGCTGAGCTCTGACAAGGGTTACTCGATCAGCGGTTCTACAGGCACAACCCCAGCATTTACCAACGGAGCAGCGACGCTTCGGCCAGTCAGCACTATCGATGTATCGACCGTGGATGGCTCCACCGAGGCGCTCAAAGTCATCGACTCCGCCCTGGCTGCCGTGAACGGCCAGCGCGCCAGCTTCGGTGCCCTGCAGGCCCGCTTCGAAACGGCCATCGCCAACCTGAACACCTCGTCGGAGAACATGTCCGCTTCGCGCAGCCGCATCCAGGACGCCGACTTCGCGGCCGAAACCGCCAACCTGTCGCGCACCCAGATCCTGCAGCAGGCCGGCACCGCCATGGTGGCCCAGGCCAACCAGATCCCGCAGGGCGTGCTGGCGCTGCTCAAGGGTTGACGGGCCAAAGAACTGGCTACGCTATGCTTTCAATAGCTGCCAGCGCTTGGTGGATAAGCGCTGGAGCCGGTTTTTACCCCTATACCCAGCCGCATGCGGCAGGCGCAGGCCCCGCTGCGTGCCAATGCAAGCCTTTATTTTTGCCTGCCACAATCCGAAACACTGACTAATCCTCCGCGCCGCCATGGCGCGCCACGCCACCCTCGTCGGGCCGGCCCTCCCCAGAACGAAGCATGTTCGTCATCCTCGGCTACCTCATCACCTTCGGCTGCGTCTTCGGGGTGTTCATCGCGCACGGCGGCAACATCAACGTGCTGCTGGAGGCGCTGCCCTTCGAGATGATCACCATCGGCGGCGCGGCCCTGGGCGCCTTCATCGTGAACAACCAGCCCAAGGTGCTCAAGGCCACGTTCGCCTCGCTGCCCCAGGCGCTCAAGGGTAACAAGTACACCAAGGCGCGCTACATGGAGCTGCTGGCCATGCTCTATGAAATCTTGCAGAAGGCGCGCAAGGAAGGGCTGATGGCCATCGAGCAGGATGTGGAAGAGCCGGAAAAGTCCGAGCTGTTCAAGAAATTCCCCACCGTGGGCAGCGACCACCACGTGATCGAGTTCACCACCGACTACCTGCGCATGATGGTCTCGGGCAACCTGAACGCGCACGAGATCGAGTCGCTGATGGACAACGAGATCGAGACCCACCACCAGGAGGCGCACGCCCCCGTGGCCGCGCTCACGCGGCTGGCCGGCGCGCTGCCGGCCTTCGGCATCGTGGCCGCCGTGCTGGGGGTGGTGAACACCATGGGCTCGGTGGGGCAGCCGCCGGCGGTGCTGGGCGGCATGATCGCATCGGCCCTGGTGGGCACCTTCCTGGGCATCTTGCTGGCCTATGGCGCGGTGGAGCCGCTGGCCGGCCTGCTGGAGCAGCGCGCCGAAGATGCGGCCAAGGAATTCGCCTGCATCAAGTCCACGCTCTTGGCGAGCATGCAGGGCTACAACCCGTCCACGGCCATCGAGTTTGGTCGCAAGGTGCTGTTCTCGGGCGACCGCCCCGGCTTTGCCGAGCTGGAAGCCCATGTCAAGGGCAAGAAATGACCTCCCCTGAGCCGCTTCGCGCCCTTCCTGCGGGGGGGACGGCGGCGTCAGCTGCGGTGCAGCCCCTGCGGGCCGCCTGCTGGCCCGGGCCACGCCGGTTTCATGCGTTGCGGGCGGCCTGCAGCCCTGAGGGCCACTGAACATGGCCGAAAAGAAACTTCAGCCCATCATCATCAAGCGCGGCAAGAAGCAGCGCCACGCCCCGCATGGCGGCGCCTGGAAGATCGCCTACGCCGACTTCGTGACGGCCATGATGGCGTTCTTCTTGCTCATGTGGCTGCTGGGCTCCACCGCCAAGGGCGAGCTGCAGGGCATTGCGGATTATTTTTCGTCGCCGCTGAAGGTGTCCATGCAGGGCGGCGATGGGGCAGGCAACAGCTCCAGCATCATCCCGGGCGGGGGCAACGATCTGTCCAAGGTGCACGGCCAGGTGCGCCGCTCTGACGACGACGCCGCCACCAGCCGCCGCACCAGCCTGGAGACGGCGCGCGCCGAGCGCGCCCGGATCGACGCCCAGCGCATCAAGGCGCTGCAGGCCAAGATCGACGCGCTGATCACCGAGAACCCGCGGTTGAATGAATACCGCTCGCAGATCCGCATCGATGTGACGCCGGACGGCCTGCAGATCCAGATCGTGGACGACCAGGCGCGGCCCATGTTCGACAGCGGCAGCGCGCTGGTCAAACCCTATATGCGCGACATCCTGCGCGAGATCGGCGCGGCGCTGGGCGGGGTGGAAAACCGCATCAGCCTGGCCGGCCACACCGATGCCACGCCCTACGGCAACGGCGAGCGCGGCTACAGCAACTGGGAGCTGTCGGCCGACCGGGCCAACGCTTCGCGCCGCGAACTGGTGGCCGCCGGCATGCCCGACGGCAAGCTGGGCCGCGTGGTCGGCCTGGCCGCCAGCGACCTGCTGGAGCCCGAACACCCCCGCGCCGCGCTCAACCGCCGCATCACCATCACCGTGCTGACCCACGAGGCCGAAGAGCGCCTGCTGGGCAGGACGGCCGCGTTAAACCCCGCGCAACCGGCCGGCGACAAAAAACCGGACAATCCTGCCTCTGCGGCGCCGGATGAGTAACAACTTGTCACTTCGGCGCCGATTCCCCACAATAGCCAGCTACTGCAATTCCGACCGAAAGGGTCCTTCGTGTCTTCTGCCCTTCGTTTTCTGATCGTTGACGACTTTTCCACCATGCGGCGCATCGTGCGCAACCTGCTCAAGGAAAGCGGCTTTGCCGACGCCGACGAGGCCGAGGACGGCGTGGCCGCGCTCAACAAGCTGCGCAACAGCAAGTTCGACTTTGTGGTCACCGACATCAACATGCCCAACATGAACGGCTTTCAGCTGCTCAGCGAGATCAAGAAGGACGACAAGCTCAAGCACCTGCCGGTGCTGATGGTCACCGCCGAGGCGCGCAAGGAAGACATCGTCGCCGCCGCCCAGGGGGGCGCTGCCGGCTACATCGTCAAGCCCTTCACCAAGGCCACGCTGGAGGAGAAGGTCAACCTCATCCTCAAGAAGATGGGGATGTGAACCATGCAGGATGAAGCCAGCAGCAGCGCCAGCGCGGGCGTGCCGCCCGAGGGCGAGCAGGACGTCCACCTGAAGATCGGCCAGCTCACGCGGCAGCTGCACACCGCGCTCAACGAGCTGGGCTACGCCGACCAGCTGCGCGGCACCATGGGCGAGCTGCCCGACGCGCAAAGCCGCCTGTCCTACATCGCCCGGCTGACGGGCGAGGCGGCCGAGAAGGTGCTGGGCCGCGTGGAGCAGGCCAAGGCGCAGCACGACTACATCGCCAGCGAAACGCGCCGCGTGGTCACCGCCCTGGTGGCCGACCCGGTGGCCGCCGTGGCCAAGGGCGAGATCTACAACTTCCTGACCGACGTGGAGCGCGTGACGCAGGAGGCGGACACGCACCTGACCGAAATCATGATGGCCCAGGACTTCCACGACCTCACCGGGCAGGTGATCGCGCGCGTGGTCAACCTGGCCGCCACCATCGAGGAGCAGCTGGTGCAGCTGCTGCTGCAAACCGCCCCGCCCGGTGCCACGCCGCCCCCCGCCGCCGAGCCGCGCAACGAGCGCCTGCAGGGCCCCGTGGTCAACCCCGAGGTCGCGGCCGACGTGGTGACCAGCCAGTCGCAGGTGGACGACCTGCTGGCCAGCCTGGGATTCTGACCCCGGAATTTCAAGCCAAATCGGCCTTTGGCGCCCGCCAGTCAAGCGCGGGCAGCTATCAATTTTGAAGAATAGCCCGATCGCCGAGGTGCCGTGAGATACGGCCTCCCGGCCCCTTTATTCGGGCTTTAGCTTTTCCTGCCGCTTCCGACAATGGCGTGACCCCAGAAGTCACGCCACCATGGACTCCAGCCAGGACAAAGACCTACCCGCCACCGAGCGCAAGCTGCAAAAGACCCGTCAGGACGGGCAGGCCGCGCGCTCGCGCGATCTCTCGCACCTGGCCATCCTGGGCGTGGGCGGGCTGGCGCTGCTGCTGCTGGCGCCCTGGTTCGTCGAGTACCTGGAGCGCACGCTGCGCCAGAGCCTGGTGTTCGACGCGGCCACCGTGCAGTCACCGGCCTACATGCTGGCGCGACTGAAGCCCGCAGTGATGCTGGGCGTGGCCGGCAGCGCGCTGTTCGCGGTGCTGACCAGCGCCGCCGCCCTGCTGGCAGGCGTGGGCGCGGGCGGGCTGGTGTTCAGCCTCAAGCCGATTGCGCCGCAGTTCAACCGGCTCAACCCGCTCAAGGGCGCGGCCAACCTGTTTTCCAAGCAGCAGCTGGCCAACGTGGCCAAGATGGTGCTGATGACGGCCATCCTGGCCTTCGTGGCCTGGAAGGTGATGGGCGACAGCATGCAGACCATGGCCGCGCTGGTGCTGCAGCCCTCGCCGGTGGCGCTGCGCATGGCCGGGCAGTGGCTGGTGTCGGGCGCGGCGCTGCTGCTGCTGGTGGTGTTCCTGTTCGCCGTGGTGGACGTGCCGCTGCAGGCCTATTTCTTCAAGGCGCGCCTGAAGATGAGCCACGAGGAAGTCAAGCAGGAGCACAAGGAAAGCGACGGCAACCCGCAGCTCAAGGGCCGCATGCGCCAGCGTGCACGCGAGCTGGCCGACGGGGCCAGCATCTCGGCCGTGCCCAAGGCCGACTTCGTGGTCATGAACCCGACCCACTACGCCGTGGCGCTGAAGTACGACGAGGCCGCCATGGGCGCGCCGCAGGTCGTCTCCAAGGGCACCGATCTGCTGGCCTTCAAGATCCGCGAGCTGGCCCAGCAGCACGGCGTGCCGGTGCTGCAGTCGCCCATGCTGGCGCGCGCGCTGTATGCCCACGCCGAGCTGGAGCAGCCCATCCCTGCCCAGCTGTACACGGCCGTGGCCCAGGTGCTGGCCTATGTGTACCGCCTGAAGGCGGCGCTGCGCGGCGAAGGCCGCATGCCGGGCGAGCTGCCCGACCCGCAAGTCCCCCCCGAGCTGGACCCGCACTCGCCCCAGGCGCAGCGCCCCGCCCCGCGCCGCCGCGGCGCGCGCGCCCCTTCCGCCGAGTAACGCACGACGACCATGACCGCTTCCCCGATGAATTCCGTCCGCCAGTGGGCCGGCAGCAGCCGCTCGGCCCTGCAGGGCCTGGCCGCGCCGCTGCTGGTGGTGGCCATCCTGGCGCTGATGGTGCTGCCCATTCCGGCGTGGCTGCTGGACACCTTCTTCACGCTGAACATCGCCGTGGCGCTGATGGTGATGATGGTCGCGGCCTACATGCTGCGCCCGCTGGACTTTGCCGCCTTCCCCTCGGTGCTGCTGCTCACCACGCTGATGCGGCTGTCGCTGAACGTGGCCTCCACCCGCGTGGTGCTGCTCAACGGTCACACCGGCCCGGGCGCGGCCGGCAAGGTGATCGAGGCCTTCGGGCACTTTTTGATCGGCGGCAACTTCGCCGTCGGCCTGATCGTCTTCGCCATCCTGGTGGTGATCAACTTCGTGGTGGTGACCAAGGGCGCCGAGCGCATCGCCGAGGTCTCGGCGCGCTTCACGCTGGACGCCATGCCGGGCAAGCAGATGGCGGTGGACGCCGACCTGAACGCCGGCCTGATCGACGAAAAGGAAGCCAAGCGCCGCCGCGCCGAGGTGCAGGAAGAAGCCAACTTCTTCGGCTCCATGGACGGCGCCAGCAAGTTCGTGCGCGGCGACGCCGTGGCCGGCATCCTGATCCTGATCATCAACATCATCGGCGGCTTCGCCATCGGCATGCTGTCGCACGGGCTGTCGGCCGGCGACGCGGCCAACAGCTACATCCTGCTGGCGGTGGGCGACGCGCTGGTGGCGCAGATCCCGGGCCTGCTCATCTCCGTGGCCGCCGCGATGGTGATCTCGCGCGTGGGCAAGGACAACGACATGGGCCAGCAGATCGTGCAGCAGCTGTTCATGTCGCCGCGCGTGCTGGGCGTCACCGGCGGCATCCTGATCCTGCTGGGGCTCATCCCCGGCATGCCGCACGTGGTGTTCCTGGTGATGGGCTCGGCCCTGGGCTGGGGGGCCTGGGTGCTGCTGCAGCGCCAGCGCCGGCCCGCGCCGGTCGAAGAGGCCCCGCCCGCCCCGGCCAGCGACGGCGAGGCCAGCTGGGACGACCTGCAGCCCGTGGACCTGCTGGGCCTGGAGCTGGGCTACCGCCTGATCGCCCTGGTGGACAAGAACCGCCAGGGCGACCTGCTCACGCGCATCAAGGGCGTGCGGCGCAAGTTCGCCCAGGAAGTGGGCTTTTTGCCGCCAGCCGTGCACGTGCGCGACAACCTGGAGCTCAAGCCCAGCGCCTACCGCATCTTGCTGCGCGGCGTGGTGGTGGGCGAGGGCGAGGCCTTCCCCGGCATGTTCCTGGCCATCAACCCGGGCGGCATCACCACCCCGCTGATCGGCACCGCCACCACCGACCCGGCTTTCGGCCTGCCGGCCAAGTGGATCGACGCGGCCCAGCGCGAAGCCGCACAAATGGCCGGTTTTACCGTCGTTGATCCGGAAACCGTGATGGCCACCCATTTGTCACACTTGATGCAAGTGCAGGCCGCCCGCCTGCTGTCGCGTACCGAGACGCAGCAGCTGGTCGAACACGTGACGCGCCTGGCCCCCAAACTGATCGAGGAAGTCGTGCCCAAGCTGGTCTCCATCACAACCTTCCAGAAGGTGCTGCAGCTCTTGCTGGAGGAGTCCGTGCACATCCGCGACATCCGCACCATCATCGAGACGCTGGCCGAGCACGCCGGCAGCACGCAGGACCCGGCCGAGCTGGCACGCCGCGTGCGCATCGCCCTGGCCCCGGCCATCGTGCAGCAGATCTATGGCCCGACGCGCGAGCTGAGCGTGATCGCCATCGAGCCCGGCCTGGAGCGCCTGCTGATGCAGGCCCTGGGCAATGCCGCCAGCCCCGCGCTGGACCCGGGCGTGGCCGACCTGCTGACGCAAAAGGCCGCCCAGGTCGCCATGAAGCAGGAAGAGCTGGGCCTGCCCGCCTGCCTGCTGGTGCCTGACGCCATCCGCAGCTCCATCGCCCGCCTGGTGCGCCGCGTGGCGCCGCGCCTGCAGGTGCTGGCGCACAGCGAAATTCCTGAAACCCACACCATCCGCATCGGCCCCATCCTCCAAGGCGCAACAGCATGAACATCCGACGCTTTACCGCTCCCACCGCTCGCGAGGCCCTGGCCAAGGCGCGCATGGCCTTTGGCGACGGCACGCTCATCCTGTCCAACCGCCAGGTCGCCGGCGGGGTGGAGGTCATGGCCACCGCCGAGGACACCCTGTCCACGCTGCAGGCCGGCGAGGCCCACGTGCCCGCCGCCGCTGCCGCCCCGGCCAGCCGCCTGCAAGAGCGCGCCGCCGACCTGGCCGCCAGCCCCGTGCGCCTGCAGCAGCAGCAGCAACACCACCAGCCGCAGCCGCGCCCGGCCGCTGCGCGGCCCCAGTCCGCCGCCCCTGCCGGCAGCGCCGTGGCGCAGGACACCGAGCAGCTGGCGATGAGCACCCTGTCCTTCCAGGACTATGTGCGCGAGCGCATGCTGCGCCGCCGCCACGAGGCGATGCACGGCACGGCCCCCACCGCGCTGCCCGAGCCGCCCCAGCCCACCTTTGCCCGCGCCAGCGCCCCGGCCTTCGAGCCGCCCGCGCCTGCCGCTGCCGCCGCGCCCCAGCTGCCCCGGCACAACCCGCTGCGCCCGGCCATGCATGCCGCGCTGGGGGCCGAGCAGATCAGCACGCCCACGGCGCGCCGGCCCCAGCCGGCACCGGCCGCCGCCGCGCCCACGCTGGCCGCGGCCAACGGCCAGCAGCACCTGATGAAGGAGCTGCAATCCATGAAGGACCTGATCGAGGAGCGCTTCAACACCCTGGCCTGGCTGGGCCAGGCGCGGCAAAACCCGATCCAGTCCAACCTGATGCTCAAGCTGATCCGCGCGGGCTTCTCGCCCGCGCTGTCGCGCGCCGTGCTGGAGCACCTGCCCGAGCACCTGGGCGCGGCCGACGCCGTGCGCTGGCTGATGGACGTGCTGGAGCGCAACCTGCGCACCGACGCCGCCAGCGTGCCGCTGTACGAGCAGGGCGGCATCTGGGCCATGGTGGGTGCCACCGGCGTGGGCAAGACCACCACCACGGCCAAGCTGGCCGCGCTGTGCGCGCGCATCCACGGCCCGGGCAGCGTGGGCCTGATCACGCTGGACACCTACCGCGTCGGCGCGCACGAGCAGCTGCGCTCCTACGGCCGCATGCTGGGCGTGGTGGCCCACCTGGCGCACGACCGCGCTGCGCTGCAGGACCTGTTGGGCCTGCTGGCGAACAAGAAGATGGTGCTGATCGACACCACCGGCGTGGCCCCGCGCGACCCGCGCAAGCGCGACCTGCTGGACGTGCTGGAGCTGCCGGGCGTGAACCGCCTGCTGGTGCTCAACGCCAGCAGCCATGGCGACACGCTGGACGACGTGTTCACCGGCTTCAAGACCGCCGGCACGCAGCAGGCCATCCTGTCCAAGGTGGACGAGGCCGTGAAGCTGGGCCCGGCGCTGGACGCGCTGATCCGCCACCAGATGGTGCTGCGCGGCGTGACCAACGGCCAGCGCGTGCCCGAAGACTGGGAAGGGGCCGACGCGCGCAAGCTGGTGGGCGCCTCCATGCGCACCAGCGTGCGCTCCGCGTTCGACCCCAAGGAGGCCGAACTCAACTTCTTCTTCTCGCCTGCCGCCGCCGCGGCCGGCGAACAGGGGCTGGTCGATGTGGCTTGATACCCCCCTCCACCAGGCCACGGGCCTGCAGGGCTTTGCGCCCGAGCAGCAGCTGCGCCTGCTGCCCGTGGTCAGCCAGCCCGGCGCCGGCAGCGTGGAGCTGGAGATGCTGTGGCAGCTGTGCTCGGCCTTGCAGCGCCTGTCCTACACCCCTGTGGTGCTGGACGGCACGGCGCAGGAAAGCGAGCGCGCCCCCGGCCTGTTGCACCTGCTGGACGGCCTGCCCTGGCCCGGCGGGCAGGACGCCGCGCCCGGCGCCGCGCTGGCCGTGGTGCCCGCCGCGCGCGGCCTGGCCCGCCTGGCGCGCGCCCCGCAGGCCGGCCAGGCAGCGCTGCCGCTGATTGCCGGGCTGTTTCGCAGCTATGCCGTGGCCGTGCTGTATGCCGGGCCCGAGCTGCTGGCGCCGCTCTTGCGCGCCAGCCACAGCGTGCCCCTGGTCATGACCGGGCCGGGCGCGCAGGGCATGGTGGCCAGCTACCGCCAGCTCAAGCACCTGGCGCTGCACGCCGGCCTGCCCCGCTGCACGGTGGCTTCCATCCGCCCGCCGCAGGTGCAAACGCCCGGGCGGCAGACGGCCGAGGCGCTGGACACGCTGCAGCGCAGCGCCCTCAGCCACTTGGGCCTGCACCTGCACACCACGGCCATCGCCGCCGGCCGGGCGCAGGACATTCAGCGCCTGGCCTTGCAGTTGCTGGAAAACGCCTGCACCATGGACCCGGCCCCCCCACTTTCGGATCAGAGCCACTGAACGCCACCATGTACACCGCGAAAGGCCAGCTCGACCGCGATGCACTGCTGCGCCAGCACCTGCCGCTGGTGCGCCGCATCGCCCATCACATGATCGCCAAGCTCCCGCCCAACGTGGAGCTGGACGACCTGATCCAGGTCGGCATGATCGGTCTGACCGACGCGCTGTCGCGCTACGAGGTCACCCAGGGCGTGCAGTTCGAGACCTTTGCCAGCCAGCGCATCCGCGGCGCCATGCTGGACGAGCTGCGCGGCGGCGACTGGATGAGCCGCAGTTCGCGCAAGAGCCAAAAGGAGATCGAGCAGGCCCTGCGCCGCGCCGAGCAGCGCCTGGGCCGCATCCCGCTGGAATCCGAGATCGCCCAGGAGCTGGGCATGAGCCTGCCCGACTACCAGAGCCTGCTGGGCAAGGTGCGCGGCACGCAGCTGGTGTACCTGGAGGATATGCACCACGGCGACGACGACGAGGAAGGCTTTCTGGACCGCCACGTGGCCGACGCGGACGCCGACCCCATGGCCGTGCTGCGCGACCAGCGCCTGCGCGCCTCGCTGGTGGCTGCCATCAAGGTGCTGCCCGAACGCGAGCAGTACATCATGGGCATGTACTACGAGCAGGACATGAACCTCAAGGAAATCGCCGCCGTGCTGGGCGTGACCGAATCGCGCGTGTGCCAGCTGCACAGCCAGGCGATCGCGCGCCTGCGCACCAAGATGCGCGAGCACTAGAGGAACAACCCCTGCGCGGCTTTGCCGCTCGGTGCAGCCGCCAGAGGCGGCAGCTCTTCGGGCACGTCCAAGTCTGCGCAGGCAGGCTTGGAGCCGCGGCCCTCAGCCTTTTGTCTCGAACGGCTGCGCCATTCGGGAAAGGGGGACGACGCCCCTGGACCGGCCAAGCCGGATCCACGGCGTCTGCTGGTCTGGGTGGGCGCTCGTTTTCAGGCGGCGCCTTTTTTTATGCCAAATCGGGCTCTGGCGCTTGCTGGGCAAGCGGCAGCAGCTCTCAATTCAATAGCAAATAATCAACCGGGAGCGCGGTAGATGCGCGCGGGCGTGGCGGACGCGGGGCCGTAGGTGACAGCGTCCACGGGCGGCAGCAGCGAGGCGGCCTGGCGCTCGGACAGGGCCAGCACGCGGGCCAGTTGTTCGCGCAGCTGGGACAGCTCGCGGGCGACGGTGCGCAGGCGCTGCTGCGCAGGCTCGTCCAGCGGCTGGGCGCGGGCCTGCACCAGCGCGGCGGCGGCCTCGCGCAGGGCGTGGGCGCCCTGCTCCAGCGTCAGGGGGTCGGACGACAAAAGCGCAGCCTGCAATTGCTGCAGCTGCGCTTCGATGGGGGAGAGAGGGTCTTGCGCGGCCATGCGCAAGTGTAGGGTCAGCCCTGGCTGCGCGACAGGGTCTCGAAGGCGTTGGCCAGCAGCTTGTCGGCCACGGCCTCGGCATCGACGCGGAAGGTGCCGTTCTCGATGGCCGCTTTCACGGCCTTGACCTTGGCGGCGTCAAAGTCAGCCGCCTGGCGGCCGGGCTCCACCGCCCGCACGTTGCTCGACAGCGTGAGCGGCACGCCGGCGCCGGCAGCCGCGCGCTGGGCCCCCTGCGTGGCTGCCTCGGCGGCGGGCGCGGGCGCAGCGGCCTTGCCCTGCTGGCGAGCAGCCACGGCCTGCGCCGAGCGGGCGTTGGGTAGTTCCGGGTTGTTGCCAGTAATTTTCATCGCACTCTCCACCACCCCTCAGATGGGGCCAGTGGCCTATTCATCGACCCGTGGAGGATGAACTTTAGGGCAACCGGGCAAAAAAGGCCTACATCGTGGCCTGCACCGTCCCATCGTCAGACACAATGCCGCCGATCACCTTGCCATTGGCCATGCGGATGCGGACATTCTGCCCCGCCGCGCCCGCCGTCATGGCCTGGCCGGACGAGGTCACGGCGTAACCGGGGCCCTGCACCACCACCCGCACCGGCGTGCCGGCCTTGAACAATTCGGGCGCGCGCACCATGCCCTGTCGCAGCGGCTGGCCGGGGCTGAGCGTGCGGGCGGCGGTCTGGCCCACCCAGGCCTCGGGATTGGCCAGCACGGCGGCCGGCTCGGCAGCCCAGTCCACCTCGGCCGGCACCGCGTCCTGTTCGCTCAATGTCGCCCCGGCGGCCACGCTGCCGGCCAGCACCCAGGCCGGGCCATAGGCCTTCACGGTGAGGGGCAGGAACACGTTCCAGCGCGTGGCCCCCTGCACGCAGCGCAGGCCCAGCCGGGTGCGGCCCCACAGGCGCGCGCCGGTGGGCAGATAGGGCTCGACCCGCTCACACGGCGCCAGGCGCAGGCGCGAGTCCAGCGCGCCCACCTCCACCTCCATGCGCAGCGGCAGCGCGCCGCCGGCCTGCACCTGGTGCAGCGCCTCGTCCACCCAGCGCTGCGACAGTGCGCCCAGGTCTTCGCCCGCAGCAAGTTGCTGTGGCTGCGGCGGCTGCTGGGACCAGGCCGCACCGGCGCAGGCCAGCGCCAGCGCCAGCAGCGCGGGGCGGAAGGAACGGATGGACGCAAGAGAAGGCATGGCGGGGCTCCAAACGCCGGCCGGCTGCAGTGCGGGCGGCCGGCGGCAAGTCTTTTTCACGACTGGCACTGTAGGCCCGGTGCGGCGCGCGAAAGCGGCGAACAGCGGGCCAAACGCTGCGTTCTTCGCGCTTTAGGAATCAGGGGCAATTTCCATAATCGGGCCACGCCCCAAGGCGCCTTTTTGCGGCCCTGGCGGCCCCTTCGATTTCACCGGACCGCAACCTGCCCCATGCTCGACAAGCTGACCCGCCAAGTGGACCTGCACGGCAATGCGCTGCTGCTGCGCTCGGAGCGCCAGCGCACCATTGCGAGCAACATCGCCAATGCCGACACGCCCGGCTACGTGGCGCGCGACTTCAAGTTCGCCGACGCCATGCGCTCGGTGGCCGAGCAGCAGGCGGGCGCGGACAGCCCCCTGCGCGGCCACAGCACCAGCGATGCGCGCCACATCCCCTTGCCGGCCGTGGGCGCGCTGGGCAGCCAGGCCAGCACGCTGGGCTACGCCCTGCAGTCGCAGCCCAGCCTGGACAACAACAGCGTGGACATGGACCGCGAACGCGCCTCTTTCGTGGACAACGCCGTGCGCTACGAGGCCACGCTGCGCTTCATCAACGGCCATGCCAAGACCATGCTCAGCGCCATCCAGGGCCAATAAGAGAGGTTGAACACCCATGTCGATGTTTTCCATCTTCAACGTCTCGGGCAGCGCCATCAGCGCCCAGTCGCAGCGCCTGAACGTGGTGGCCAGCAACCTGGCCAACGTGGACGCCGTGGCCGGCCCCGACGGCCAGGCCTACAAGGCGCGCCAGGTGGTCTTTCAGACCGCTCCCATGGGCGGCGAGGCCGCGGCCGGCGTGCGGGTGGCCTCCATCCAGGAAAGCGACACGCCCGGGCGCCGCGTGCACGACCCGGCCAACCCGCTGGCCGATGGTGAGGGCTACGTGACGCATTCCAACGTGAACGCGGTGGAGGAGATGGTCAACATGATCTCCGCCTCGCGCTCCTACCAAAACAACGTCGAGGTCATGAACACGGCCAAGACGCTGCTGCTCAAGACCCTGCAGATGGGTCAATAACCGGGCCACTTTCCATGATCCTCAATCCCGTCGGCTCCGCGCCCACCGTCAACACCGGCGCCTCGGCCAATGCTGCCAACGACCCGGCCGCCATGCAGGACCGGTTCCTGAAGCTGCTGGTCGCGCAGCTGAACAACCAGGACCCGATGAACCCCCTGGACAACGCCCAGATGACCACGCAGATGGCGCAGATCAACACCGTCACGGGCCTGCAGACGCTGAACCTGACCATGCAGACCATGGCCGAGCAGTTCTCCACCATGCAGCAGCTGCAGGGCATCACCATGATCGGCCGCTCGGTGCTGACCGAAGGCGACCGGCTGGCCGTCAGCGACAAGGGCGAGGGCAAGGGCGCCTTCGTGCTGGGCGGCGCCGCCACCGACGTCAAGGTGGAAGTCGTCACCCCCGGCGGCGTGGTGGTGGACACCATCGAGATGGGCGCGCAGGACAAGGGCCGCCACGACTTCGAGTGGGACGCCAGCAAGTACAGCGGCAACCAAGCCGACCTGCGCTTTCGCGTCACGGCCAGCACCAAGGAAGGCGCCGTGCCCTCCATGGCCCTCATGCAATCACAGGTGGTGGCCACGGGCTCCAGCAGCGGCGCGCTGACGCTGACCCTGGCCAACGGCGAGACCGTCGGCTACGCCAACATCCACGGCGTGCTCTGACGCCGCCCCTCCCCCTCCCACACACGCACACCAGGAGCACACCATGGGTTTCCAGCAAGGCCTGTCGGGCCTGAACGCTTCGGCCAAGAACCTTGACGTCATCGGCCACAACATCGCCAACTCCAACACCACCGGCTTCAAGTCTTCGCGCACCGAATTCGCCGCCATGGTGGCCTCGGCCATCGGCACGGCCGGCGGCAAGAATTCGGGCATCGGCGTCGAAGTGGGCGCCATCGCCCAGCAGTTCAACCAGGGCAACCTCACGGTGACGGGCAACAGCCTGGACGTGGCCATCAACGGCAACGGCTTCTTCACCCTGCAGATGCCCGACGGTTCGCGCGGCTATACGCGCGATGGCTCGTTCAAGCTCGACAGCATGGGCAACGTGGTTACCAACAGCGGCGCGCACGTGATGGGCTACCCGATCGATCCTGCCACCGGGCTGCGCACCTCCAGCACGGCCACGCCGCTGAAGTTCGCCACCACCGGCCCCATCCCGGCCAAGCAGACCTCGTCCATCAAGACCGCCTTCAACCTCGACGCGCGCACGGCCGACGCCAAGGGCAACCCGGGCGCCAACCCGCCCGTGGCGGCCACGCCGCGCTCGACCTACGGCACCTCGCTCAACGTCTATGACAGCCAGGGCGTGGCGACGCCGCTGAGCTTCTATTTCGAGAAAAACGGTGCCAACACCTGGGACATCTACAACCAGCTGGACGACCTGACCACCTCGCCCACCACCGTCCCGGCCGTTACCGGGCGGCTGATCGCCGACAAGAACGGTGCCATCGCTGCGACGCTGGAGCCGGTGGCCAGTTCCGTGATCAACGGCGACCCCGCCAAGACTGAAGAAGACGACTTCCCCACCGAGTTCACCTACCGTTTCTACGGCCCCGACGCCCAGGGCGTGAACGCCATCCGCGAGGCCACGCTCACCTTTGCCACCTCTGCGGACGCCTGGGACTTCACCAAGGACGCCAACGGCAACATCACGTCGGCACGCCTCAAGAGCGACCTGATGAACTACGGCACGGGCACCCCCGCGGCCAATGGCACCTTGAACCCGGCCACGCTCAACACGGCACCGGCCGCGGGCAAGCAGTCGTTCGAGCTGGCCCTGATGGTCAACCCCCACCCGGCCAATCCCAACAGCCCCAACGCCCCGGGCAGCAACCCGGCGCCCTCGGCCTTCCCGGTCACGCTGGACCTGAACCAGGTCACCCAGTTCGGCACCAAATTCGCCGTCTCGGAGTTGACCCAGGACGGCTACACCTCCGGCGAGCTCACCGGCATCAACATCGCCGACAACGGCATGGTCATGACGCGCTACTCCAACGGCGTGACGCGCGCCGAGGGCCAGGTCACCCTGGCGAGCTTTCGCAACACCCAGGGCCTGGCGGCCGTGGGCGGCAATGCGTGGGTGGAGACCTTCGAGTCGGGCCAGCCCACCTTCGGCTCTCCCACGGAAGGCAACTTCGGCGCGCTGCGCGCCGGCGCGCTGGAGGACTCCAACGTGGACCTGACGGCCGAGCTGGTGAACATGATGACCGCCCAGCGCGCCTACCAGGCCAACGCCCAGACCATCAAGACCCAGGACCAGGTGCTCTCGACCCTGGTGAATCTGAGATGACCCCCCTGAGCGGCTGCGCAGCTTCCCCCCTTCTCTCGCGCTGCGCGCGGCAAGGGGGACGCCGCCAGCGCGGCGGGGCGGCCCTTGCGCGGCGGCCCGCGCTTCGGTCGCGCCAGCTTCAAATGCCGCGGGCAGCGCGCAGCACGGCAGCTCACTAAAAGGAAAGCCCCGCCATGGACCGCATCATCTACACCTCCATGACCGGCGCCAGCGCCGCCGCGCAGCGCCAGGCGGTGCTGGCCAACAACCTGGCCAACGCCTCCACCACCGGCTTTCGGGCCGAGATGTCCAACTTCCGCTCGGTGCCGCTGCAGGGCAGCGGCGCCACCACCCGCGTGTTCGCGCTGGAGGCCACTTCGGGCCACGTGGACACGCCGGGCCCGGCGCAGACCACCGGCCGGCCGCTGGACGCCATGGCGAATGGCAACGCCTGGTTTGCCGTGCAGGGCCTGGACGGCACCGAGAGCTACACCCGCGCCGGGTCGTTTCAGGTGACCAACGCCGGCCAGCTGGTGACCAGCACCGGCCTGGCCGTGCTGTCCGACGGCGGCGCGCCCCTCGACATCCCGCAGGGCGCCGAAGTAGTGCTGGGCGCGGACGGCACGGTGAGCGCCCGCGTGGCCGGCCAGCCGCCGCAGGCTGTGGGGCGCCTGAAGCTTGCCACGCCCGGCGCCGAGGACCCGCTCCAGCGCGGCGACGACGGCCTGTTTCGCACCGCCAGCGGCGAGCCCATGGCAGCCGACCCCAACGCCCGGCTCAACGCCGGCGTGCTGGAGGGCTCCAACGTGAACGCGGTGGAGTGCATGGTCGGAATGATCGCCGCCTCCCGCCAGTTCGAGCAGCAGATGCGCCTGCTGTCCACCGCCGAGAGCGACGACAAGAGCGCCGGCCAGCTGCTCAGCCTCAACGGCTAACCCCGAAGGAATACCGCCATGATGAATTCACTGTGGATCGCCAAGACCGGCATGACCGCCCAGCAGACCCAGCTGGACGTGATCTCGCACAACCTGTCCAACGTCTCCACCACCGGCTACAAGCGCAACAGCGCCGTCTTCCAGGACCTGATCTACCAGAACCTGCGCCAGGTGGGCGCCCAGACCACCGAGGAAAACCAGCTGCCCACCGGCATGCACCTGGGCCTGGGCGTGAACGTGGTGGCCACCAGCCGCAACTTCACCCAGGGCAGCCTGCAGCAGTCGGGCAACAGCCTGGACGTGGCCATCGACGGCAACGGCTTCTTTGAGGTGCAGCTGCCCGACGGCACCACCGGCTACACGCGCGACGGCTCCTTCAAGCTCGATTCGCAGGGCCGCCTGGTCACCTCCACCGGCCTGCCGATCGCCCCCGGCGTCACCGTGCCGGCGGACGCCAAGAGCATCAGCATCAGCGAGACCGGCCTGGTCAGCGTGACCGTGGCCGGCAACCCCACGCTGCAGCAGGTGGGCCAGCTGGCCATGTCCAGCTTCGTCAACTCCGCCGGCCTGGAGCCGGCGGGGCAGAACCTGTACCGGGAATCGGCCGCCTCCGGCGCGCCGCAGCAGGCCGAGCCCGGCACCAACGGGCTGGGCATCATCAAGCAGGGCTTTTTGGAGAACTCCAACGTCAACGTGGTCGAGGAGCTGGTCAACATGATCCAGACCCAGCGCGCCTACGAGATGAACTCCAAGGCCATCCAGACCAGCGACCAGATGCTGGCCAAGCTGTCGCAGCTGTGAGGACCGCCACCATGAATGCCTTTTTGCGCCTCATCGGCTGCGCCGCCTTCGCCGCGCTGGCCACCGGCTGCGCCAGCGTCAACCCGCCCCCGCCCGTCGATGTGCTGCCCACGCAGCTGCCGCAGATGCCCCCGCCGCCCGTGGCCCAGGGCCCGGCCTCGGGCAGCCTGTTCCACGCCGCCAGCTACCGCCCCGGCTTTGAAGACCCGCGCGCGCGCTACGTGGGCGACCTGGTGACCATCGAGATCCTGGAGAAGATCGACGCCAAGCAGGGCAGCAAGTCCAGCGTGGACCGCAAGTCCGGCGCCGAAGGCGGCATCACCGGGTTGCCGCTGCTGCCCTCCAAGCTGGTGGGCAAGATCGCCGACCACTCGAAGATCGGTGCCGAATATGGCAGCAACTTCGCCGGCAAGGGCGACACCGCCAGCAACAACGAGTTCAGGAGCGCCATCACCGCCGTCGTGACCGAGGTGCTGGCCAACGGCCACCTGGTCATCACCGGGGAAAAGCAGGTCGGTGTGAACCGCAGCGTGGACGTGCTGCGCTTTTCCGGCATCGTGGACCCGCGCAACCTGCGCCGCGGCGCCGGCGGCCACGCCGGCAGCGTGATCGACTCGCGCTATGTGGCCAACGTGCGGGTGGTCTCGCGCGGCCTGGGCGAGCAGGCCGAGGCCCAGGCCGTGGGCTGGCTGGCGCGCGCCTTCAACAGCGTCACGCCGTTCTGATGCTGCGGCCCATGCACGCGCTGGCCGCCCTGCTGCTGGCGCTGGCCTGCGTGCCGGCGGCGCTGGCGCAGGGGCAAACGCCCGTGCCCGCGCCCGTGCAGGACCTGCGCGAGCCGGCCGGCCAGACGCTCATCGTCTGGCCCAACATTCCCGTCGTGCGCGCCGCCGACCTGGCCGACTACGAGGCCGACCGCAAGGCCTTTGCCGACCTGCACGCCGACAAGGCCGACCCGGCCAAGATCACCGCCGCGCTGCAGGCCGTGGACGCGCTGCAGGCGCACCACCAGGCGCGCGCCGTGGCCGAGCTGGGCCGCAGCCTGAACGTGCAGCTGATCGGCGAGCTGGACGAGCTGGCGCGCCGCGCCAACCTGCGCAGCCCCCGGCTGCGCTTTGACTTTGCCGACATCAGCCCCGAGCAGCTGCAGCGCCCGCTGGCGCAGGACGAGCTCAAAGGCCGCGCCGCGCGCATCGCGCTGGCCGCCTACATCACTTACACCCGGCTGGAGGGCGCGCTGGTGCAGGCCACCGCCACGCTGGTCCGGCTGCAAAGCGGCGCCGCGCAAAGCTTCACCGTCACCGCGCCCGCGCCCATGCTGGCCCAGGCGCTGGCGCGCGAGCTGTTCGACTATTTCGAGGGCACGCGCTTTGCGCCGCCGCGCAACCCGCAGCCGGCGCTGCAGTGGCTGACGGCCGCGCCCGGCCACACCGACCAGCTGGTCTCGCGCGAGGTGGCGCTGCGCTGGTGCCAGTCGCAAAGCGCGCAGCTGCCCACGGCCGACGAGCTGGCCGCGGCCGAGGCGGCGGGCTTTCACGCCGGCGGCGTGGCGCTGCGCCCCGCGGGCGTCTATCACGTGCAGGCCGGCCTGTACGACACGGCCGCCGCGCAGTCCGGCCTGGGCGCGCTGCGCGCCAACCACCTGGCCAGCGTGCCCAATGGCACCTATTACTGCGTGCGCCACCTCGAGGCCGCTGCCGGCACCCGCGCGCCGCGGGCGCCGCGCCAGTGAAGCCGCGGCGCTGAGGCGGGGGCGTTTGGAGCCTTTTTGGCCTCCAGCGCCCGCCAGTCAAGCGCGGACAGCTCTCATTTTCATAGCTCCAGCAGCGCCAGCACCTCGCTGACCACCTGCGGGTGAAAGGCCAGCTCCACGTGCGCAGCGCCGGCGATGGGGCGCAGCTGCGCGCCCGGCAGCTGCGCCGCGGCGGCCGGATAGACCACGTTGTCGCAGTCCGAGTGCCAGCACACGAAGCGCCCGCGCAGCGCGGCGTCCTCGCTGGCCGCCAGCGCCTGCAGCCAGGGGCTGTGCAGCCGCATCTGCCGCCCGTTGGCGCTGCGCGCGTGGCGTGCCGCCCAGGTGCCCTGGTGCGGCGTGCCCAGGGTGGCCACGCGGTGGATGCGCCCGCGCGCACCCGGCACCGCGCGCAGCCAGGCGCGCACGGCCAGCCCGCCCATGCTGTGCGCCACGATGAGCGGCGCGCGGCCGGTGGCCTGCTCCACCCGGCGCACGGCCTCGTCGAGGGTGCCGGCGTAGTCGTCGATGCCGGCAAAGGGCGGCTCCAGCGTCACCGCCACGCAGGCGTGGCCGCGTGCGCGCAGCAGGCGCAGCCACGGCAGCCAAAAACCCCGGTTGCACAGAAAGCCGTGCACCAGCACCACGCCTCGCGGCGCGCTCGCGCTGGCCGGCGGCGGCGGCAGCCAGTCGGGCAGCGTGCGGTGGCGAAACGGCTGCCACCAGCCGAAGACCCGCGCTGCCCAGCCGGCCTCGGCCCACCAGGCGCGCAGCAGCTGGCGGGCCGTGGGCGGCGTGCCCCCGGCGCGGCGCACCACCCGGGCCATCAGCACGAACTGCGGCACCATCGCCAGGCGCGCCAGCAGCGGCAGGGCCAGCGCGCCGGCCAGCGCCAGCGCGCGCGAATGCGGCCACCAGGCCAGCGCCCAGGCGGCCATCAGCAGCAGCTGGGTGGCGACCAGCCAGCGCTGCCAGCGTGCGTTGGTCATTGGCATGGCGGTTTTCCTTTCTTGCGTGGGTGCGGCAGTGGCGCACGCACAATGGCCGCCATCTTCGCCCAGCCGGCGCGGCTGGCCTGTCACTCTTTTTTTGATAGCTGATGACGCTTACCCCACCTGCGCTGCCGCCCGAAATCACCGTATTCGAGCGCGGCTGGCTGTCGGCCAACAACATCCTCTTTGACGGCCCCGGGGGCGCCGCGCTGATCGACAGCGGCTACTGCACCCATGCCGCCCAGACCGTGGCGCTGGTCGCCGCCAGCCTGCAGGGCCGGCCGCTGGCGCTGCTGGCCAACACCCACCTGCACAGCGACCACTGCGGCGGCAATGCCGCGCTGCAGCAGCGCTGGCCGCAGCTGCGCACGCTGATCCCGCCGGGCCAGCTGCAGCACGTGCGCCAATGGGACCCGGTGGCCCTGAGCTACGTGCCCACCGGCCAGGAATGCCCGCCCTTTCGCGCCGACGGCGTGCTGCAGCCGGGCCAGTCCATCGCCCTGGGCGGGCGCGAGTGGAGCATCCACGCTGCGCCCGGGCACGACCCGCACGCCGTGTTGCTGTTCGAGCCGCAGGCGCGGCTGCTGATCTCGGGCGACGCGCTGTGGGAAAACGGCTTTGGCGTGGTCTTCCCCGAGATCGAGGGCGAAGGCGCCTTTGCCGAGGTGGGCGCCACGCTGGACGTGATCGAGCAGCTGGCACCTGTCACCGTCATCCCCGGCCACGGCAGCGTGTTCGGCGACGTGCCGGCGGCGCTGCAGCGTGCCCGCGCCCGGCTGGCCGCCTTCGTGGCCGAGCCGCTCAAGCACGCCCGCTACGCGGCCAAGGTGCTGCTCAAGTACAAGCTGCTGGAGTGGCAGAGCCTGCCGCTGGAGCAGGCCCTGGACTGGCTGGACGGCACGCCCTACTTTGGCGCCCTGCACCAGCGCTACTTCGCCGGCCGCAGCGCGCGCGAATGGGCCGCCGCGCTGGTGGACGAGCTGGTCGCCAGCGGCGCCGCGCGGCTGGAAGACGGCCAGCTCACCAACGTCTGAACCGACTTTCAGGCCACGCGGCCGGCTGTTGTCCACGGGCAACAGCCGGCCGTTTTTCATTTCCGCGCCGCAGGAAAACCGGCATTTCTTTGAATGTTTACGCAAACGATATTGATTCTCAACAATAATTGGAACGCTTTTTTGTTCCATCCTTTCTGCACAGAGAACGTCCTCCAACCATGCCCTCTTCCCGCATCAAGAAGCCCAAGAGCCTGCGCCTGTCCACCGGCGGCGTGGCCGCCGCCGCCCTGCTGCCCCTGGCCGCCCTGGCCCAGGGCCAGCCTGCCGCCACCGCGGCCACCCTGCCCACCGTGACGGTGCAGGAGCAGGCCATCGACCCGAACCCGAACGCTGAAGTGGGCGCGCCCTACAAGGCCAAGACCTCGGCCGACAGCCGCCACACCCGCCCGCTGGCCGAGACGCCGCAGACCATTTCGGTGGTCACGGGCGAGGCCATCCGCGACTCGGGCCAGACCGACCTCAAGCAGATCCTGGCCGTGCAGCCCGGCATCACGCTGGGCACGGGCGAGAACGGCAACGCCTTTGGCGACCGCTACATCATCCGCGGCCAGGAGGCGCGCTCGGACGTCTTCGTGGACGGCCTGCGCGACCCCGGCATGACCACCCGCGAGAGCTTCGCCATCGAGCAGCTGGAGATCACCAAGGGGCCGAACTCCAGCTTTGCCGGCCGCGGCTCGGCCGGTGGCGCCATCAACGCCATCACCAAGCAGGCCACCACCGACTACAGCTTCAACCGCATCAGCGCCGGCATCGGCACCGACAGCCACCGCCGCGTGACGCTGGACGCCAACAAGGTCTTCTCCGAGACCTTCGCCCTGCGCGCCAACGGCCTGCTGTCCAGCGAGGGCGTACCCGACCGCGACCCGTCCAAGCGCCAGAGAAACGGCCTGGCCCTGTCGGGCCTGTGGAACGCCAACGAAGACCTGTCGGTCACGCTGGACTACTACGGCCTGCGCGCCAAGGACAAGCACCCCGACCTGGGCTACTACCTGGTCGGCACGCCGCCCAACCGCCGCCCGGCCACCAGCGTGCCGATGTACGCGCAAAACGCCGACTTCCTGCAGTCCGACGTGGACACGCTGACCGCACGCGTGAACTACCGCTTCGCGCCCGACGTCAAGCTGACCAGCCTGACGCGCTACGGCCAGTCGAACAACAAGTACGCCACCACCGGCGCATCCAGCCGCCAGATCTTTGACGCCGCGGGCCAGCCCGCCTACACCGCCGCCGCGCTGGATGGCGGCCACACCGGCTGGCAGGAAGTGGAGTACTTTGCCCACCAAAGCAACCTGCGCTGGGACAGGCAGATCGGCAGCCTGAAGCACGAGTTCATCTTCGGCTTTGAGTACACCGACCACAAGGTGCTGTCCGGCAACTACGGCGTGACCAACACCGGCGCCTACAACTGCCGCAACAGCGCCACCGCCACGGCCAACAACGCCTGGTGCATCACGGACGCCAATGGCAACGTCACGGGCAACCTGGGCAGCCTGGCCGGACGCAGCTACGCCAAGCGCGACTGGACGCGCGACTGGCGCGTCAAGACCTTCGCCCTGTCGGCCATGGACACGGTGGACTTGTCCGACCGCTGGACGCTGTTCGGCGGTCTGCGCGCCGACCACTACAAGCTGAGCATGCTGACGCAAAACAACCTGACGGCGGCGCAAACCGGCGACTACGCGTTCACCGACACCCTGCTCAACGGCCACCTGGGCGCGAGCTACAAGTTCAGCCCCACGGCCATGGCCTACGCCAGCTTCGGCACGTCGCAGGACATCAACGGCGGCGAGCCCGACACCGGCACCAGCAGCGGCTATGGCGGCCTGGTGATCTTTGACGGCAAGGCGGCCGGCGCCAAGCCCGAGACCTCGCGCAACTTCGAGCTGGGCACCAAGTTCAACGTGCTGGACGACAAGCTGCTGGCCACCGCCGCCGTCTTCCAGACCACCAAGAGCGACGTGATGGAAGGCGCCGACTACGACACCGTGGGCACCTTCAACACCGGCAAGAACCGCGTGCGCGGCATCGAGTTCGGCCTGGCCGGCAACATCACCCCGCTGCTGGAGGTGCAGGGCGGCGTGGCCTTCATGAAGTCCAAGGTGCTGCAGTCCAGCAACCCGGCCAACGTGGGCAACCCGCTGTCCAACTTCGCCGACCGCAGCGCCTCGCTGCAGGGCAAGTACCACCTGACGCGCAACTTCGAGTTCGGCGCCATCGCCCGCTACGAAAGCGGCAAGTGCGGCGGCCAGCCCGACACCGGCGCCGGCTACAACGCCCAGGGCCTGTGCTCGCAGCCGGTGCCCTCGTTCACCACCTACGACCTGTTTGCCACCTACCGCATCAACAAGAGCGCCAACCTGCGCCTGAACCTGCTGAACGTGACCGACAAAGACTACTTCACCGCCGTGTACCGCTCGGGCGCCTTCCTGTACAAGGGCGACGGCCGCGCCGTGCGCCTGACGCTGAACCTGGATCTGTAAAGCATCCAAGAAAAAATGGCTGCCAGCGCCCGCCAGCCGTGCGCTGGCAGCTATTGTTTTTGATGAACACACCCGCCCGCATTCCCCCCGGCATCTACAACGCCATCGACTACGAACGGCTGGCCGCGCAGCACCTGCCGGCCGACCGCCTGGCCTACATCGCCGGCGGCTGCGGCTGGGACCAGACGGTGGCGGCCAACCGCGCGGCCTTCGGGCAGTGGGCCGTGCTGCCCCGCCTGCTGCGCGACGTGCGCGCCGGCCACACCCGGCGGGCGCTGAACGGGCAGGACCTGCCCCACCCCTTTTTTCTGGCCCCGGTGGCGCACCAGCGGCTGGCGCACCCCGATGCGGAACTGGCCACCGCCCGCGCCGCCGAGGCCACGGCCACCTGCCTGGTGGCCAGCACGCTCTCGTCCGCCCCGCTGGAGGCCATCGCCCAGGCGGCGGGCAGCGCCCCGCGCTGGTTCCAGCTGTACCTGCAGCCCGAGCGCGCCCACACGCTGGACCTGCTCGCGCGCGCGCAGGCCGCGGGCTACACCGCCATCGTGCTGACGCTGGACGCCAGCATCCAGCTGGCCAGCCGCAGCGCGCTGGCCGCCGGCTTCGCGCTGCCGCCCGAGTGCACGGCCGGCAACCTGGCGGCCTACGCGCCCAGCGCCCCCGCGCCGCTGGCCGAGGGCGACAGCCGCATCTTCCAGGGCGCCATGCGCCACGCGCCCATCTGGGACGACCTGCACTGGCTGCTGCCCGCCACGCGGCTGCCGGTGTGGGTCAAGGGCGTGCTGCACCCCGATGACGCGCGCGCCTTGCAGGCGGCCGGTGTCGCCGGGCTCATCGTCTCCAACCATGGCGGGCGCAGCCTGGACGGCGCGCCCGCCGCGCTGCGCCAGCTGCCCGCCGTGCGCGCCGCCGTGGGCGCGGACTGTCCGCTGCTGCTGGACGGCGGCATCCGCAGCGGCCAGGACGCCTTCAAGGCGCTGGCGCTGGGCGCCGACGCCGTGCTCGTCGGCCGCCTGCAGATGTACGCCCTGGCGGCTGCGGGCGCTTTGGGCGTGGCGCACATGCTGACGCTGCTCATCGAAGAGCTGCAGGCCTGCATGGCGCAGGCCGGCTGCGCCAGCCCGGCCGACATCACCCCCGAGGCGCTGCTGCCTTCCTGCCCCACCGATCCCCAGGCTTTTCCATGCTGATCTCCATCGACCAGGTCCTGTCCAAGCAAGAAGTGCGCAGCTTTCGCGCCGAACTCGACGCCGCCGAATGGCAGGACGGCGCCGCCACCGCCGGCACGCTGGCCAAGAGCGTCAAGCGCAACCAGCAGCTGGCGGACGGCAGCGCGCTGGCCGTGCGCCTGGGCCAGCACATCCTGCGCCGCCTGGCGGCCACGCCGCTGTTCATCTCGGCGGCCTTGCCGCGCACCATCTACCCGCCGAAGTTCAACCGCTACGCAGGCGGCGGCACCTACGGCGCGCACGTGGACAGCGCCCTGATGTTCCTGCCCGGCAGCAGCCAGCAGATGCGCACCGACCTGTCGGCTACGCTGTTTCTGGCCGAGCCCGAGGAGTACGACGGCGGCGAGCTGGAGGTGGAAGGGCCTTTCGGCGTGCAGACGGTGAAGCTGGCGGCCGGGGACATGGTGCTGTATCCGTCCACCAGCCTGCACCGGGTGACGCCGGTGACGCGCGGCGCGCGCGTGGCGTCGTTTTTCTGGATCGAGAGCCTGGTGGCGGATGAGGGGGAGCGCACGCTGCTGTTCGATCTGGACCAGTCGGTGCAGCAGGTGACGCCGCTGCTGGCGGGTGACGATATGCGGCTGGTGCAGCTGACGGGCGTGTATCACAACCTGCTGCGGCGGTGGGCGCGGCCTTGAGTTTGCTCTTTACTTTGTAGCCTTTAGCGCTTGCTGGGTAAGGGCTGGGGCCGTTTTGGCCTTGAGTTTTTTTTGATGTCGCTGGCCGGGACTCGCCCCGGCGGGCGACTTCCTTTCTTGCTCGTGCAAGAAAGGAAGCAAAGAACACGACCCCGAAGTCTGCGACCCCTTCGCTTGCGCGAAGGGGCAAACCTGTGGCGTGACGCTTGCGGGGTGGGCCGCATAACTCACTGCGCTGCTGCGCAGCTCCGTTCAAACAGACGCGGCCAGTCAGATCACGAAGCATGGGCGCACAGGCGCCCCTGCCACCCCGCAAGCGCCCCGCCCCAGGCGCAGCCTCAAGGGGTGGCAGACCATACGGGCCATCGCTGCGCTCGGCCCCGCACGCGCAGGCGTTGCACGCCGCGAAGGCCAGGCCGAGCGCAGCGATGGCCCGTGTGGTTCCCGCTTTCCCCCCTATGCCCGTACCGAGAAGCGCAGGGCGCGCGGCGGGCAGGTGTGCCGAAGGACACACCTGCTTCGTGATCTGACTTGCCGCAGTTGTTTGAACGCAGCTGCGCAGCAGCGAAGTGAGTTCTGCGGCCCGCCGCGCGCCCGAGCATCGCAGGATGCCCCGTAGCGCAGCGAAGGGGATACGGGCATCGGGGGCGCACTTCTTTTGCCTCCTTTTCTTGTGCGAGCAAGAAAAGGAGGTCGCCCGCCGGGGCGAGTCCCGGCCAGCGACATCAAACCAACATCAAAGCCAAAACGGCCCCTAACGCAAGCCAACCAAGCGCAACCAGCTATCAATTAAAGAGCAACCACCACCTCAAGGCAGATCCCTGCTCGGATCCTCCCCCGCCACCTCCCGCGGCCCCACCACCCCCAGGTGGCTCTTGAGCGACTGCGGCTGCCCCGTCAGCAGCGCCGCGTAGTTCACCGTATTGGCCAGCACCTTCTTCACATAGTCGCGCGTCTCGGCAAACGGCACGTTCTCGGCCCAGATCGCCGCCTCCAGCACCGGGCCGTTGCGCCAGTTGCGCGGCCGCCCCGGCCCCGCGTTGTAGGCGGCAGCGGCCAGCGGCATGGAGCCCTGGAAATCGTCCAGCGCCAGCTTCAGGTACGCGGTGCCGATGGTGATGTTGGTCTCGGTGTCGTTGATCTGGTCGGGCGTGAAGCCCTCCAGGCCGATCTTCCTGGCCGTCCAGCGCGCCGTGGCGGGCATGACCTGCATCAGGCCCGAGGCGCCCACGCCGGAGCGCGCATCCATGATGAAGCGGCTTTCCTGGCGGATCAGGCCATAGACATAGGCCGTCTCCAGCCCGATGGAGCGGGTGCGCGCCAGCACCGCATCGCGGTAGGGCGTGGGAAAGCGCTGCGCCATGTCGATGGCCGCACGCGTGCGCTCGCTGGTGTTGATGCAGCGGTCCCACACCTGGCGCTGGCAGGCGAAGTCGGCCGCGGCCAGCAGTTCGCGCTCGGGCATGCCGCCGGGAGTGTGCAAATTGGTGGCGTAGTTCCACTCGCGCACGCCCTCGCTGCGCAGGCCCAGCAAGATGGCGTACAGGCCCCGGTTCAGGCTGGGGTTGGCGCGGGCGGCGGCCTTTTCCTCGGCCGTCAGCGGCGCGGGCGCGGGCGGCAGGGTGATGCGTGCGCCCAGCTCCTCCAGCGCCAGCTGCTCGTAAAAGCCGGTGGTGGCGGCGATGCGCTCGTACAGCTTCCTGGCGTGGGCGCGGTCCTCGTCGCCGGGGCGGTCGGACATGTACGCACGGGCGCGCCAGTAGGTCCAGGTGGCGTCCTCGCGCGCGGCGGCGCTCATGGCGTCGATGCTTTTGGCCACCAGCTTCCACTGGCCGGCGCGCAGGGCGGCGCGGGTCTTCCAGCCCAGCATGTCATCGGTCAGGTCGGCGTCGCGGCTGGCGTGGGCGAAGTAGCCCAGGGCGTCGGGGGACAGGCCCACGGCCGCCTGTTTGCCGATCAGGCCCCACAGCCAGTTGCGCTCCTCGGCCGAGAGGTGCACGCCCCATTTGCCGTCCAGCAACCGGGCGGCGCCGGCCGTGTCGGACGTGGCCATGCGGGTGAGCGCCAGCACGACCAGCTCCTGGCGCTCCTTGCCGCGCGCGGTGGCGCGGCCGGTCAAGAACTTGGACGGAGCGTCCAGCGCCTCGCGCAGCTGCGCCAGCGCCTCGGGCGCGACGATCTCCACCGCCCGGCGCACGGCGCGCGGGCGGTTGGCCTCGGCCGCCAGGCGCGCCTTGCGCCACACGTCGATGGGCTTGATGCGCCCGGCGGCCAGCAGTTCGGCGGCGGCGTAGGCGCAGCCGTCGTCGGCATCGCGCTGCGCATACCAGTTGCCCAGCAGCTGCTCGCCAGCGTCGGCCGGGGCGCGGCCCTTCAGGTGCTCGACGGTGAGGGCATAGCAGCGCACCTCGCGGTCGTCGCCCATGCGAAAGCGCGGGTGGTGCTCGGCAAAGCGCTCCCAGTCGCGCCGCTGGCCCAAGAGCAGCAGCCAGTCGTTGCGCAGGCGGTCTTCCTGGTAGCTGCCGGCCCAGCGCTGCAAGAATGCGTCCACCTCGGGCGGCTGGGCTTCATCGAGCCGCGCGCGCAGCTCCCAGTAGGCGGCCCAGGGCTCCAGCGCGTGGCCGCGCGCGGCGGGCAGCAGCTGCGCCAGGCGCAGCTTGTCGCCCTTGCGAAAGGCCTTTTGCATCTCCAGCACCGCCTCGTCGCCCGACTGGGCAGCTGCGCCCTGCTGCGCCTGCGCTGCAGCGCCGCTGCCCAGGGCTGCTGCCACCAGCAGCGGTGTCAAAATCTCCAACCACTTTTTCATCGACAACACACTCCGGCCCGATACCGCCCCCGCCAGGGGGACAATGCGCCTGGAAAAGGCCTGGGCCTTCACCAAGCTGTTCCGCCCGATCAAGGGCATGGATAGAAACATCCGGGAAATTATGTGATGGACAAAGCAGCCCTGCGCCGCGCACTGGTGAATGAGCGCCTGCAACTCCCCGACCGCATGGCCCGTGCCGAGCAGCTGCAGCGCGTGCTGCGCATCTGGCTGGTGGACAAGCCGCACACAGTGATCGGCGCCTACTGGCCCATCAAGGGCGAGTTCGACCCCCTGCCCGCACTGCACCGCTGGAAGGAAGACGGCGAGCTGCTGGACGAGCCGCTGCGCCGGCGCATCGGCCTGCCGGTGGTGGACAAGGTGCACAAGACGCTCACCTTCCACGCCTGGTACCCCGGCTGCCCGATGGAGGAAGACGCCTACGGCATCCCCAAGCCCAAGGACACCGAGGCGCTGGCGCCCACGCTGCTGTTTGTGCCCTGCGTGGGCTATGGGCCAGGAGGCTACCGGCTGGGCTATGGCGGCGGCTTTTACGACCGCACCCTGGCCACGCTGCAGCCGCGCCCGGCCACCGTGGGGCTGGGCTACACGGCGGGCTACCTGGACGAGTTCGAGCCCGAGCCGCACGACCTGCCGCTGGATGCCATCCTGAACGACAACGGGGTCGTCTGGCCGGTCTAGAAAGCAGCCCCCTGCGGCGCTTCGCGGCGCCGGCTGTCCTGGCCTGCTGCCCGGTCTTTTGATTGGAAAAGCAGCTTTTCAACATACCGAAGGGACTTTCGATGCTCCAGCTTTATATCGGCAACAAGAACTATTCGTCCTGGTCCATGCGGCCGTGGGTGCTGCTGCGCCAGGCGGGCATTCCGTTCGAGGAAGTGCCGGTGCGCTTCGACAGCTTCGACGCCGGCTCGCAGTTCAAACGCCAGCTGCAGGGCGTGACGCCCACGGGCAAGGTGCCGGTGCTGGTCGATGGCGACCTGACCGTGTGGGACACGCTGGCCATCGCCGAGTACGTGGCCGAGAAATTCCCCGACCGCCAGCTGTGGCCGCAGGACATGGCGACGCGCGCCCGCGCCCGCAGCGTGGTGGCCGAGATGCACAGCGGCTTTGCCCAGCTGCGCAGCTACTGCCCGATGAACATCGAAGCCCACCTGCCCGAGGTGGGCGCCCTGGGCTGGCGCGACCGCCCCGGCCTGCGCGCCGACGTGCAGCGCCTGGTGGAGATGTGGGGCGAGCTGCTGGCGCGCCATGGCGGGCCGCTGCTGTTCGGTGCGCAGTTCACCGTTGCCGACGCCTTCTTCGCCCCGGTGTGCATGCGCCTGAAGACCTACGCCCTGCCGGTGCCTGCAGAGATCGGCGCCTACGTCGAGCGCGTGTGCGCCCTGCCGGGCGTGCAGGCCTGGATCGACGGCGCGCGGGCCGAGGCCGACTTTCGCGAGTTCGAAGAGCCCTACCGGCTGCGGCGCGATTGACCGGGCCCATGCAGATTTACCTCGTCGGCGGCGCCGTGCGCGATCAGCTGCTGGGCCTGCCCGCGGGCGACCGCGACTGGGTCGTCGTGGGCGCCACGCCCGAGGACATGGCCGCGCGCCGCTATTTGCCCGTGGGGCGCGACTTCCCCGTCTTCCTGCACCCCGAGACGCGCGAGGAATATGCCCTGGCGCGCACCGAACGCAAGAGCGGACGCGGCTACCGGGGCTTTACCGTGCAGGCCTCGCCCGACGTGACGCTGGAAGAAGACCTGGCGCGGCGCGACCTCACTATCAATGCAATAGCTGCTCCCGCAGACTGGACGGGCGTTGGAGCCGTTTTTGACCCCTATCACGGCGTGGCCGACCTGCGCGCCGGCGTGCTGCGCCACGTCACGCAAGCCTTCCGCGAGGACCCGGTGCGCATCCTGCGCGTGGCCCGCTTTGCCGCGCGCTTTGCCGACTTCTCCGTCGCGCCCGAAACGATGGCGCTGATGCGCGAGATGGTGGACGGCGGCGAGGCCGACCACCTGGTGCCCGAGCGCGTCTGGCAGGAGCTCTCGCGCGGCCTGATGGAAGCCGCGCCATCGCGCATGTTCGAGGTGCTGCGCGCGTGCGGCGCACTGGCCGTGCTGCTGCCAGAGGTCGAGCGCCTGTGGGGCGTGCCCCAGCGCGCCGAATACCACCCCGAGGTGGACACCGGCGTGCACCTGATGATGGTGCTGGACATGGCCGCCCGCCTGCAGGCGCCGCTGGCCGTGCGCTTTGCCTGCCTGACGCACGACCTGGGCAAAGGCACCACGCCCCGGGACGTGCTGCCGCGCCACATCGGCCACGAGCAGCGCAGCGCCAAGCTGCTCAAGGGCGTGTGCGAGCGCCTGCGCGTGCCCACCGAGTGCCGAGAGACGGCCGACGTCGTGGCGCGCGAGCACGGCAACATCCACAGAAGCGGCGAGCTGGGCGCCGCGGCCCTGCTGCGATTGCTGGAGCGCTGCGACGCGCTGCGCAAGCCCCGGCGCTTCGCTGACGTGCTGCTGGCCTGCGAATGCGACGCGCGCGGGCGCGGCGGCCTGCAGGAGCAGCCCTACCCGCAGCGCCCGCACCTGGCCGCAGCGCTGGAGCAGGCCCTGGCCGTGTCCACCGCCGAGGTGGCCGCGCAGGCCGCCGAACGCGGCGCCACCGGCCCGCAGGTGGGCGAGTGGATCCGCCGCGCGCGCGAGCAGGCCCTGGCGCGCTGGCTGGCAGCCGAGGCAAGTGCGGGCCCGTCAGAGGTTTGACTGCACCCAGCGCACGATCTCGGCAGCCGGCAGCGCGCCCGAGATGCGTGCCGCCTCCTGGCCGCCCTTGAAGACGATCATGGTGGGGATGCTGCGGATGCCGTAGCGCCCGGCCACCTGCGGCTGGGCCTCGGTGTCCAGCTTGGCCAGGCGCGCCTGCGGCTCCAGCTGCCGCGCGGCCTGGGCGAAGGCCGGCGCCATCTGCCGGCACGGTCCGCACCAGGGCGCCCAGAAATCCACCACGACAGGGATCTGGCTGCGGCCCACGTGCTTGTCGAAGCTGGCCGCATCCAGCGCCAGGGGCTCGCCGGCGAACAGCGGCTGGTGGCAGCTGCCGCAGTCTGGCTGCGCCGCCAGCTGCGCGGCCTGCACGCGGTTGGTGGTGTGGCAGTGCGGGCAGACCACGTGCAGGGCGGAGGAGGGGGAGGCGTTGGTGGAGGGCATGGCAGCGCGGCAAAAGTGAGGTGGCTTGCAACTGCGGTCCGCGCCGGGCTTTTCAACCGGGCCGGGCGTGGGCCCGCGGCTTCAACCCGGCGTCCAGGGCGCCGGCCGCGCGCACAGACAAGCCCATGGGTGCCTCGCCTACATAGCGGGCGAATGCGATCTGTTACGGTCCCCGGCGATGCTGTTCCCACCACCCCTCACACGGCGCCACGCGCTGTTTCTCGACTTTGACGGCACGCTGGCCGACCTGGCCCCGCAGCCCGATGCCGTCCGCCTTGCCCCCGGCCTGGCGCAGGACCTGCATGCCCTGCACCACGCGCTGGGCGGGGCGCTGGCCATCGTCACCGGCCGCACCCTGGCCGACATGGACGGCTTTCTGGGCGCACTCGAGCTGCCCCTGGCCTGCGAGCACGGCGCGCAGTTGCGCCTGTCCGCGGCAAGCGGCTGTAGCGCACCCCCGCTGGAGCTGGGCCCCTTGCTGCAAACGCTGGACGCCCTGGCGGCCAGCCACCCGGGCCTGCTGGTGGAGCGCAAGCGCGCCGGCGCCGCCCTGCACTATCGCCAGGCGCCGCACCTGCAGCAGCTGTGCCACGACACGTTGGCCCGGGCCGTGGCCGCGCTGCCCGGCGCCGAGCTGCTGGCCGGCAAGTATGTGTACGAGATCAAGCCCGCTGGCGCCGGCAAGGGCCGGGCCATTGCCCATCTGATGCAGCAGCCGCCCTTTGCCGGCCGGGTGCCGCTGTTCGTGGGTGACGATGTGACGGACGAGGACGGCTTCGCCGCCGTGCAGGCCCTGGGCGGCACGGGCCTGAAGGTGGGCGCCGGCGAGACGGCGGCGCGCACGCGCATCCCCTCGCCCGCGGCGGTGCGCGACTGGCTGCACGGCGCGGCGCAGGCGCTGGCCACCGATGCCTGCGAGGCCACGCCATGACGGCGACGGCAGACGGAGAGAACGCCCCGCACGCGCCGGGCACGGCCACGCCCTCGCTGGCGCTGGGCATGATCGGCAACTGCACCATCAGCGCGCTGGTGGACGCGCGCGGGGCCATCGTCTGGGCCTGCATGCCGCGCTTTGACGGCGACCCGGTGTTCAACGCCCTCATCCACCCCGGCGCGGACGCCGGGCGCTTTGCCATCGAGCTGGAGAACTTTGCCGCCAGCGAGCAGTGGTACGAGCCCAATACCGCCGTGCTGCACACGCGCATGACCGACACCGCCGGCAACTGCCTGGAGGTGACGGACTTTTGCCCGCGTTTTCATTCGCGCTCGCGCTTTTTCCGGCCGGTGTCGCTGGTGCGGCGGCTGCGCGTGGTGCAGGGCTCGCCGCGCATCCGCGTACACCTGAACGTGCGCTACGACTGGGGTGAGACCACGCCCACGCTGACCCGCGGCAGCCACCACATCCGCTACGTGGGCGGCGCCCTGACGCTGCGCCTGACCACCGATGCGCCCGTGCCCTACGTGCTCTCGGGTGAGCCGTTCATCGTCTCGCGCGAGCACAACTTCATCCTGGGCGCGGACGAAACCTTGACCGAGGGCATCGCCGACACCGCCCGCTACTGGGAGCAGGAGACCGTCAGCTACTGGAAGCACTGGACCATGCGGCTGCACCTGCCGCTGCAGTGGCAGGAGGCCGTGATCCGCGCTGCCATCACGCTGAAGATGAGCCTGTTCGAGGACACGGGCGCCATCGTCGCGGCCATGACCACCAGCATCCCCGAGTCGGCCAACAGCGGGCGCAACTGGGACTACCGCTACTGCTGGCTGCGCGACGCCTTCTTCGTGGTGCGTGCGCTCAACAGCCTGTCCGAAGTGGGCACCATGGAGGACTACCTGCGCTGGCTGGGCAACATCGTGGTCAAGGCCGGCGAGGGTCACATCCAGCCCTTGTATGGCATCGGGCTGGAGCACGAGCTGCCCGAGTCCTTCGTGCCGGGCATGCAGGGCTACCGCGGCATGGGCCCGGTGCGCGTGGGCAACCAGGCGGCCGAGCACTTCCAGCACGACGTGTACGGCAACATCATCCTGGGCTCGGCCCAGGCCTTTCACGACCGGCGCCTGCTGCAGCCCTCGGGCGCGGCGGAGTTCGCCCGGCTCGAGCGCATCGGCGAGCTGGCGGTGCAGGTCTATGGCACGCCTGACGCCGGCATGTGGGAGCTGCGCACACGCGCGCGCATCCACACCTCGTCGGCGCTGATGAGCTGGGCGGCGTGCGACCGGCTGGCAAAAATAGCCCACGCGCTGCAGCTGCCCGAGCGCGCCGCGTACTGGGGCGATCACGCGCAGCGCATGCAGCAAGAGATCCTGGCGCGCTCGTGGAACGCCGAGCGCGGCGTGTTCGCCGAGAGCTTTGGCGGGCGCGAGCTGGACGCCAGCGTGCTGCTGATGGCCGAGGTGGGCCTGGTCGATGCGCGCGACGAGCGCTTCATCCGCACGCTGGACGTGATGGAAGAGGTGCTGTGCGACGGCCCCTTCATGCGCCGCTACGAGGCGGCCGACGACTTCGGCAAGCCCGAGACGTCCTTCAACATCTGCACGTTCTGGCGCATCGACGCGCTGGCGCGCGTGGGCCGCAAGGACCAGGCCCGCGAGATCTTCGAAGCCATGCTGGCCGTGCGCAACCCGCTGGGCCTGCTGGCCGAGGACACGCACGCCGGCACGGGCGAGATGTGGGGCAACTTTCCGCAGACCTATTCGATGGTGGGCCTGATCAATGCCGCCATGCGCCTGTCCGCTCCTTGGGACAGCGTCATATAGAGACACCCCCCTGAGCGGCTTGCGCCGCTTCCCCCCTCTTTGTCTCACGCTGCGCGTGAGGAGGGGGGACACCGCCAGTGTGGCGGGGCGGCCTTTGCACGGCGGTCCGCGCCTGGCGGGCGCGATTGCTGGCCTTGCGGTTGATGCGCACCGAAAAGCGGGCATCACATGCGCACGCAGTACGACGAACAATACTTAGGAGGATGTGTATGAGCCGACTTGTAGTCGTTTCCAACCGCCTGGCCGATCCGCGCAGGCCGGCTGCGGGTGGGCTGGCCGTGGCCCTGGGCGACACCCTGAACCGCACGGGCGGGCTGTGGTTCGGCTGGAGCGGCACGGTAACGCCGGACGGGGAGCCGGGCGAGGGCCGGCTGCAGACGCGCCAGGCCGGGCGCGTGACGCTGGCCACCGTGGACTTGGCCGCCGAGGACTTTGCCAGCTACTACCAGGGCTACTCCAACAGCGTGCTGTGGCCGGTGTTCCACTACCGGCTGGACCTGGCGGACTTTCGCACCGACTACGTCGAGGGCTACCGCCGGGTGAACCGCCTGTTCGCGCGCAAGCTGCTGCCGCTGCTGCACGACGATGACGTGATCTGGGTGCACGACTACCACCTGATCCCCCTGGCCGCCGAACTGCGTGCGCTGGGCTGCCGTCAGCGCATCGGCTTTTTCCTGCACATCCCCGTGCCGCCGCCGCTGATCCTGGCCGCACTGCCGCAGCATGAATGGCTGATGCGTTCGCTGTTTGCCTACGACCTGGTGGGCCTGCAAAGCCAGGCCGACGTGGCCCACGTGCGCCGCTACATGCTGAACGAGGCCGGCGCCGAGGAGCGGGGCGAGGGGCGCTTTGCCGCGCAAGGCCGCGAGGTGCGCGTGGGCGCCTTTCCCATCGGCATCGACGTGCAGGAGTTCGAGCGCCTGGGCCGCGCGCCCGACGCCGTGCAGACCTACGAGGCCATGCGCCAGGAGTATTCGCGCCGCCAGCTGCTGCTGGGCATCGACCGGCTGGACTATTCCAAGGGCATCCCGCAGCGCGTGCGCGCCTTTCGCGAGCTGCTGGAGCGCTATCCTGAAAACGAGCACAGCGCCACGCTGGTCATGATCGCCTCGCCCTCGCGCGACGACGTGCATGCCTACTCCGACCTGCGCCAGGAGCTGGAGGGCCTGTGCGGCGCCATCAACGGCGATTTCGGCGACCTGGACTGGATGCCGCTGCGCTACATCCACCGCACGGTGGCCCGCAGGCGCGTGCCCGGGCTGTGCCGCGCGGCGCGCGTGGGCCTGGTCACGCCGCTGCGCGACGGCATGAACCTGGTGGCCAAGGAATACGTGGTGGCGCAGGACGCGCAGGACCCGGGCGTGCTGGTGCTGTCGCGCTTTGCCGGCGCGGCCGAGCAGCTCAAGGAAGCGCTGCTGGTCAACCCCTACGACACCCAGGGCATGGCCGAGGCGATTCAGACGGCCCTGCGCATGCCCTTGGCCGAGCGCCAGCAGCGCCACGCCCAGCTGATGGAGCGCATCCGCCAGCACGATGTGCACTGGTGGCGCCGCAGCTTCCTGGGGGCGCTGGGCGTGCAGGACGAGGTGCTGACCGCACCGCGTGCGGCGCGGACGCAGGCTGGCGCGCGTTAGGGCGTGCCGGCGGCGCGCTCCTGCAGCAGCGCCAGGGCCGCATAGTCGCCCACCTGCGCGCCCAGGCCGGCAGGCACCAGTTCGGCGCCTCGCGTCAGCAGGGGAAAGTAGCGCTGCAGCTGCTCGCGCAGCAGCGGCAGCAGCAGCGCCTGGTGGTGCAAGAAGACGGCCCCGCCCAGGCTGATGCGCGCCAGGTCCAGCGTAGCCACCAGGTTGTAGAGCAGCCGCCCCATCAGCACGCACAGGCCGCGCACCTGCTCCAGCGCCTGCGCATCGCCCTGCTGGGCGGCGGCCAGCAGCGGCGGCGCCTCCATGCCCAGCCGGGCGGCCAGCGAGCCGCCGCCCACCAGCGACTCCACGTCGCCCCGGTTGCCGCAGCCGCACAGCGGGGCGCTGCCGGCCACGTCGCCCACGAAGGTATGGCCCGCATGGCCGGCGTTGCCGTTGCGCCCGGCAAGCACGCGGCCGTCCACGCACAGGCCCACGCCCACGCCGGTGCTCCAGGTCACGTAGGCGCAGTCGTCCACCCCGGCCAGCGCGCCCCAGCGGCGCTCGGCCTCCAGGGCGGCGACGGCGTCGTTGGCGATGTGCAGCGGCGTGCCGCCCAGTGCCCGGGCCAGCGGGGCCTGCAGCGGCACCTGCACCCAGTCGTTGTCCTGGCGCCCATCGGCCGCGCCGGCCAGGCCGCCGCAGATGTTGGGGTTGGCCACCTCGATCTGGCCGCTGCGCTTGGCGAACGGGCCGCAGCTGGAGACGCCCACGCCGGCCAGCTGCGTGCGCGCCACCTGCTGGCGGGCGCAGGCCTCGTCCAGCAGCGCCAGCGCCTGGCGCGCCAGGGCGTCTTCGCTGCCCGTCCTGGCGGTGGGCTGGTGTACACGTGTGAGGATCTGCGGCGCCGCGCCGGCGCCGCCCGGGCGGGCCAGGCACACGGCCACCTTGGTGCCGCCGATGTCGATGCCGGCCAGCAGGCCGGCGGATGGGGGAAAAACGGGGGTTTGGGCCATGGCGCCATCATGCGGCGCGCCGGCCGGCGGCGCTGTCAGCCAACGGCATCAACGCCTGTTGCTACTCTTTTGATAGCTGCCGGCGCTTGATCAGCAAGGGCCGAGGGCCAAAAACACCTCAAACCTTCAAAGCCATTTCACGGCCAGCGCCAGCAGGGCGCTGAGCACCACCGTGCTGGCCAGCGGCACCGACCATTCGCGCCCGAACAGGCGGAAGTGGAAGTCTCCCGGCAGCCGGCCCAGCCCCAGGCGGCGCAGCCACGGGGCCAGGCCCTCGATCAGCACCAGGGCCAGGAAGACGACGATGAGCCAGCGCACCATGCGGCCAGTGTAGAGCCCAAGATCGTTCGGTCTCTGCGCGAGCTGGGCGCACGGCGGGCTGCGGCTTAGCGCACGGCCAGGCGGTCCTGACCGGCCAGGCGGAAGGCGTCCACCGTCTGCACCAGCACTTGGGCTTGCTGGTTCAGGCTGCTGGCGGCGGCGGCCATCTGCTCGACCAGCGCGGCGTTGTGCTGGGTAGCCTGGTCCATCTGCGTGATGGCCTCGCCCACCTGGCTGACGCCGGCGCTTTGCTCGCGGCTGGCGGCGCTGATCTCCCCCACGATGTCCGTTACCCGGCGGATGCTGCCCACCACCTCCTGCATGGTGGTGCCGGCGCGGTCCACCAGCAGCGCGCCCTGCTCGGCGCGCTGCACGCTGTCGGTGATCAGGCCCTTGATCTCCCGGGCCGCAGAGGCAGAGCGCTGCGCCAGGGTGCGCACCTCGCCAGCCACCACGGCAAAGCCCCGGCCCTGCTCGCCGGCGCGCGCCGCTTCCACGGCCGCATTCAGCGCCAGGATGTTGGTCTGGAAGGCGATGGAGTCGATGACGCCGAGGATGTCCTGGATGCGCTGCGAGGCGGTGTTGATCTCGCGCATGGTGTTGACCACCTCGCCCACGACCTGGCCGCCCTGCGCCGCGACGGCGCTGGCATTCACGGCGAGCTGGTTGGCCTGCTGCGCGTTGTCGGCGTTTTGGCCCACGGTGGCGGTCATCTGCTCCATGGAGGCGGCCGTCTGCTGCAGCGCGCTGGCCTGGCTTTCGGTGCGCGCCGACAGGTCCTGGTTGCCCTGGGCGATCTCGCTGCTGGCGGTGGCCACGCCCTCGGCGTTGCGGCGCACGTCGGTGACGATGCGCGCCACGCTGTCGCGCATGGCCTGCACGCCGTGCAGCACGCTGTCGCTGTGGCGCACGGCAGGGATCTCCACGCCCAGGTTGCCCTGGGCGATCTGGTGCGCGATGGCGTTGAGCGTGCCGGGCTCGGCGCCCAGCTGGCGCAGGATGCTGCGGCTGATGAGCCAGCTGGCGCCCAGCAGCAGCAGCAACAGCGCCAGGGTCACGCCCGCCGCCTGCAGCAGCCGCTCGACGAACACGGCCTGCACGTTGTCCAGGTACACGCCCGAGCCGATCACCCAGCCCCAGGGCGCGAACCCCTTGACGTAGGAGACCTTGGGCACCGGCTTGTCGTGGCCCGGCTTGGGCCACAGGTAGTCCACGTAGCCTTCGCCACCGGCTTTCACGGCGTTGACGAACTCCACGAAGATCCGCTTGCCGTTGGGGTCCTTGCGCTCGCTCTGGTCCTTGCCCTCCATGTCGCGCACGATGGGGTGCATGAGCACCCGGGTCTGCATGTCGTTGACCCAGAAGTACTCATTGCCGCTGTAGCGCAGTGTGCCCAGGGCCGCCAGGGCGCGCTGCTGGGCAACGGCCTCTTCCAGCAGCCCCTCCTTGGCCAGGCCGTGGTAGTAGGCCACGATGCCGTGGGCGGCGTTCACCACCGCACTCACGCTGGCTGAGCGCTCGCGCATCAGCATGCTGCGCTCGCTCACCAGCAAGGTGGCCAGCAGGGCCGCCACCATCACCAGCACCAGCACCAGCACCAGCGTCAGCCGCCGCACGATGGTCAAGCGATGGAGAAACTGCATGAAACCCCCTGTGTCATTATGTAATTGACACCATCTTGCCAGCGGCGGCACGCGCCCTGGTCAGGGAATTCATCCACGACCGTGCGCCACCGGGCGCCTCGCCGGCAGGCCTGCAGCCTCCTACAGCCGGTGCGTGCGGTCGCCCTGGGCAAAGCCCAGGGGCTGCCAGGTGGCATCGGCCGTGCCCAGGGCCAGCACCTTGAACAGCTCGCCCATTTCGTGCTCCATGATCAATTTGGCCGCCTGCGCCCGTCCCGCCTGCGGCAGCAGCTCCAGTTTTTGTAGCAAGCCGCAGTTGATCAGGAAGTGCCCCTGGGTGGTGTAGCCCAGCACCTGCAGGCCGGCATCCTGCGCCGCCAGGGCCGCGCCGGTGAAGTTGACGTGGGCGGTGATGTCCTTGTCGCCCACGTCGGCCAGCGGGTCGGAGTCCACCTGGTGCGCGCGGTGGCACACCAGCGTGCCCATGTGGCGCTGCGGGTGGTAGTACTCGGCTTCGGGAAAGCCGTAGTCGATGAGAAAGGCCGCGCCGCGCGCCAGGTGCGCGGCCAGGGTGCGCACGAAGCCCTCGGCCTGGGAGTGGATCTCGGTCAGGTAGTCGTGCTCGCCTTCCACCTCCAGCGGCGGGCGCAGATCGGTGGGACGGTCGGCCCAGGCAAAGCTGCCGTCCTCGGCCAGGGCCACGCCGCGCTCGTGCCACACGCCTGCGCTGCGCTGCAGCAGCTGCACGGGCATGGCGTCCAGCACCTCGTTGCCCACCACCACGCCCTCGATGGCCGCGGGCAGCCGGTCGGCCCAGACGACGCGCTCGCCCCAGGGCGCCAGGCGCTCGCGCTGGCGCGCGCGCAGGCTGCCCGACAGGTCCACGATGGTGTAGCGGCGCACCTGTTCGCCCAGCTCGCCCAGCAGCTGCGCGGCCAGGGCGCCGCTGCCGGCGCCGAACTCCCAGACTTCGTGCGTGCCCGTGGCCTGCAGCGCCTGGCCCACCTGGCGCGCCAGCAGCTGGCCGAAGACCGGCGACAGCTCGGGCGCGGTGACGAAGTCGCTGCCGCTGTGCGGCATGGTGCCGAACTTGGGGCTCTCGCGGGCGTAGTAGCCCAGGCCCGGCGCGTACAGCGCCAGCTGCATGAAGCGGTCAAAGCCCAGCCAGCCGCCGGCGCCCTCAATGGCGCGGGCGATGAGCGCGTGCAGGGGGCTCGGTAAACTCGGGCGCTCGGCCTCAGCAGTGTTCGTCTGTTTCACGCGCCGGATTGTCGCGCCAATGCCCCCCACCCCATCCCCTCGTCCCCGCACCGTGCTGGTGACCGGCGCCGCCCGGCGCCTGGGCCGCGCCATTGCCCTGGAGCTGGCGGGCGCGGGCTGGCAGGTCGCCGTGCACTACCGGTCTTCCCACGACGACGCTATTAAAACAGTAGCTGCCTGCGCAGCCCTGGCGGGCGCTAGCGCCCCTTTTGGTGCAGATTTTGAGGACGAAGCGGCGGTGCGCGCCCTGCTGCCGCGCGTGGTGGCGCACTTTGGCGCCGTGGACGCAGTGGTCAACAGCGCCTCGCTGTTCGAGCACGACGGCGTGGACAGCTTCGGCTACGCCCTGGCCGGGCGGCACCTGCGCAGCAACGTGGCCGCGCCCATCGTGCTGGCGCAGGCGCTGCACGCGCACCTGCAGGGGCGCGCCGCCGGCGGCGAAGAGGGCGTGCAGGGCGCGGTGGTCAACCTGCTGGACCAGAAACTCTGGAACCAGAACCCCGATTTCGTCAGCTACACCCTGTCCAAGGCCGCGCTGGAGGCCGCCGGCACCATGCTGGCGCTGGCGCTGGCCCCGCGCGTGCGGGTGGTCGGCGTGGCCCCGGGGCTGACGCTGACCAGCCACATGCTGAGCGACGAGCGCTTTGCGGCGCTGCACGCCCTGAGCCCGCTGGGCCGCTCGTCCACGCCCGAGGACGTGGCGGGCGCCGTGCGCTTTGCGCTGGACAACCGCTCGATCACCGGCACCACGCTGCTGGTCGATGGCGGCCAGCACCTGATGCGCTTTCCGCGCGACTTTTCCCTGATGTGAGCCTTTGCGCTCCTCGCACCATGCACCACGCCGCCGGCACCCAGATCCTCACGCTCACCGGGCTGCGCTTCGATGCCAACCTGGGCATCCTGTCGCACGAGAAGGCGGCGCCCCAGCCCATCCAGGTGGATGCCGAGCTGAACCTGGGCACCCAGCCCCTGGCGCCGCCCGACGACGACATCCTGCACGTGCTGGACTACCGCAAGGTGCGCCAGATCATCATCGACGAGTGCCAGTCGGGGCATGTGAACCTGCTGGAAAGCCTGATCGGCAAGGTCAGTGCGCGCCTGATGCAGCTGCCCGGCGTGCTGGGCGTGCGCGTGAAGATCGCCAAGCTGGAGATCTTCGACGACTGCGAGGTCGCCATTCGCGTGGAGAGCGGCCAGTGGTAAGCCGCGGGTGACTCAGGGCGGCAGCGGCCCACCTGCGCGCTGCTGCAGGAATTCCCCGAGCTGGGCCACCGGCAGCGGGCGGCTGAACAGATAGCCCTGGTAGAGGCGGCAGCCCCACTGCTGCAGGGCGTCGCGGTGGGCCTCGGTCTCCACGCCCTCGGCGATCACCTCCAGGCCCAGGCTCTCGCCCAGGGCGATCACGGTGCGGGCGATGGCCGCGTCGTTGTGGTCGTCCAGGATGTCGCGCACGAAGCCCTGGTCGATCTTGAGCTGCTGCAGCGGCAGCCGCTTCAAGTAGGCCAGCGACGAAAAGCCGGTGCCGAAGTCGTCCAGCGAAAAGCGCAGCCCCAGCGCGCGCAGCGCCTTCATGCGCGCGATGACGGAGTCGATCTCATACATCATCAGGCTCTCGGTCAGCTCGAACTTCAGCCGCGCTGCCGGCGCGCCGGTCTGCGCCAGCACCTCCTGCACCTGCTCGACAAAGGCTTCCTGCTGGAACTGCACGGCGCTCACGTTCACGGCCATGTCCAGGTGGCTGCAGCCAGGCACGTGCGCCCAGCGCGCCAGCTGGCTGCAGGCGGCGTGCAGTATCCAGCGGCCCAGCGGCGCGATCAGGCCGGTCTTTTCCGCCAGCGGGATGAACTCGGCCGGCGAGACCATGCCGTGCCCCTGCAAGTGCCAGCGCACCAGCGCCTCCACGCCCACCACGGCGCCGTGCTGGTCCAGCTGGGGCTGGTAGTGCAGCGCGAAGGCGTGCTGCTGCAGCGCCTCGGCCAGGCTGCGCTGCAGCCGGGCGCGGCTGCTGACCTGGTCCTGCATCTGTGCCTCGAACAACAGCACCGCCCCCGGCCCCGACGCCTTGGCCTGGTTCAGGGCCAGCGCCGCGCGGCGCAGCAGCTCGCGCGGCTCCTGGCGGCTCTCACCCAGCACCACGATACCCACGCCCACGCTGATGCTGTGCGTCGTGCCCTCCACCTCCAGCGGCTGGCCCAGCAGCGCGCCCAGACGGTGCGCCAGCGCCTCGGCAGCGTGGGCGGCCGCGCCCCGGGGTGCCGGCAGGTCGGGCAGCAGCACCAGAAATTCGTCGCCCCCCAGCCGCGCCAGCGAGCCCTGGCCGGCCAGCCCGGCGCCCATGCGCTGCGCCACCTGGCGCAGCAGCTGGTCGCCGTGGTCGCGGCCCAGGCTGTCGTTGATGGTCTTGAAGTCGTCCACATCCACGCACAGCAGCGCGGCCAGGCGCCGCGCCTGCAGGCAGTGCGCCTGCACCTCGCCCAGCTGCTGCAGGAACTGCTGCACGTTGGGCAGGCCGGTCAGCAGGTCGGTGGAGGTCAGCTGGTGGATGTGCGCGCGGGCGGCGCGGTGCGCCGTCACGTCGTGGGCCACCCACAGCATGCACGGCTCGCCCGCCACGTCCAGCAGACTGGCGCTGAGCTGCACCGTGACGGGCGTGCCGTCGCGCCGATACAGCTGCTGCTCGATGCCGACGGCCATGCCCTCGCTGAGCACCTGCTGCACGAACTGCGCGCGCACGGCCGTGTCGCTCGCATGCCAGATGCCCAGCTCCAGCCCCGAACGGCCCAGCACCTGCTCGCGCGGCCAGCCGAAGAGACGCTCAAAGCCGGCATTCACGTCCACATGCACGCCATCGGACACGCGGGTGATGTCCAGCGCGTCCGGACTGATCTGAAAGGCCGCCTGGTAGCGCTGCCGGCTTTCGCCCAGGGCGCGCTGGCGCTGGTCCAGCTCGGCCAGCAGGTGGTTGCAGCCGCGCACCAGCTGCGCCAGCTCGCGCATGGGCTGCGGCGCCAGGGGCTGCAGCGGCGCGCCGTCCTCGGCCATGGCGGCCAGGCGGTGGCCCATCTGCTGCAGCGGCGCCAGGGCGCGGCGCAGCATCCACCACAACCCGCCAGCGGCCAGCAGCGTGAGCCCCAGCGCCGCCAGCACGATGCGCTGGCGCACTTCGTCCAGGGGCGCCAGCAGCGGCGCCAGCGGCTGCGAGACCACCACCAGCCAGGGCACGGCCGTCAGGTGGTGCACCGAGGCCAGCCGGGCCTGCTCGGGCTGCGGGTGGATGACGCTGCCGTCGCCGCCGGCCAGCAGGCGGTCCAGCACGGCGTCCTGTCCGGCGGCCGGCAGCGCCTGCAGCACGCGCTGCTCGGCACTGGCGGCGACGACGGTGCGGGTGCGCCGGTCGATGACCAGGTAGTCGCTGGCCACCTGGCCCTCGGCCGCGGGCAGCGGCTGCAGCAGGCCCGCATCGCGCAGCCTGACCACGCCGGCCAGCACGCCCGCCGGCGCGCCGCCCGGCCCCGGCACCGGGGTGGCGATGACCACGATGGGCATGTTCGCCGCCAGCCCGGGCATGGGGTCGCCAATCACGGTCTGTCCGGCCAGTGCCTCGCGGATGAAGCGGCTGGCCGCATAGCCGCGCCGCTGCGGGCCCAGCTGCAGCGGATGCGAGGCCATGGCCATTCCCTGGGCATCCGTCACGTAGAAGCCGCCGCCGAACATCTGCTGCAGCACCGTCAAGCGCGGCAGCAGGGCCTGCAGGGTGGAGGCGTGGTCCTGCACCGGCACCGGCAGACCACGTGCGACACCTTGCAGGGCGCTGGCGCGCTCGTGCAGGGTGCGCTCGAGCTCGCGGCCCAGCAGCAGCGCCACCGACTGCTGCTGCGCCTGCAGCTGCTCGCGCATGTCCTGGCGCAACTGGCGGTCGGCATACCAGGCGAGCGACCACATGCCGGCCAGCAGGAAGACCAGTACCAGCGCGGCGATGCGGGTGGTCAGCGAGTGCGGCAGCAGCTGGCGCATCGGCAGGGTCCGGTTGCGTGTTTCAGGATGCAACGACGTTACCACGCACCCGCGGGCCGCGGCAATGCACCACACGACACGAAAACCCTGCAATGCACCGGCGGGCCGCCATTGCGGGGAAAATCCCGGTCTCTGACGGCCCTTTGCCGGCCGCCCTCTTTTGCCGATCTTCACCGTCCGCCATGAACGCCGCAACCGAATCGCCCTGGCTCGCCGAAGCCCCCGCCCCCCTTGAAGCCGCCCCCGCCGGCGGACCCGCCCGGCCCAAGATCGAGCGCGAGGCGCACAAGCTGGAAAAGCGCCTGTGCCGCGAAGTCGGCCGCGCCGTCATGGACTTCAACATGATCGAGGAAGGCGACCGGGTGATGGTTTGCATGTCCGGCGGCAAGGACAGCTACACGCTGCTGGACATCCTGCGCAAGCTGCAAAAGCGCGCGCCGGTGCAGTTCTCCATCGTGGCCGTCAACCTGGACCAGAAGCAGCCCGGCTTTCCCGAGCACGTGCTGCCCGACTACTTCAAGAGCATCGGCGTGGACTTCCACATCGAGAACCAGGACACCTACAGCGTGGTCAAGCGCGTGGTGCCCGAGGGCAAGACCACCTGCAGCCTGTGCTCGCGCCTGCGCCGTGCCATCCTGTACCGGGTGGCCGATCAGCTGGGCGCGACAAAGATTGCCCTGGGCCACCACCGCGACGACATCGTCGCCACGCTGATGCTCAACCTGTTCTACGGCGGGCGCATGAAGGGCATGCCGCCGAAGCTGGTCAGCGACGACGGCAAGCATGTGGTGATCCGCCCGCTGTGCTACGTGCCCGAGAAGGACACGGCGCGCTGGGCCCAGTACCAGCAGTTCCCCATCATCCCGTGCAACCTGTGCGGCAGCCAGGACGGCCTGCAGCGCGTCGTGGTGAACGAGATGCTGCGCGAGTGGGACAAGAAGTTTCCCGGCCGCATCGAGAGCATGCTGCGCGCCATGGGCCACGTGGTGACCACGCACATGATGGATCCGCGCCTGCACGACTTTCGAAATGCCAAGGCCACGGGCGTGGCCAGCCCGGATGGCGACATGGCCTTCGACCATGAAGAATTCCCCGCTGCCCCCGGCCTGCCCGGCCTGCAGGTGGTGCAGCTGGGTTGACCGCTTGCGGCGCGCACACGCTGGCGGCGCCCCGTCCGGCGCCATGCCGCCGCCTCAGTCTGTAGCATGGACTGCCAAGGAGCCCCTGCCATGTTCTCCCTGCCTTCGATGCGCCGCCTGCTCTCCACCGCTGTGGTGCTGTGCGCCGCGGCCCTGCTGGCCGCCTGCGCCGGCCCGCGCCTCGTCGAGAGCGACGTGCGCAGCTTCTCCACCCTCGCGGCGCTGCCCAGCCCGCCCACCTACCGCATCGAGCGCCTGCCCTCGCAGCAGGCCCGGCCCGACGCCTTTGCCGGCATCGAGGCCGAAGCCGAGCGCGCACTGGCCCGCGTTGGCCTGCAGCGCGACGAGGCCCGCGCCAGCCTGGTGGCGCAGATCGGCGCCGAGGGCGGCTATGCCGTGCCGCGCAACTGGCCCTACTACGCCAGCGACCCGTTCTACGGCGGCTTCGGCTGGGGCCTGGGCTGGGGCGGGCGCGGCATGGGCGTGGGGCTGGGCATGGGCTGGATGATGGACGGCCCGCCCACGCTGTACCACCGCAAGGTCACGCTGGTGCTGCGCGACGCGGCCAGCCAGCAGGTGGTGTATGAAACCTCGGCCGTGTACGAAGACGTCTGGACCAGCGACCCGGCCATCTACGGGGTGCTGTTCGACCAGGCGCTCAGCGGCTTTCCGCGCCCGCCCGCCAACCAGCGCCGCGTACGCACCGAAATCATGCCGCCGCGCTGAGCGCCGATGGACCCACAGCAACAAGCCACCCGCATCATTGCCATCCGCCATGGCGAAACGGCCTGGAACGTGGACACCCGCATCCAGGGCCACCGGGACATTGCACTGAACGACACCGGCCTGCGCCAGGCAAGGCGCGTGGCCGCCGCCCTGGCCGGCGAGAGCGTGGCCGCCATCTACAGCAGCGACCTGCAGCGCGCCTGGGCCACGGCCCAGGCCATTGCCCGGGCTACCGGCGCGCCGCTGGCGGCGGAGGCCGGCCTGCGCGAGCGCAGCTTTGGCGACTTCGAGGGCCGCACCTTCGCGCAGATCGAGCAGGAATCGCCCGAGCACGCCCTGCGGTGGCGCAAGCGCGACCCGAACTTCACACCTGCCGGCGGCGGCGAATCACTGACCGACCTGCGCGAGCGTGTGCGCGAGACGGTGCATCGCCTGGCCGCGCGCCACGGCGGCGGACAGGTGGTGCTGGTCGCCCATGGCGGCGTGATGGACGTGCTCTACCGCCTGGCCACCCGGCTGGACCTGCAGGCCCCGCGCACCTGGCAGCTGGCCAACGCCGCCGTCAACCGCCTGCTGTGGACGCCCGGCGGCCTGTCGCTGGTCGGCTGGGCCGACACCCGGCACCTGGAGGACGGCGGCCTGGACGACGAGGCCCACGCCTGATCGGCTAGCCCTGCGCCGGCCACGGCAGCGCGCACAGCTCCTGCAGCATCTGCGCCAGCGCCTGGCCGGCCGCCTCGACCACCGCCCGGCCCTTGTCCGCCGTGGCTGCGGCGGCGTTGCCTACGGCGCCGCTGGCGTGGTAGTCCTGCATGGCCCAACCCATCTTGGCGCTGCGGCCGTTGCCCAGCAGGCCAAAGCGCTCGGCCCGGCCCTGCGAGGACGAGCGCCACTGGAGCGCGCGCTCCATGCGCACGGCCTGGGGGGCCAGGTGCAGCATCATCGACGTCTCGATCTCCCCGCCGTGGATGCCGAAGCGGTGCTCCTCGGCGCTGAACAGGCCCTGCACCGCGTCGGGCAGCGGCAGGCTGAACCAGCTGCTGCTGTAGGTCAGCAGGCCGCAGCGCTGGCGCAGCTCGCGCGCCGCGATGTCCATGGGGGCCACGTTGCCGCCATGGCCATTGAGCAGCAGCAGCTTCTTCACGCCCGCCCGGGCCACGCACTCGCCCAGTTCGGTCCATAGCGCCAGCAGCGTGGCGGGCGCCAGCGTCAGCGTGCCGGGATAGGCCAGGTGCTCGGTGGACAGGCCGATGTCCTGCGGCGGCAGCAGCAGCACCGGCAGCTCGTGCGGCAGCAGCGGCAGCGCCGCGCCGATCACGCCCTGCAGCAGCGTGGCGTCCACATGCAGCGGCAGGTGCGGGCCGTGCTGCTCGACGGCGGCCACGGGCAGCACGGCCACCGTCCTCGCCGCCAATCCAGAGGCCATGGCGTCGGAAAAGTCGTGGGTGGACAGGTCAGACCAGAAGCGGGAGGGATAGGCCATGGGCCGGATGTTAGAACGTGTCATGGTCGTGCCTGCCCGCCACGGGCGGTCGGCATTGGCCGACAGGCGGCCCGGGGCCGGGCATTCAGCATCGCGTGATGCCCAGCCCAGCCACCCCTGCCGCGCACGGCGCCACCGGAGCGCGCGACCTCACGCGCGGCCCCATCGCCCCCACGCTGCTGCGCTTTGCCCTGCCCATCCTGGGCGGCAACGTGCTGCAGTCGCTCAACGGCTCGGTCAACGCCTATTGGGTGGGCGGCCACCTGGGCGAGGCGGCGCTCACCGCCACGGCGAATGCCAACAACATCCTGTTCCTGCTGATCGGCGCGGTGTTCGGCATCGGCATGGCGGCGACCATCCTGGTGGCGCAGGCCGTCGGCGCGCACGACCTGCGCCAGGCGCGCTGCGTCATGGGCACCAGCGCCACGTTCTTCGGCGCGGCGGCGCTGCTCATCGCCGCCGTGGGCATGCCGCTGTCGCGCCACATCCTGGTGGCCATGGCCACGCCGCAGGAGGCGCTGCCGCTGGCCGAGGCGTATTTGCGCATGCTGTTCCTGTCGATCCCGTTCCTGTACCTGTTCACCTTCGTCTCGGCGGTGCTGCGCGGCGCGGGCGACGCGCGCACGCCGTTCCTGTTTTTGCTGCTGGCCGTGGCGCTGGACGTGGTGCTGAACCCGCTGCTTATCTTCGGCATCGGCCCGTTTCCGCAGATGGGCATTGCCGGCTCGGGCCTGTCCACCGGCATCGCCAACGCGCTGGCGCTGGGGGCGCTGCTGGTCTGGCTGCGCTGGCGCCGCCACCCGCTGTGGATAGCCCGCGCCGACTGGCGTCTGTTCGTGCCCAAGCCAGGCATCTTGCGGCTGCTGCTGGGCAAGGGCCTGCCCATGGGCGCGCAGATGGTGCTGATCTCCGTGTCCATGCTGGCGATGCTGGGCATGGTGAACGCGCAGGGCGTAGCCACCGCGTCGGCCTACGGCGCGGCGCTGCAGCTGTGGACCTACGTGCAGATGCCGGCCATGGCGATCGGCGCGGCCTGCTCGTCCATGGCGGCGCAAAACGTTGGCGCGCAGCGCTGGGACCGCGTGGAGGGCGTGGCGCGCTGGGGGGTGGGCTTCAACTTTTTGCTCACCGGCGCGCTGATCGGCCTGCTGCTGCTGGCCGAGCACCGGGTGCTGGCGCTGTTCCTGCCGGCCGGCAGCGCGGCGTTGTCAATAGCCGAGCACCTGAACGGCATTGCGCTGTGGTCGTTCCTGTTCTTCGGCGTGAGCTTCGTGCTGACCGGGGTGGTGCGCTCCACCGGGGCGGTGCTGGCGCCCCTGGCCATCCTGGCCGTGGCCATGTGGGGCATCCGCATCCCGCTGGCCTACGGGCTGCAGGGCTGGCTGGGGGTGGATGCCATCTGGTGGAGCTTCCCGCTCAGCGCCCTGGCCTCCATGGCCATGACGCTGGCGTACTACCGCTGGGGCGGCTGGCGCCGCGCCAAGCTGCTGGCGCCGGGCGAGGAGCGCGGCATCGCCGTGCCGGCCGAGATCGGCGCGCTGCCGCCCGCGCCGGTGTGCGATACCGCAAACGAGGTCGATTGCGACCTGCGCGCCGCGGCGCCGGCGTGAGCAGGCCGCCGCGGCCGCCCTCAATGGTGGTGGTGCGCCGGCGCGGCCTTGGCAGCGCCGGCCTGGCGCACCTCGGCCTGCAGCGTGCGCTCGCTGCGGGCGCCGGCGGCATCCTCGAAGCGGAGGGTCAGCGGAATGCTGCGGCCAGCGGCCAGCGGCTCCTTCAGATCCATCAGCATGACGTGGTAGCCGCCGGGCGCCAGGGGCACGCTCTGGCCGGGCGGCAGTTCCAACGCAGTGATGGCGCGCATGCGCATGGTGCCGCCTTCCATCTTCATCTCATGCACCTCGGCCACGCCGGCCACCGGGGTGGAGACGCCCACCAGCCGCGCGCCGGCCGGGGCCTGCAGCGTCATGAAGGCGCCAGTGCCGCCCTGGCCGGCGACGGTGGCGCGCACCCAGGGGTCCTTCACGTCCACGGCGGCGCTGCCCGGCGCCAGCACCTCCAGGCGGGCGGCGGGCTGGGCCAGTCTGGCACCGTCGCCGGCTGCGGGCACCTGGTCCCAGCGCACCTCGCCCACGTCGCACACCTGGTGCACGGGGAGGTACAGCACGCCGGGCGTGGCGGGCAGCACGCCGCGCACGGTGAAGGCGCCCTTGTCATGGCCGCGCAGGGCGCTGGCGGCGGACGCCGCCGTCCAGCGCACCTCGCCGCCCTGGCTGCCGGCCGGCGGCGCGGTCAACGTCCAGCCGGCGCGCGGCACGGCTTCGGTGATGCGAAAGCCTGCCGGCAGCTGCACGGCCAGTGCCGTGGTGGCCTGAGCGCCCTCGCAGGCGTGGCCGACGGTGAAGGTGGCGTCGTAGCTGCTGCCGGCCGGGGCGCCGCCCGCGGGCAGGCCGACGTGGGAAAAGGCGGCCGGGGCGGCCAGGCACAGGCAGGCCAGCAGCGGCAAGGACAGGGAGATGCGGTTCATAAAGATCTCGTACGAAAAGAGGAAGGCGGCAGCGCCCTGCGCCGCGTGCCCGCCTGAAGGGCAGGAAGCAACGACAGCGGGGCGTGAGAACAAGGCGTGCCCAGGGCACGCGGGCGGCGTCAGGCGGCCGCGGGCGGGCCGCGCGCGGACAGCGGCGCCGCCGTGGCCACGGCGATGGGCGCGGCCGGTGCCGGCCGCAGCACCCGTGCCAGCACGGGGCGCGGCGGGGAGGCGCCGTGCAACGCCGGCGGCAGTGGCGCGGCCAGCGGCAGGCACAGGGGGCAGTCCAGATGGGCAGGGCCCGGCACACCGCCAGGGCCGTCCTGGGCCACCGCCATCTCCACCATGCCGGCACTGGTGCAGACCCGGTCCAGCGATGCGGCGGCAGCGGCCTGCGGCGGGGCCAGGGGCGAGGCGACGGCCACCGCCATCGACAGCGCAAACCACGCCAGCGCCACCCGGCCCGCCAGGGCGCGGGCCATCAGGCGCAAGCGGTGAAGAAGCGGCGTGCCGTGCATGGGTGGGTGGGGCTTTGGGCCCGGGCATGATAGCCGCCGGGCCGCTGCGGCCAACCCTGCAGCCGCCACGCGGCGCTGCTCGTACAGTCATGGAACCAAGAGACGGATCGGGAGACAGCCATGGCAGGGGCCGGAGGGGATTGGAAAGACTTTTACGCCGCCGCCGAGCGCGGTGATCTGCACTGCGTGCGCTACCACCTGCGCAACGGCGTGGATGTCGACTACCAGCATCCGGAGGTGATGCAGTCGGCCCTGTTCGTCAGCGTGCTGCACTGCCACGAGGCGGTCGCCCGCGCCCTGCTGGAGCATGGCGCCGACCCGAACCTGCCGGCGCAACTGGGCAGCGTCACCCCGCTGCAGGCCGCGCGCCAGGCCGGCTGCGAAGCGCTGCAGGCGCTGCTGCTGGCGTTCGGCGCCCGCCTGGGCCGTGCAGCGGCGCGCAGCCCGTGGTGGCTGCGCTGGCTGCCCTCCCTTTGAACGGTGCGGCCCCCTACCATGGGCCCCTGGGTCGCCTGCTGCCGCCCAGGAACCAAAGCCCCTCCCCGCCGCTCCCACCCTGCCATGTCCCTTTGCCTGCCCCGCCGCCTGCTAGGCGCTCTGCTTTTCATAGCTGCCAGCGCTTTATCCACGGGCGCTGGAGCCCAATTTCTCTTGAAGTCCTCGGGCAGTGCCGGCGCCAGCGTGGTGACCACGCCTTACGTCAAGGCCGATCTGGTGGCCCATGCGCCCCAGGGCATCGCGCCGGGCCAGCCGCTGCAGCTGGGCCTGCTCATCACCCACCAGCCCGACTGGCACACCTACTGGAAGAACCCCGGCGACTCCGGCCTGCCCACGCAGCTGGACTGGCAGCTGCCCGCCGGCCTGGACGCCGGCGAGATCGCCTGGCCCGCGCCGCGCAAGTTCCCCCTCGGCACGCTGGCCAACTACGGCTACGACGGCCAGGTGCTGCTGCCCGTGGCGGTCACCGTGCCGCCCGGCTGGCGCGCGGACCCGCTGGCCACCGAGGCTACCTTCCAGCTGCACGCCTCCTGGCTGGTGTGCCGCCAGGAGTGCATCCCCGAAGAGGGCCGCTTTGCCCTGCAGGTGCCCATCCAGGGCACCACCGCCCTGCACGCCGCCGCCTTCCAGGCCGCGGCCGAGGCCCATCCGCGTGCGCTGCAGCCCGGCGCCGGCAGCAGCGCCCGGGTGCAGGACGGCGCCCTTCTGCTGCGCGTGGCCGGCCTGCCTGCCGCCTGGCAGGGGCGCGAGCTGGGCGTCTTCCCCGAAACCCCTGGCGTGGTGCAGACCGCCGCCAGCCCCGCGCAGCAGTGGCAGGACGGCGGCGTGTGGACCGCCAGCGTGCCCCTGTCGCCCCAGCGCAGCGAAGGCCCCGAACCGCTGCCCCTGGTGCTGACCGAGGGCGGCGCCGGCGTGCAGCTGGCCTTGCCCGTGGAAGGCGGCTGGCCGCCCGCCGCGGCGCTGACCACCGTTTCGCCGGCCCTGGCCGCGGCGCTGGCGGCCAATGCGCAGGTGGCCCAAGCGGCCCAGGCGGCCGTCGGCACCCCGGTCCTGGCCGCGCCGCTGACCACCTGGCTGGCCGCCCTGGTCGGGGCGCTGCTGGGCGGGCTGCTGCTGAACCTGATGCCCTGCGTCTTTCCGGTGCTGGCCATCAAGGTGGCTGGCTTTGCGCGCCACGGGCAGGATGTGCGGGCGCAGCGCCTGGGCGGCCTGGCCTACGCGGCCGGCGTGGTGCTGTCGTTCTTGCTGCTGGGCGCACTGATGCTGGCCCTGCGCGCGGCCGGCGAAGCTGTGGGCTGGGGCTTTCAGCTGCAGTCGCCGGCCGTGGTGGCCGGCCTGGCGGCGCTGTTCACGCTGATCGGGCTGAACCTGGCCGGGGTGTTCGAGTTTGGCAGCCTGCTGCCGTCCTCGCTGGCCAGCCTGCAGGCGCGCCATCCGGTGGCCGACTCTTTCCTGACCGGCGTGCTGGCCGTGGCCGTGGCCTCGCCCTGCACGGCGCCCTTCATGGGCGCCTCGCTGGGGCTGACGGCCACGCTGCCGGCGGCCCAGGCGCTGGCCATCTTCGCCGCCTTGGGCGTGGGCCTGGCCCTGCCCTACGTGCTGGCGGCCTGGCTGCCTGCCGTGGCGCGCGCCCTGCCGCGCCCGGGCGCGTGGATGGACACGCTGCGCCGGCTGCTGGCCTTCCCGATGTTCGCCACCGTGGTCTGGCTGACCTGGGTGCTGGGCCAGCAGGCGGGCATCGACGGGGCGGCGGCGCTGCTGATTCTGCTGGTGCTGCTGGCGCTGGCCGTGTGGACGCTGACGCTGCGCGGGCGCACGCGGGCCGTGCTTGCTCCGCTTTCGATAGCTGCTGGCGCTTGCGCAGTATGGGTTTGGGGCCAAAAACTCGTTGAAGTCCAGCCCCTGCCCGTGGCCGCCACCGCGGCGCCCGCGGCCGTGCAGGCGGCCGGCACCTGGCAGCCGTGGGCTCCCGAGCTGCCGGCGCAGATCCTGGCCAGCGGCCGGCCGGTCTTCGTGGACTACACCGCTGCCTGGTGCGTGACGTGCCAGTACAACAAGCAGACCACGCTGGCCGACGAGGCCGTGCTGCAGGACTTCGCCGCCAAGGGCGTGGCGCTGCTGCGCGCCGACTGGACGCGGCGCGACCCGGCCATCACCGCCGCGCTCGGCGAGCTGGGGCGCAGCGGCGTGCCGGTCTATGTCCTGCACGCGCCGGGCCGGGCGCCGGTGGTGTTCAGCGAAATCCTGGGCCGGCGCGAGCTGCGGCAGGCCATCGCGCAGTTGTAAGAAAAGCCCTACGACCAAGGGCATGGTTACCCCTGCTGCGCCGACAGCGCCGGATAATTTTTGCCCATGATCTCGCAGCGCTTTCCCCGCCGACTGGCGGCCCTTGCAGCCCTGGCCGCCGGCCTGTGCGCCGCGGCCGCGCAGGCCCGCAACCTCCCTTCTTCCGAGGCGCCACGCCCGGCGCCGGCCACCCGCGCCACCGCAGACGGGCAGGAAGTGCTGCGCTTCAAGATGCAGTCGCCCCAGGTGCGCGAGCTGCAGGTGCGCCTGCGCCAGGCCAAGTACCTGGCGGTGGTCGATGTGGAGGACCGCTTCGGCATGCTCACGCGCGAAGCGGTGATCAAGCTGCAAAAGGACGCCGGCCTGCGCGCCACCGGCGCCGTGGACCCGGCCACCTGGCAGGCCCTGGCCGCGCGCTCGCGTGCGCCCACCCAGGCCGAGCTGAACAACACCGACGTCGGCCCGTGGTTCGTCGCACCCGGCGAGCCGGCCTTCATGATGGAGCTGCAGCACCGCCTGAAGCAGGCGGGCGTGTACCAGGGCGCGGTGGACGGCGTCTTCAACGACGCCACGCGCGCCGCCATCGCCGCCTGGCGCACGCGCATCGGCCTGCCGGCCAGCGAGGTGATGGACGAGCGCACCTGGACGCCGCTGATCCGCCGCACCCGGCTGCCGCGCTACGCCGACCTGTTCGGCGCGCCCCCGCAAAGCAGCCTGACGCAGGAGCTGCACGCCAGCTGCGCCACCGGGCGCGTGGTGTGCATCTCCAAGCAGCAGAAAAAGATGTCCTACGTGGAGGACGGCCGCGTGCGCTTCACCCGCGAGGCACGCTTTGCCATGCCGGGCTGGGACAGCCCCGAGGGCGAATTCCGCATCTGGTACATGAACCACGAGACGGTCTCCAAGATCTTCGGCGAGCGCACGCCCATGCCCTACGCCCTGTTCTACCAGGGCAACGTGGCCATCCACTTCTCGCAGGACTTCGCCGACAAGGGCTACGGCGGCGGCTCGCACGGCTGCAGCCAGCTGCGCGACTACCAGGTGGCCAAGTGGCTGTACGAGCAGGTCAAGGTGGGCGACCGGGTCGTCGTCTATTGATTGACCGGGGTCAAGGGCCTGGACGCCCTGCGTGCGCGGGGCGCTGCGACAATCCCCGGCCATGACCACTGCCCGATCTTCCTTCGCCCCCCTGACGAACGACACCTTCCTGCGCGCCTGCCGCCGCCAGGCTACCGAATACACCCCTCTGTGGCTGATGCGCCAGGCCGGCCGCTACCTGCCCGAGTACAAGGCCACGCGCGCGCGGGCCGGCAGCTTCATGGGGCTGGCGACCAACGTGGACTACGCCACCGAGGTCACGCTGCAGCCCCTGGAGCGCTTCGCGCTGGACGCCTCCATCCTGTTTTCCGACATCCTGACCGTGCCCGATGCCATGGGCCTGGGTCTGTCGTTTGCCGAAGGCGAAGGCCCGCGCTTTGCCCAGACGGTGCGCACCGAGGCCGACGTGGCTCAACTGGCCGTGCCCGACATGGACAAGCTGCGCTACGTGTTCGATGCCGTCACCAGCATCCGCCGGGCCCTGAACGGCCGCGTGCCGCTGATCGGCTTTTCCGGCAGCCCCTGGACGCTGGCCTGCTACATGGTCGAGGGCCGGGGCTCCCAGGATTACCGCCAGGTCAAGAGCCTGATGTACGCCCGCCCGGACCTGATGCATCGCATCCTGGCCGTGAACGCCGACGCCGTGGCGCAGTACCTGAACGCCCAGATCGACGCCGGCGCCCAGGCCGTGATGGTCTTTGACAGCTGGGGCGGCGTGCTGGCCGACGGGTGCTTTCAGCCCTTCAGCCTGCAGTACACGCAGCGCGTGCTGGCGCAGCTCAAGCGCACCGGCCCTGATGGCCAGGACGTGCCGCGCATCGTCTTCACCAAGGGCGGCGGCATCTGGCTCGATGAGATGGACACGCTCGATTGCGAAGTCCTGGGGCTGGACTGGACGGCCAACCTGGGCCGTGCCCGCGCGGCCGTGGGCGGCGTGGCCGGCGGCCCCGGCAAGGCGCTGCAGGGCAACCTGGACCCGAACGTGCTGTTCGCCCCACCCGACGCCGTGGCGCGCGAAGCGCGGGCCGTGCTGGACAGCTTCGGCCAGCCCCACACCGACCCGCACACCTGCGGCCCCACGCACATCTTCAACCTGGGCCACGGCATCAGCCAGTTCACCCCACCCGAGCACGTCACGGCGCTGGTGGAAGCTGTGCACGGCCATTCGCGCGCCATGCGCCGCGCGTAACGCCAGTTATGCACACCGGAGCCGGCACGGGCCGGCCCGACACGGCCTGTGACAGATTTCTGCTCGGCCGTGGGAACTAAGCCGCAGGCGCCGCCAAGTTGTTGATTTTCAACGCTCTGCCATTTCTGCCTTTTTCCTGGGCAGCGCAAGCAAAGCACGGCCTGACAAGGGCTTGCGAGGCCTGACCGGCAGCTATCAACAAAGTTATCCACAGAAATTCTGAACTTCTGTGCAAACACTTGCAAAATCAAGCACTTGTCGGCCGATGTGCATGCGCTTTCCCGGTGGAGGGGAGGGCCCTAGCATAAAAACAGGGGGCCCAAAGCTCTTGACACCGCACTTGTTCACATGTTTGGCGAAGCGGGGGCCTTTGTGCCCACGAGGCCGGCGGATGCGGAGGTTTTTTTGCACTGCAACATAGCCCCTTGATTTCATTGGCATTTTTGCCAGCCCGTGCCGCGGGCTTGATAGCGCGTAATGCCCGCCCCGCAAGGCCTGCAGGCGTTTCAACGCCCATTCTCCACAAAGTTATCCACAGCTTGGCCCGGTCCAGCCGCAGCAGCCGGCACAATGCGGGCTCCGCGCATGGCGCCGCCGCTTCACACCTCCGCCTTGTCCTGCCCCTCGACCCCGCCTGACGGCGCTCTGCATCTGCTGCCCGTGGCCGTCAGCACGCCCGCCCACAGCAGCGTGGGCGAGCCGCTGAGCTACGCCAGCAGCACGCCGTTGCCGCCCGGCACGCTGGTGCGCGTGCCTCTGGGAGCGCGCGAGGTGCTGGGCGTCGTGTGGGATGCGCCCGAGCACGCCGCGCCCCTGCCGCCCGGCGTGCAGCCCCGCGCCATCGCCGGGGTGCTCGAGGGGGTCGCCCCGCTGGCGCCGGCCTGGCGCCGCCTGGTGGCTTTTGCCGCACGCTACTACCAGCGCTCCGTGGGCGAGGTGGCCCTGGCCGCCCTGCCGCCGCAGCTGCGCGACCTGGGGCCGCAGCAGCTGGCCCGGCGCCTGCGCCGCGCGCCGCCGCCGGTGCACTCGCCGGGCGCTACAGAAAACGTAGCGCTCAGCGCAGAGCAGGCAAGCGCTGTGGCCGAAATTCATACCCAACCCGGGCCCTTCCTGCTGTTCGGCAGCACAGGCAGCGGCAAGACCGAGGTCTATCTGCAGTGCGTGGCCCAGGCGCTGGCGGCCGACCCGCAGGCGCAGGCCCTGGTCATGGTGCCGGAGATCAATCTCACGCCCCAGCTGGAGTCGCGCGTGCTCGCCCGTTTCGCGCCGCTGTATGGCGATGCCGCCGTGGTCAGCATGCACAGCGGCATGACCCCGGCGCAGCGCCTGAAAAGCTGGCTGGCCGCGCACACCGGCGCCGCCCGCATCGTGCTGGGCACGCGCATGGCGGTGTTCGCCAGCCTGCCGCGGCTGGCCGTCATCGTGGTGGACGAAGAACACGACGCGAGCTACAAGCAGCAGGAAGGCGCGCGCTACCACGCCCGCGACCTGGCCGTGTGGCGCGCTCGCGAACAGGGCGCGCGCGTCATCCTGGGCAGCGCCACGCCGTCGCTGGAGAGCTGGCACGCCAGCCGGCCGCCCTCGGCGGGCGACCCGCGCGGCGGACGCTACCAGCGCCTGTACATGCCCAGCCGCATCGGCGCCGGCCAGCTGCCGCGCGTGTGCGTGGTGGACATGGGCCAGCAGCCGCGCGGCGCCGTGTTCTCGCCGCCGCTGCTGGCCGCCATCACCGAGCGCGTGCAGCGCGGCGAGCAGTGCCTGGTGCTGCTCAACCGCCGCGGCTTTGCCCCGGTGCTGCACTGCCACGCCTGCAGCTGGAAGAGCGACTGCCCACACTGCAGCGCCCACCAGGTGTTCCACAAGATCGACCGCACGCTGCGCTGCCACCACTGCGGCTTCGCATCGCGCGTGCCGCGCGCCTGCCCGGCCTGCGGCAACCTGGACATCGCCCCCATCGGCCGGGGCACCGAGCAGCTGGAGGAGCAGCTCGCCGCCCTGCTGCGCAACGTGATCGTCGAGCCCGCCGGCCGCGCCGCGCGCGTGGGCCGCATCGACGCCGACACCACCCGCGCCAAAGGGGCGCTGGAGGAGCAGCTGGCCCAGGTGCATGCCGGCGAGGTGGACGTGCTCGTGGGCACGCAGATGGTCGCCAAGGGCCACGACTTTCGCCGCATCACGCTGGTGGCCGCCGTGCAGCCGGACGGGGCCCTGTTCAGCAGCGACTTTCGCGCGCCCGAGCGGCTGTTTGCCCTGCTGATGCAGGCCGCCGGCCGCGCCGGGCGCGACGCGCTCTACGTCGCCGCCCAGGGCCAGGACGCGCAGATGTGGATACAGACCTGGCACCCTGAGCACCCCGTCTATGCCGCCCTGCGCCGCCACGACTGGCCGGCCTTTGCCGCCCAGCAGCTGGCCGAGCGGGCCGAGGCCGGCATGCCGCCGTTCGCCTACCAGGCGCTGGTGCGCGCCGATGCGCGCACGCAGGAGGCGGCCCAGGGCTTTCTGACCGCCGCGGCTGAGGCGGCGCGCGCGGCGCAGCTGCCGGGGTTGGAGCAGGTCTTTCTGTTCCCGCCCGTGCCCCTGACCATCCAGCGCGTGGCCGGCGTGGAGCGCGCGCAGATGCTGCTGGAAAGCCCCTCGCGCGCGGCGCTGCAACATTTCCTGTCGGCCTGGCAGGCCCTGCTGCACGCCGAGCGGGCGCGGCACAAAGGCTTGGTGCGCTGGCTGGTGGACGTGGACCCGCAGGCGATCTAGGACCGGGCATGGCCAGCCGGCTGGCCGGCCCAGGGTTTACACCGATGCCGCACGCCCGGGCCTGCGGCATCGTGCCGGCCCTGGCCCACAAGGCCTCCCTTCACTCCATGGAAATTCGCATGACCTCTTTCCGTTTCCGCTCCTCGCTGGTCGCTGCAGCGCTGGCCCTGGCCGGCCTGGCCGGCGCCCCGGCCGCCGCCCTGGCACAGGACGCCGTGCCCGGCGTCGTCACCACGGCCGCAGCCCCTGCAGCCGCCCGTCCGCACGTGGTGGTGCTGGCCACTGGCGGCACCATTGCGGGCGCAGGCGCATCGGCCATGAACAGCGCCACCTACACCGCGGCCAAGGTGCCGGTGGACAAGCTGCTGGCCGGCCTGCCCGAGCTGTCGCAGGTGGCCCGCGTGAGCGGCGAGCAGGTGTTTCAGATCGCCTCCGAGAGCTTCACCAACGACAACCTGCTGACCCTGGCGCGGCGCGTCTCGCAACTGGTCAAGCAGCCTGACGTGGACGGTATCGTCGTCACACACGGCACGGATACCCTGGCGGAGACCGCCTATTTCCTGGGCCTCACGGTGCATACCGACAAGCCCATCGCCGTGGTCGGCTCCATGCGCCCGGGCACGGCGCTGTCGGCCGACGGTGCGCTCAACCTGGTCAACGCGGTGCATGTCGCCGCCTCCAAGGATGCACGCGGCAAGGGCGTGCTGGTCACGATGAACGACGAGATCCAGACGGCGCGTGACGTGAACAAGGATGTGAACATCCAGACCGGCGCCTTCAAGAGCCAGTGGGGCCCGCTGGGCATGGTGGTGGAGGGGCGCAACTATTGGTTCCGCGCCCCGATCAAGCGCCACACCCAGCAGTCCGAATTCAATATCGACACCATCGAGCGACTGCCCCAGGTGGACATCGTCTATGCCTATGGCAACGTGCAGCCCACCGCCGTGCAGGCGCTGGTGGCAGGCGGCGCCAAGGCCCTCATCCACGCCGGCACGGGCAATGGCTCGGTCGCCGACCGCATGGTGCAGCCCCTGCGCGACGCCCAGGCCCAGGGCGTGATGATCGTGCGCTCGTCCCGCGTGCCCTACGGCTTCGTGCTGCGCAACGCCGAACAGCCCGACGACAAGTACGACTGGGTGGCAGCGCACGACATGCGCCCTGAAAAGGCCCGCCTGCTGACCATGCTGGCCCTGGCCCGCGGCGCCAGCACGAGCGAGCTGCAGCGCATGTTCTGGGAGTATTGAACCCCCGCTCCGGCTATGAGAAAGGTCCTGCGGGACCTTTCTTTTCTTGTGCCCAGGCCTCAGACCAGCAGCGCCACCGCCGCCGCAAACGTGAAGAACGCCAGCGCCGTGCTGGCCAGGATGATCCGGGCGATGCGCCCGCCGTGGGCGCCGAAGCGCTCGGCCAGCAGCGACACGTTGCTGGCGCTGGGCAGTGCGGCCACCAGCACCAGGGTGGTCACTGCCAGCGGCGGCAGGGCCAGGCCCAGGACCAGGGCGGCCTGGCAGGCCAGCCACATCAGCACCGGATGGATGAGCAGCTTGGCCAGGGCCAGGGGCAGGTAGTCGCGCGCGGCGACGCGCTCATGCTGGTTCATCTGCGAGCGCGCCAGCACCGCACCGATGGTGAACAGCGCCACCGGCGAGGCCGCGTCGGCCAGCATGGCCACGGTGCGCTCCAGGGGCCCGGGCAGGGTGAAGGAGGCGGCCGAGGCCACCCCGCCCAGCGCGATGGACCAGGGCAGCGGGTTGGCCAGCACCCCGCGCAGCGCCATGCGCAGCGCCCGGCCCGCACTGCCCTCGCCCAGGCCCAGGCGCGACAGGGCGATGCACAGCGAGGTGGTGACGACCATGTCCAGCGCCATGGTCGGGATCACGGTGCCGGCGCTGGCCTCGCCCAGCAGCGCCACCAGCAGCGGCACGCCCATGAAGCCCGAGTTGGGAAAGGCCACCACCAGCGCGCCGAAAGCGGCGTCGTTCCAGCCCCAGCGCCGGTGCGTGGCGGCTATCGTGCCGGCGACCAGGGCCAGGGCGCACAGCAGATAGACCAGGGCCACCCCAGGGTCGAGCAGCTGGGCGATGGGCGTGCCCGCGCCGAAGCGGTACAGCATGCACGGCAGGGCAAAGTACAGCACGAAGCTGTTCAGCCCGGCTATTGCCGAGAGCGGCAGCAGACCCCGGCGCGTGGCGGCAAAGCCGGCCAGCACCAGGGCGAAAAACGGGAAGGTGACCGACAGGACCGACAGCACGGGCGCGATTGTGGCAGTCGCAAGGGCTTATGGACCGCTCGCTATCATCGTGCGCTTCGCGCCCGCCCCTTCCCGCCTTGTTCCTCTTTTCCCGCCCTTTGCCTTTCCCATGTCCGGTCTGAATCTGGCCCAGCTGCAAGCCGTGCACTACACCGAGGGCCCCTGCCTGGTGCTGGCCGGCGCCGGCTCAGGGAAAACGCGCGTCATCACGCACAAGATCGCGCGGCTGATCGAGACCGGCCTGGCCCCCAAGCGCATCGCCGCCATCACCTTCACCAACAAGGCCGCCGCCGAGATGCGCGAGCGCGCCGCCGGCCTGATCGGCCGCCAGGCCAGGGACGTGCTGGTGTGCACCTTCCACGCCCTGGGCGTGCGCATGGTGAGGGAAGACGGGCACGTGCTGGGCCTCAAGCCCAACTTCAGCATCCTGGACCAGGACGACGTGACCGGCATCCTCAAGGACTGCGCCGGCGGCACCACCGACGCGGCCACGGCGCGCCAGTGGCAATGGTCCATCAGCGCCTGGAAGAACCAGGGCTGGGACGCGCGCAAGTCGCTGGCCATGGCCAAAGATGACCACGAGCGCAGCATCGCCCTGATCATGCAGCGCTACGAGGAACGCCTGGCCGCCTACCAGAGCGTGGACTTCGACGACCTGATTGGCCTGCCCATGCGGCTGCTCAAGGGCCACGCCGAGGTACGCGAAAAATGGCAGCGCGTGCTGGGCCACGTGCTGGTGGACGAGTACCAGGACACCAACGCCACGCAGTACGAGCTTTTGAAGATGCTGGTGGGCGAACGCGCGCGCCTCACCGCCGTGGGCGACGACGACCAGAGCATCTACGGCTGGCGCGGCGCCACGCTGGACAATTTGAAGAAGCTGCCGGTGGACTTTCCCCAGCTCAAGGTCATCAAGCTGGAGCAGAACTACCGCTCGACCAGCGCCATCCTGCGCGCGGCCAACCACGTCATCGGGCCCAACCCCAAGCTGTATCCCAAGACCTTGTTCAGCGAGCTGGGCGAGGGCGAGCCGGTGCGCGTGCAGGACTGCGACAACGAGGAGCACGAGGCCGAGCGCGCCGTGGCGCGCATCCTCTCCCTGCGCGCCGCGGCCAATCCGCCGCCGGCGTGGAAGAGCTTTGCCATCCTGTACCGCGCCAACCACCAGGCCAAGCCGTTCGAAAAAGCGCTGCGCAAGGCCAGCATCCCCTACAAGGTCTCGGGCGGCACCAGCTTCTTTGACCGCGCCGAGATCCGCGACCTGTGCGCGTGGTTCCGCCTGTGGATCAACAACGACGACGACCCGGCCTTTCTGCGCGCCGTGGCCAACCCCAAGCGCGGCATCGGCCACACCACGCTGGGCGCGCTGGGCACGTTCGCCACGCAGCACCGCACCAGCATGTTCGGCGCGCTGTTCAACGCCATGCTGCCGGCGGCGGTGCCCAAGCGCGCGCTGGACGGCCTGGCCGAGTTCGGCCGCGCCGTCAACGACCTGGAATACCGCGCCCGCCACACGCACGGGGCTCAAGACGCGCGCGCCTTCCTGGGCGACTGGCTGAAGGACATCGGCTACGAGCAGCACCTGTACGACGCCGAGGACAGCGAGAAGGTAGCGGCCGCCCGTTGGAGCAACGTGCTGGAGTTTTGCGACTGGATGGCCCAGCGCGCGGGCGGCCAGATCGAGGACGCCGCCGGCACCACCACGCACAAGGAAACCAAGAGCCTGCTGGAAGTCGCCCAGACCATCGCCCTGCTGTCCACCATCTCCGAGCGCGAGCAGGAGCAGGACATGGTGGTGCTGTCCACCCTGCACGCCAGCAAGGGCCTGGAGTGGCCGCACGTGATTTTGGCCGGCGTGACCGAGGGCATGCTGCCCTTCAAGCTGGACGACGACGAGGGCCGCCAGCACAAGGTGAGCGAGGACATCGCCGCCCGGCTGCAGGAAGAGCGCCGCCTGATGTACGTAGGCATCACGCGTGCCCAGCGCACGCTGGCCGTGAGCTGGACCAAGAAGCGCAAGCGCGGCCGCGAGATGGTGGCCTGCCAGCCCAGCCGCTTCATCGCCGAGATGAAGCTGGATGCCGCCACTGCCCGGGAAGACCCGCGCGAAAAGCTGCGCCAGCTGCGCGCAGAATTCGCCGCGCGCGCGGCCGGGCCCGCGGCTACCTGAAGGGCCCAAGCGCTCTTTTATTGATAGCTTTCAGCGCTTGTCCCACAAGCGCTGGAGGCCAAAAACCCCACAATCTGCGGCGCCTTCGTCGCGCCCTTTTCCCTTTCTCCCTTCTCTGCCCCGCCTCCACCCATGAACAAGCTCTCGTCGCGCCTGTCCGCCGCCGTGCTGTCCGCTGCCCTGCCCCTGGCCGGCCACGCCCAGGCTCCCTCGCCCGCCGCCGCACCGGCGGCCCAACCCGCTGCCGGCTGGCGCCAGTGCTCGGCCCTGCAGGAAGGCCCGGCACGCCTGGCCTGCTTTGACCAGTGGGCGGGCCAGCAGGCCTGGAGCGCCCCCGCCGCCGAGGCCACGGCCGGCCTGCCCACGCCGCAGGACGCCGCCCCCGAGTCCGGCCCGGTCATCCAGGTCACGCACGCCGACGGCTGCCGCGACGGCGACTACACGACGCTGTCGCGCTTTTGGGAACTGGAGGAAGGCACGGACTGCGGCATCTTCCGCTTCCGCGGCTATCGGCCCATCAGCGTCTCGGTGGTGGGCGCGGACACCGTGAACCGCCAGCCCACCTCGGACAACGCCAACAACAGCACGGCCACCCCTGTGGACTACCGCCGCGCGGAGATGCGCGTGCAGCTGTCGGTGCGCACCAAGCTGGCCAGCGGCCTGCTCACGGGCCACGCTGAGCGGCGCGATTCGCTCTGGGTGGGCTACACGCAGCAGTCGTACTGGCAGCTGTTTTCGCCCGAGATCTCACGGCCGTTTCGCAACACCGACCACGAGCCGGAGCTCATATACGTCTATCCCACCGAGGCCCGGCTGCCCTTCGGCTGGCGCTGGCGCTACAGCGGCATCGGGCTGGTGCACCAGTCCAACGGCCAGAGCGATCCGCTGTCGCGCAGCTGGAACCGCGCCTACCTGATGACCGGCTTCGAGCTGAACGACCACTGGAGCCTCACCGCGCGCGCCTGGAAGCGGCTGCACGAGAGCGCGGACAGCGACAACAACCCCGGCATCAGCGACTACGTCGGCCGCGCCGAATTCGCCCTCGGGTGGAACGTGAACAAGGACAACCGCGTCACGCTGACCACGCGCCACAGCTTCGGCCACAGCGACCGGGGCTCGGCGCGCATCGACTGGCTGAGCACGCTGGGCACCAAGCTGGTGGGCCCGCGCAGCAACCTGCGCCTGCACACGCAGCTGTTCTCGGGCTATGGCGACAGCCTGATCGACTACAACAAAAAGCGCACGGTGCTCAGCGTGGGCCTGAGCCTGGTGGATTTCTGACCCTGCTAGCCACCCTTGCCTGACACCCTGTTACGCCTTGGCACCACCTGTGGGTTGCCCACCCCGGGGGGTGCTTACACAATCGCCCTCCGTGAACCGATAGCACCGCCCTGGTGCGTGCAACTGGCTGGCTAACACCGCGGTATTTGGCGCTTTGGCGGCGCGCCGGCCTTCGCACAATCGGTCCCCGGAGGAGATCGACCATGCAGATGCAATACCAGCTGAAGGCCGGCAGCTACTACCTGTACGACCTGCGCGACACGCCCAGCGCCGTCACGGGAGAGCGCCGCTTCAAGCTCAAGACCGACAACGTGGCCATCGCCTTCGACCGCCACACCGGCCACGTGCACCAGCACGGCAGTCCGGCGCGCATCCAGTCCTGGGCCACCCACACGCGCCGGCGCCTGCGCGCCGCCGGCATGCTGCAAGACGCCAACGACCTGGTCGTCGTCTCCGGCCCGCTGCCGGTGGACGAGCTGAACAACTGCCTGTGGATCAGCGGCTACTGCCGGCGCATGTTCTCGCGCCTGGCCAGCCTGCCCCACGGCAAGCTGCAGCGCACGAGCGATCCGAGCTCTTCATGGCGAAAAGCGGCCTGAGCACCCACCAGATAAGCGCCAGCAGCTCCTGAAACAATAGCAAACGCCGGGCAAGCCCGGCGTTTTTTCATGGTGCGGGTGGCGGCTCAGGGTTGGCCGGCCGCGTCCTGCGCATTCAGCTCGGCGGCGTCGGCCTCGGCGTGCTTGACCACCGTGACCGGCACCGGGCTCAGCTGCACCAACTGCTGCGATACCGAGCCCAGCAGCGCGCCGCGCAGGCCGCCCAGGCCGCGCGCCCCCACGATGAGCGCATCGCAGCCGCAGCGCTCGACCATGTCCACCAGCGTGGCGGCCACAGGGCCCAGGCCCAGCTCGGTCTCGTACGGCACGCCCGCAGCCTGCACCAGCGCCACGGCACCCGCCAGCAGGTGCTGGCCGGCCTCGACGCTGGCGGTGGCCACCGCGTCGGCACCCTGGGTGGCCAGCTCCAGCAGCGTGGCCTCTTCCTGCACGTGGCCCAGCACCAGCAGGGCGCGCAGGCCACCGCGGCGCACCAGCTCCAGCGCGTGGTGCACGGCGTCCAGCGCCAGGGCCGAGCCATCGACGGCGATCATGATTCTGAGCATTCGTTTTCTCCTTGGGGTTGCCTGTGGTGCGGCCAGTGTAGGGCGCCCCGCTCTGGGACAATCGCGCCCCTATGCTGCAATTCGACCTGCTCGCCACCGACCCCGCAAGCCACGCCCGGCGCGGCGCCCTGACGCTGAACCACGGCGTGGTGCAGACCCCCATCTTCATGCCCGTGGGCACCTATGGCACCGTCAAGGGCGTCATGCCGCGCAGCCTCACCGAGATGGGCGCACAGATCATTCTGGGCAACACCTTCCACCTGTGGATGCGCCCTGGGCTGGACGTGGTGCAGGGCTTCGGCGGCCTGCACGCCTTCGAGCAGTGGGACAAGCCGATCCTGACGGACTCGGGCGGCTTTCAGGTCTGGTCGCTGGGGGCCATGCGCAAGATCACCGAGGAAGGCGTGCATTTCCAGAGCCCGGTCAATGGCGACAAATTGTTCATGTCGCCCGAGGTCAGCATGCAGATCCAGACGGTGCTGAACTCCGACATCGTCATGCAGCTCGATGAGTGCACGCCGTACGAGAGCAACGGCCAGCTGACGACCGAGTCGGAAGCGCGCAAGAGCATGGAGATGAGCCGCCGCTGGGCCCTGCGCTCCAAGGCCGAGTTCGAGCGCCTTGCCAACCCCAACGCGCTGTTTGGCATCGTGCAGGGCGGCATGTTCGAACACCTGCGCCAGGAGTCGCTGGACGCCCTGGTGGAGATGGACTTCCCCGGCTACGCCGTCGGCGGTGTGAGCGTGGGCGAGCCCAAGGACGAGATGCTGCGCATCATGGCGCACACCCCGCACCGCCTGCCGGCGCACAAGCCCCGCTACCTGATGGGCGTAGGCACGCCCGAGGACCTGGTCGAAGGCGTGGCCCAGGGCGTGGACATGTTCGACTGCGTCATGCCCACGCGCAATGCACGCAACGGCACCCTCTTCACCCGCTACGGCGACCTGAAAATCAGGAACGCCCGGCACAAGGACGACCACCGCCCGCTGGACACCAGCTGCACCTGCCACGCCTGCGCGGGCACCGCCGGCGTGAGCTGGGACGACGGCGGGCGGGGGGGCTTTTCGCGCGCCTACCTGCACCACCTGGACCGCTGCGGCGAGATGCTGGGGCCCATGCTGACCACCATCCACAACCTGCACTACTACCTTCAGCTCATGCAAGACATCCGCAACGCGCTGGACGCAGGCGCCTTCGCGCAGCTGCGCGCACAGTTCAAGGCGGACCGGGCGCGCGGCGTATAACCGCGGCTTTCACCACAAAAGCCGCCCATGCTGACCGTCCACCACCTCGAAACCTCGCGCTCGCAGCGCATCCTGTGGCTGCTCGAAGAGCTGGGCGTGCCCTATGAGGTCAAGCGCTACGCGCGCGATGAGCGCACAAAATTAGCGCCGCCCGAGCTGAAGCAGGTGCACCCGCTGGGCAAGTCGCCCGTCATCACCGACGGCGGAGAGACCATCGCCGAGTCGGGCGCCATCATCGAATACCTGGCCGAGCGCTACGGCGGCCAGGCCGGCGGCGACCTGGCGCAGCTGTGCCCGAAGCCGGGCACGCCCGAGCACCGGCACTGCCGCTTCTTCATGCACTACGCCGAGGGCTCGCTGATGAACTGGCTGGTCATGAAGCTGGTCTTCCAGACGCTGCCGCGCCAGCCCATGCCGTTCTTTGCGCGGCCGATCGCGCGTGCCCTGTGCGCCGGGGCGCAGCAAAAGCTGATCGATCCCAACCTGGCCACGGCCACGGCGTTTTTGGAGCAGCACCTGGCGCAGCACACCTGGTTCGCCGGCGAGCAGCTGTCGATCGCCGACTTCCAGATGAGCTTTGCCGTGGAGGCGCTGCTGTCGCGCAGCACCGGCGGCGCGCCGCAGACGCATCTGCTGGCCTTGCAGCAGCGCATGCACGCGCGCCCTGCCTGGCAGCGCGCCCTGACCAAGGGCGGGCCGGTGCTGATGGGCTGAGCCGGCGCGCCCTCAGCGCGCCACGAACTCCAGGATCAGCCCGGTGGGCACGGCCAGCAGCAGGTAGCCGCTCTCGGCGCGCACCCACTGGTAGCCCGCCGGCGGTGGGCGCAGCCGCTGGTGGCGCCAGTCATGCACGACCTGGCGCGGGCCGTGGTAGCGCTGGCCGCGCTCCCAGCGGTAGTCGCCGCCCGGGTAGGCAAGGCCCTGCGGCGGCATGGGATAGGGCTGGTAGCCGTGGCGCTGCCGCTGCTGCGCCTCGCGCCAGCGCTGCTCGTCCTCCTGGCGGCGCTGCCAGGCTTCGTCACGGCGGCGCTGGTCCTCGGCGCGGTGGCGCAAGGCCTCTTCCTGCTGGCGCTGCCAGGCCTCGTCGCGGCGGCGCTGGGTTTCGGCGCGGCGGCGCAGCTCTTCCTGCTGCTGGCGCTGCCCTTCCTGCTCGCGCTCCCAGTGGGCCTGCTGGCGCTGGCGCTGCTCTTCGCGCCGCTGCCACTCAGGCCGGCCGCCCTCGTCCCGCCCGTGCCAGGGGCCATCGTCGGGCGCGGCCCAGGCGCTGGCGGCTAGCATGACTGTGGCCAGCAGCAGGGCGCGGCGGCCCGGACGGAGGAAGGTGGGGGTCATGCGTTGTTCCTGCGGAGCACGTCCGGCGGCGCCGGCGCTCTCCCATAAGGGGCGGCGGCGCGAATCGGTTGACGCGGGCAGCCTCAGGCGGTGGCGGCGGGCCCGGCCGGCGCGACGGGCGTTGCGGCCGTGCGCGCCTGGGCGGGCGGCACGGGCGTGGCGCCTGCCGGCGTGCCGCAGGCGTGGCAAAAGCGGGCAAAAGCGCCCTTGCGGGTGCCGCAGGCGCCGCAGCGGTCGAACAGGCCGATGCCGCAGTGCGGGCAGAAGTCGATGGCCTCGTTCTTCAGGTCCACCGTCCGCTCACAGCCCGGGCACACGCCCTTGCCCAGGCGGGCCAGGGCCACGTCGTAGCCCAGCTCCTGGCGGCGCTGCTCGTCGGGCAGGGCTTCGGCCTGGCGCTGGCGCTCCAGGTAGCGGTTCAACGCGACGATGGCCCAGCGCCCCACCAGGGCGGTGATGAGGATGCCCACCACATAGCGCACGTAGCCGCCGTAGCTGGGCAGGTAGGGCACCAGTTCGACGAAGAAGGCGAACAGCGCGAAGTAGATGAACCCCCACACGAAGGGCCACCAGGTGCTCTGGCGCTTCTTGGCGAACAGCCAGCCGGCCAGCACCAACAGCGGCAGGGTCAGCGCCAGGCGGTACAGAAAGACGCGCAGCTCCACCCGCCGCTGCTCGGCGGCCAGCCGCTGGTGGCCGTCCTGCTCCAGCTGGGCAAGGCGTGCCTGCGCCGCCTGGGCGCTCTGGCGCGCGTCCAGCAGCGCCTGCTGCTGCGCCTGCACGGCCTGCTGGGCGCGCTGCTGCTGCGCGCGCAGGGCGTCGAGCTGGCGGGTGCGCGCCAGCACCTCGGGGTCGTGCTCGGCGCGCTGCGTCACGCTGCGCGTGGCCAGCCAGTTGTCGAACGTCTCGCGCTCGGCGCGGGTGGCGCTGGCGGCCTTGGACTGCTGCAGCTGCGCCTGCTCCAGTGCCGCCTGCGCCTGGGTGGAGTGCTCGCGGGCGGCATGGGCCTGGTCGCGCAGCGGCTGCACCTGGGCCAGGTCGAGGAAGTCGTCCAGCACCAGGGGCTGTTCCACCTTGGGCAGGTCGCCCACCAGGGTGCCGCCCAGGCCGATCAGGAAGCTGGCGAACACGAAGGCCACCAGCCACAGGCCGCGGCGGAACCATTTCTCGGACAGACGCAGGGCCTTGCTCATGGCGTTTCTCCCGGGTTGTAGTTGCTACTCAAATAATAGCTGCTGGCGCTTGCTGCACCTGCGCTGGAGCGGTTTTTCATGATGAACCCACCTCCGTCAGCACCAGCGTGCGCGGCGGCTGCGCCAGTTGCGCGCGGACCAGCCAGGCGAGCACCGAGTCCACGGTCACTGTCTCGATGTGCCCGGCCATGCGCTGCGCGGTGGGGTGGTCGTCGAAGGCCACGTTGGCGCTGGCGACGCGGGCGCCCAGCCGCGTGAGCGGGCCGAGCGCCAGGGCCGTGGGCACGTAGCCCTGCGCGCGCAGCCACTGCTGGGCCTGGCCGCGCGTGCGCACCTGCTCGGGCTGCATGGCGGCGGCCAGCGTCTCGATGGCCCACTGGTTGGACTGCTGGTAGCGCGTGCCCCAGGCGTAGCTGACCATGCTGTAGGGCTGGTGCTGCAGCGCCGTGCTGCGCGCCGCGTCGGCCAGCAGGGCCGCCAGCTGTGCCTGCACCGCCGGCGCGGGCACGGCCCACACGGCCTCGTAGCGCCACAGGTCGTCCATGAAGAACTCGCCCAGGCCCTGGCGCCACAGGTGGGCGCGCGCCGTGCCGCAGTCGTTGAGCTTGTGCGTCACGCGCCAGCGGCCCTCTGGCGTGCGCCAGGCCCAGGCCATGTGCGACCAGTGCAGGCCGTAGCGGGTCAGGTCCTGCCCGGCGCGCGCCAGCAGCACCACCTGCGCGCCGCTGGCGTCCAGCTGCTCGGCGGTCTGCCGGGCCAGCTGCATGGCGCGGGTGATGGTGCGCGCATCCGGCGGGCGGGCGTCGCAGCTGCGGCCGGCGTGGGCGGGCAGCGCGGCGAGGGCGAGCGTGGCCGCCAGTGCCAGGGGGACGGTCGGGTGCAGCCGCATCACAGCCTCTCGTTGTAGAGCAGCGCCTGCCCCAGCGCGTTGGGCACGAAGGCCAGCACCTCGCCGGCGGCCAACAGGAGGACGCCGCTGGCGATCACGCTGCACGTGAGCACCGTGCCCACGCCGATGGCAGCGCTGGCTGCCGCGCCGCTGGCCAGCGCGATGCTGGCCTGCGCGCCGTCCGAGGCGCGCTCCAGCACATACACCGTGCCCTGCGCGGATGCCTGCACGGCGCGCACGGTGAGCAGCGCCCCGCCGGCCGACAGCGCCACGGGCAGCGCCACCGCGGCGCCGGATGCGCCGGCCGCGGCGGATGCGGCGCCCGAAGCCACCACCACGGAGGCCAACGGCATGAGCGACAGCGCCGCCGAGGCCTCGCTTTGCGCCCGCGCCGGCAGGGCGCAGCTCAGCCCCAGGGCGAGCAGCAGGCCAGCGCAGCGCAGGCCAAAGCGGGGCGAAGGAAGAAGGAAGGAAGCTATCGGCACGGTCGTCTCCGGGGGTGGATTGGCAGGGTGAAAGAGAGTCATTGCGCAGCGTCGCGGCTGCGTTGCAGGCGCGCGTCCAGCAGGTCGGCCTCGTGCCGGTCGCGCAGCATCTTGGCCAGCGTGAACGCGCAGGTGATGAGGTACAGCCAGCTCACGCCCAGGAAGGCCTTGTAGGTCGGGTTCAACGGCATGTCCCACAGGCCCCAGCCGGTCAGGGCCATGGCGGTGGCAAAGCCGCCCCAGACCACCAGCCTCCACAGCGGCACGTCACGCCCGGCGGGGCTGGCGCCGCCCTCGCTGTCGCGCACGAACTTGGCCAGCGCGAACGCCGTGGACAGGCAAAACACATAGCCCATGAACATGAAGGCCCGCGCCAGTGGTTCGCCCGGCAGCCAAGCCAGGCCCGTGGCGCACAGCAGCAGGGCGATGGCGAACGAGGCCCAGACCTGGAGCTGCCAGGCGCGGGTGTCGCGCTGGGCCGGACGGGACGGGGAGGAAGAGGAAGAGGTGTGCATGGCGCTCTCGTCGAAGAAGTGGGTGACGAAGCGAATGGTCGGCGCGGCAGCGAGAAAAGTCTCGCTTTGATACCCGAAGTGGCTCCCTCGCGTGCTTCAGGTATCACCAGCAGCTACTTCTTTGCCTCTCACCCCCGCGCCAGCAGCGCCGCCACGCGCTCGCGCAGGGGCTCCGGCTGCACCTGGCGCGCCGGCACCTGCGCGCCCACGTTCAAGCCCACGCGGTTGAACATGCCGCGCCGGAAGGGCCGCACCATCGCCCCGCCGCTTTCGATGCGGCTGAAGTACGAGCCCCACAGGTGCGTAAGCGCCATGGGCACGACGGGCACCTCCAGGCCCCCCGCGCGGGCACGCTCGATGATCTTCATGATGCCGCCCTTGAAAGGCTGCAGCTGCCCGTCGCGGGTGATGCCGCCTTCGGGGAAGATGGCCAGCAGGTCGCCCTCCCGCAGCACCTGCGCGGCGCGCTCGAAGGCCGCTTCGTAGGTGGCGGGGTCGTCCTTTTGCGGCGCGATGGGAATCGCCTTGGCCAGGCGAAACAGCCCGCCCAGCAGCGGCACGCGAAAGATGCGGTGGTCCATGACGAAGTAGATGGGCCGGGGGCTGGCGGCCATCAGCAGCACGGCATCGACGAAGCTCACGTGGTTGCACGCCAGGATGGCGGCGCCCGTGGTGGGGATGTGCTCGTCGCCGCGCACCTGGAAGCGGTACACCAGGCGCGACAGCACCCAGGCGACGAAGCGCAGCAGGTATTCGGGCACCAGCAGAAAGATGTAGAACGCCACCACGGCGTTGGCGATGCCCGTGAACAGAAAGATCTGCGGCACGGTGAAGCCGGCCGACAAGAGCGCACCGGCCAGTACGGCGCTGGCGATCATGAACAGGGCGTTCAGGATGTTGTTGGCGGCGATGATGCGCGCGCGGTGCGTGGGCTGGCTGCGCAGCTGGATCAGTGCGTACATGGGCACGCTGTACAGGCCAGCGAACAGGCTCAAGCCGGCCAGGTCGGCCATCACGCGCCAGTGCCCCGGGTCGGCCAGGAAGGCCGCCAGCCCCATGACCTGGCCGCCGGCGGGCGCCGCCGCGCCGCGCGAGGCGAAGTACAGGTCGATGGCGAAGACGCTCATGCCGATGGCACCCAGCGGCACCAGGCCGATCTCCACATGCCGGCGCGAGAGCACCTCGCACAGCAGCGAGCCCGTGCCGATGCCGACGGAAAACACCACCAGCAAGAGCGACGCCACCTGCTCGTTGCCGTGCAGCACCTCCTTGGCAAAGCTGGGGAACTGCGACAGGAACACCGCGCCGAAGAACCACATCCACGAGATGCCCAGCAGCGAGCGGAACACCACCAGGTTGCTTCGCGCCAGTTGCAGGTTGCGCCAGGTTTCGCTGACCGGGTTCCAGTTGATGACCAGGCCCGGATCGGTGGCGGGGGCGGCAGGAATGACCTGCGCCACCGCGCGCCCGACAAGCGCCAGCAGCACGCAGGCCACGGCCACGCTGGTGTGGCCCACCTGGGGCAGCGCCACCAGCAGCCCGCCGGCCACGTTACCCAGCAAGATGGCAACGAATGTGCCCATCTCCACCATGCCGTTGCCGCCCGTCAGCTCGCGCTCGTTCAAGGCCTGCGGCAGGTAGGCGAACTTCACCGGCCCGAACAGCGTGGAGTGCAGCCCCATCAGGAACACGCAGGCCAGCAGCACGGCCGCGCTGCCTGCGACAAAGCCGGCAGCGGCCACCAGCATGATGGCGATCTCCAGGTTCTTGACGAAGCGGATGATGCGCGTCTTCTCCAGCTTGTCCGTGAGCTGCCCGGCCGTGGCCGAAAACAGCAGGAACGGCAGGATGAACAGCGCGCCGATGACCAGGCCCGCCAGCGAGGGCGGCAGCCACGCCACCTGCAGCTGGTAGGTCACCATGACGGTGAAGGCGAACTTGAACAGGTTGTCATTCGCCGCGCCGGCGAACTGCGTCCAGAAGAACGGTGCAAAGCGCCGCTGGGCCAGCAGCGCGAACTGGTTGGGATGGGACTGCGCGGAGTGCTCGGTCATGGCAAGAGGGCCTGAAGGAAGGTGGCGCATTGTGCAAACAAAGCCGGCGCCGCCGATGACTCTTTGCGCCCGGCCCACGCGCCAGGCCACTGGTGGTATCGCGGTGGGATACTTTTGCCATGAGCACCACCACCGACCTGGTCGCCGCCCTGAAAGCAGAGCTGAAGGCCGCCCGCATGACCTACGCCGACCTGGGCCGCGCGCTGGGCATGGCCGAGTCCAGCGTCAAGCGCATGCTGGCGCGCGGCGAGATGCCGCTGTCGCGCGTGGACGCCATCTGCCGCGCCTTGAGGCTCGACTTCGCCGACCTGGCGCGGCGCGTGGCCGACAGCCAGCCCCTGCTGCACGAGCTGACGCAGGAGCAGGAGCGCGCCGTGGTGGCCGACAAGAAGCTGCTCTTGATGGCGATTTCCATGCTCAGCCAGTGGACGCTGGCCCAGGTGCTGACCACCTACCGCCTCACCGAGGCTGAGGGCGTGAAATACTTGGCGCAGCTGGACCGCATCGGCATCATCGAGCTGCGCCCGGGCAACCGCTACCGCCTGAAGCTCGCCAAGACCTTCCGCTGGCGTCCGCGCGGCCCGGTGATGGAGTATTTCCGCGAGCACGCGCTGCTGGACTACTTCGGCGGCGCCTTCGACGGCCCGGGCGAAGGCGTGCTGCTGGTGCACGGCAGCATCGCGCGCAGCCAGGTGGCGGCCTTCACCGAGCGCATGCAGCGCGTGGCACAGGACTTTGCCCAGCAGCACCTGGCCGACCAGCGCCTGCCCGAGGCCGAGCGCGAGGGCTGCACGCTGCTGATGGCGCTGCGCGGCTGGGAGTTCGAGGCCTTCACCGCCATGCGCCGCGTGGCGCCCGCGCCGCAGCGCCCGCCGAGCCGGCAGGCGTAAGCCAAGCATCTATCAAAAAAGAGAGCTGCCAGCGCTTGTCCAGCAAGGGCTGGGGGGCTATTTGACCTCTATCTTTCACAGCAGGCTCACTCCGTTTGTGACGTTTGCTCACAAACATTTGCGCCCACGCTACCGAGGCGCAGGCCAGCGTTCACGCAGGCGCGGGACCATGGCTGGCATCGGGTCACCGAATCCAACCAGGGAGATCACTATGAACCGCATCACCTCCACCCTCGCCGCCGCAGCCACCGTCCTGGCCCTGGGCCTGGGAGCCAGCGGCGCCGCGCAGGCCGCGCCCAGCGCCACCGTCGTCATCCAGACCGGGCCGCACGCCGCGCAGCCGGCCTATGTGGTGCAGACCGCCCCGCCCCCGCCGCGCTACGAGCGCGTGCCGGCTCCGCGCCGCGGCATGGCCTGGTCGCAGGGCCACTGGGAATGGCGCGGCCACCGCTACCAGTGGGTACCCGGCACGTGGGTGCGCGTGCGCCATGGCCAGCACTATCGCCAGCCACGCTGGGAGCAGCGCCATGGCCAATGGCAGTTCAACCAGGGCGGCTGGGACCGCGACCGCGACGGCGTGCCCAACCGCTACGACCGCCGTCCCAACGACCCGCGCCGCCATTGATGGCACGCCCTGCTACCATGCGCGCTGCAGGAGAGCCAGCGGCCGGTCACGGCTGCTGCACCGAAGGCGCAAACTCCCATACACGCTCAGGTACCGTACTGCACACACAGCAATAGCCGTCTGGAGAGCCGCCCGCGCAACGCAGGGCGCACCGAAGGAGCAAGCCCGCAGCGCACCCAGCGCACAGGCGAATCTCTCAGGTCACAAGGACAGGGGGAGCGGCAGCCAGACCATGGCGCCGCCCTTTTGCTATCAATTGAATAGCTGCCAGCGCGCGCCCAGTCTGCGCAAACCTTGAAAAAGGCTTGTAAGACCATGCGAGTGATCGTCCTGGGTGCCGGCGTCATCGGCACCACCTCCGCGTACTTCCTGCAGCAGCTCGGCCACGAGGTCACGGTCATCGACCGCCAGGCCGTGCCCGGCGCCGAGACCAGCCTGGCCAACGGCGGGCAGATCTCCGTCAGCCACGCCGAGCCGTGGGCCAACCCGAGCGCGCCGCTGAAGGTGCTGTCGTGGCTTGGCAAGGAGGATGCGCCGCTCTTGTTTCGCCTGCGCGCGGACATGCGCCAGTGGCTGTGGGGCCTGCAGTTCCTGCGCGAATGCACGCCGGCGCGCACACGCCACAACATCCACCAGATCGTGCAGCTGGGCACCTACAGCCGCGATGTGCTGCGCGAGCTGCGCGAGCACCTGGGCCTGCAGTACGACCAGCGCACCCAGGGCATCCTGCACTTCTACACCAGCGCGCGCGAGTTCGACGGCGCGCTTGCGCCCGCCGAGCAGATGCGCGCCCTGGGCTGCGAGCGCCAGGTGGTCAGCGCCGAGGAAGCCATCCGCATCGAGCCGGCCCTGGCCGCCATGCGCGATCGCCTGGCCGGCGCCACCTTCACGGCCGAGGACGAATCGGGCGACGCGCACCTGTTCACGCGCGAGCTGGCCCGCGCGGCCGAGGCCGCCGGAGCGCGCTGGCGCATGGGCTGCCACATCACCGCCCTGCGCGAGGCAGGCGGACGCATCGACCACGTGGAGATCACCAACGAAGAAGGCCGCTACGAGCGACTGCAGGCCGACGCCTATGTGCTGGCCCTGGGCGCGCACAGCCCGCTGCTGGTGCAGCCGCTGGGCATCTCGCTGCCCATCTACCCGGCCAAGGGCTACTCGGTCACGCTGCCCGTGCGCGACGCCGCCCTGGCCTACCAAACCAGCCTGACGGACGACGAATTCAAGCTGGTCTTCTCGCGCTACACCAGCGCCGCCCAGGGCGGGCGCGCGGCGCGCGACGTGCTGCGCGTGGCCGGCACTGCGGAGCTGAACGGCTATTCGCGCGCCTTGAGCGAGGTGCGCTGCGCGGCCATCGTGCGGCGCGTGGAGGAGCTCTTTCCCGGCGCCGCCGACACCGCCGCAGCGCAGTACTGGTCGGGCCTGCGCCCGGCCACGCCCAGCAACGTGCCGCTGATCGGCAGCACGCGCGTGCCCAACCTGTTCTTGAACACCGGCCACGGCACGCTGGGCTGGACGCACGCCTGCGGCTCGGGCCGCTCCATCGCGCGCATCGTCAGCGGCCTGGCACCGGAGCTGGACTTCGCCTTCTGCGGCCCGCAGGGCGCAGGCGCCGGTGTGCAGCCGGCGCAGCTGCCGGCCTGAAGCGTCTGCCACAGCGCCCGCAGTCACTCATTTTTGATAGCTGCTGGCGCTTGACTGGCGGGCGTTAGAGCTGTTTTTTAGCAGATTTCTTGGCAGCCGCCTTCTTGCCTGCCGCCGGCTCAGCCGCGGTGGCGGTGGCGGCGCGCCCGGCGCCGGGGCTGGCGGGCGCCGCGGCATCGCCGCCGGCGGCCTGCGCCCACTGCGTGGCCATGTCGCTGGCGGTCTTGAACGCACCGCCGGCCATGTCGCGCGTGGCGTCGAACGCGGCCTGCTGCGTGGCCGCGTCCTGCATGGCGTGGGCGGCGATCTGCTGGAACTGGTGGGTGAGCGCGCCCCACCACTGCAGCGGGTCGGCAGCGCCCGGCGCGGCGCCGGCAGGCTCGCTGCTGCCTTGCGGCGCTGGCTGCGGCTGCGGCGCGGGCCGTGGCGGCGCTGCCGGGGCGGGTGCGGGCGACGCAGCTGCCGCACCCATGCCACCCAAAGCCGCGGCCACGTCGCCCACGGCCACGTTCATGCCGGCCAGCGTGGCCAGGGTCATCTTCTGCACCTCCAGCGCCTGCACCGTGGCGGTGAGGGCGCGGGCGTTTTGCTCCAGCCAGAACTGCACCGCCTTGAGCTCCTGGATGCGCCTGTCCAGCTCCTGGACGCTGGCCGTAGGGGCCACCCAGCCGGGCAGGCCCGGCATACCGCCAGCGGCGCCCTTGGCAAGGCTTTGCAAAAAGTCGAACCCCGGCACGAAGCGTGCGAAGCCGAAGGGAGAGTTGTCGCTCATGGCCGTTGCTCCTTGGTTGGCGGTGCCCTGCGCGATGCGCTGGCGCCGCCAGCTTAGCGCCGATGCGCGCACCCTCCAACTGCGCCGCCGCAGTGCTGCAGCAGTGCGAATGCGTGGTTTTCTGACGCACGCAAGCGGCTGCGGCTGCGCCACGCCCGGGATAGCGCCCTAGAATCCGCTCACCAGCACGGGCTGGGCCTGTACAGCAACTTCAGACAAGCAATCAACCACATCATGGCAACTGCAAAGAAAACCACCGCCGCGCCGGCCAAGAAGACTGCTTCGGCCAAGTCCGCAGCTCCTGCAAAGGCCGTGCCCGCCAAGAAGGCGCCTGCCGCCCTCAAGCCGGTCAAGGACGTCTTCAACAAGACCACGCTGGTCGCCCACTTGTCCGAGCAGTCGGGCGTGGAGTCCAAGAACGTAAAGGCCGTGCTCGCGGCGCTGGAAGGCGCCATCCTGGCTTCCGTGCACAAGAAGGGCTCGGGCGAGTTCACCCTGCCCGGCCTGCTCAAGATCAACCTGCACCAGGTCGAGGCGCGCAAGAAGCGCCTGGCCAAGGACCCGTTCACGGGCGAGGAGCGCTGGTTCGCCGCCAAGCCGGCCTCGGTCAAGATCAAGACCCGCGCCCTCAAGAAGCTCAAGGACGCCACGGCCTGAGCGGCAGCGGCACAACACGAAAAAAGCAGCCTCGGCTGCTTTTTTTGCGCCCATGCGGTGCGCGCCGCGCTACGCGCCCGCCGGCGGCTGCAGGTACAGCTGCGCCAGCCGCTCGCGCGCGGCATCGTCCAGCCGCAGCTGCTGCGTCAGGTAGCGCGCCAGGCTGCCGTGGTCGCGCTCCACGGCGTCGAAAGCGGCCTGCAGAAAGCCGGCCTGCACCTGCCAGATGACGTCCAGCACCTCCTGCGGCGCCGAGCCCTGCACCGCCTGCGGGCGGCGGTACAGACCGTTGGTGAGCAGGTAGTCCTGCATCACCACGTCTTCGGGCACGCCCAGCGTGCGCAGGATCAGCGCGGCAGCAAAGCCGGTGCGGTCCTTGCCGGCGGTGCAGTGAAAGACCAGCGGCGTGTCTTCTTCCAGCAGATGCGCGAACAGCGCGGCGAACTGCGGGGTGTTGTCGGAGACGAAGGCGCGGTAGGTGTCCTCCATCAGATGGCGGGCCACCGGCGCGGTCATCTGCTGGCCGGCCTGCGCCATTTCCTTGGCGCGCTGCACCACCGTGGGCTCGATCGGCAGCGCGTGGTAGTGCACGGCGGCCAGCGAGTAGGACTGGGCGGCGCTTTCCAGCTGTCCGCGCAGGTCCACCGCACGGGCCAGGCCCAAAGCGGCCAATGCCTGCGCGTCCTGCGCCGTCAAAGCGGCCAGGTGGTCGGAGCGAAACAGCCGCCGCCAGCGCACCAGGCGCCCGCCCTGCGCCGCATAGCCGCCAAGATCACGAAAATTGGATGCCCCGGAGAGCGCAACGCTGCGTGTGAAAACAGTCATGCGATGCACTGTAGTGCATGGGCATGACGGGAAGGCACGGGGGGGAGAAAGTGGCGCGGCTGGCGGGGATCGAACCCACGACCCTTGGCTTCGGAGGCCAATACTCTATCCACTGAGCTACAGCCGCTTTGAAAAGGCACTGGCGGGCGCGGTGCGCCAGCCAAGCCGCGCATTATCGCATGCCCGTCAGGTGGCAAAGCCCAGGCCGTGCAGGTACACGTCCACCACCTGCCGGCCCGTGGCGCGTAGCGCAAAGGGCGCGCCGTTGAGCACCCAGGTCTGCAACAGGCCGTCAAACAGGGCCCACAGCCCGGTTGCTGCGGCAGACAGCTCCAGCGGCAGCGTGACGCGCTGCTGCTCGGCCGCCTCGCCCAGGTCGCGTGCCAGCATGGCGTGAAAGCGCGCCTGCGAGGCCAGATGGCGCTCGCGCACGCCGCTGAGCTCGCTCACGTATTCCACACGGTACATGGCAATCTCAAACACCCGGCGCGTATGCTCGTCGTTTTCGATGCTGCCCAGCAGGTGGTCCACCAGGGCGCGCAGCCGCTGCAGCGGCGCTGCTGCGGAGCAGGCCGCGTCGCCGGCGTTGCAGGCCGATTCCAGCGGCAGGGTGACGCGGTCCATCATGGCGTTGAAGAGATGTGCCTTGTCCTTGAAGTGCCAGTAGATAGCTCCCCGCGTGGCGCCTGCGGCCTGCGCGATATCGCCCAGCGAGGCCCGGGCCACGCCCTTGTCATAGAACACGCGCTCGGCCGCATCCAGCAGGCTGCTGCGCGTGGCATCCGCATCGTCCTTGGTGCGTCGTGCCATGGATGTTGCCCTCCAAAATCAGCGCTGATTATACATTCGCGAATGTATGTACAATCGCCCACCTTGCAAAGTTGTCATTGACGGGTGTCAGCATCTGCGGTTTTGCCAGCAGCCTGCCCGTCATCAAAAGCATCACGCCCTCCAAAGGACCTCCATGCCACGCCAGAACCACGCGACCGCTCGCGCCGCCCGCAAGCCCCTGACCCTTTTGTCTCTTGCACTCGTCGGCGCCCTTGCCCTGAGCGGCTGCGGCAAGAAGGGGGGCGACGCCTCCCAGGCGGCTGCCGGCGCCACCCCGCCTCCGCCCCAGGTGGGCGTGGTGACCGTACAGCCGGGCAACATTGGCCTGGTGACCGAGCTGCCGGGGCGCCTGGAAGCGTCGCGCGTGGCGCAGGTGCGCGCCCGCGCCGCCGGCATCGTGCAAAAGCGCCTGTTCACCGAGGGCAGCGAGGTCAAGACCGGCCAGAAGCTGTTCCTGATCGATAGCGCACCCTACGAGGCCAGCCTGGCCCAGGCCCAGGCCGGCGTGGCCCAGGCCCAGGCTTCGCTGGCGCAAAGCAAGGCGCTGGCCGAGCGCTACAAGCCCCTGGTGGAGGTGAACGCCATCAGCCGCCAGGAGTACGACAACGCCGTGGCTGCGCAAAAGACGGCCGAGGCCAATGTCGCAGCGGCCAAGGCTGCGGCGACCTCCGCCAGCATCAACCTGGGCTATGCCACCATCACGGCGCCGATCTCCGGGCGCATCGGGAGGGCGCTGGTGACCGAGGGCGCGCTGGTGGGGCAAGGCGCCGCCACCGAGCTGGCCGTCATCCAGCAGGTCGACCCGCTCTACATCAACTTCACCCAGTCTGCCGCCGACGCCCTGAAGCTGCGCGCGTCCCTGGCCAGTGGCCAGTACAAGCAGGCGGATAAATCCAGTGTCGAGGTGAGCGTGGTGCTGGAAGACGGCAGCGTGTACCAGCACCCGGGCCGGCTGCTGTTCACCGACCTGTCGGTGGACCCGACCAGCGGCCAGGTCACGCTGCGCGCCGAAGTGCCCAACGCCGAGCGCTCGCTGCTGCCCGGCCTGTACGTGCGCGTGCGGCTGGAGCAGGCGCAGGTGGGCAACGGGGTGCTGCTGCCGCAGCAGGCCGTCACCCGTTCGGGCAGCGGCGACACGGTCATGGTGGTGGGCGAGGGCAACCAGGTCGCGCCGCGGCCGGTCAAGCTGGGCCCGGCGCAGGGCTCGGACTGGGTGGTGCTGCAGGGCCTGAAGGCCGGCGATCAGGTCATGGTGGACGGCTTCCAGAAGCTGCCCCGCGGCAAGCCGGGCTCGCCCGTCGTCGTCACGCCCGTGCCGTGGAAGGCGCCCGGCAGTGCCTCGGCCGCCCCTGCACCTGCTCCCGCTGCCAGCCAGGCCGCCGCATCCGCAGCCCAGCAATAACAACAACCAAGAAACCACCAGGAATCAGGAGCGCGGTACATGGCCAAGTTCTTTATCGAGCGCCCCATCTTTGCGTGGGTGATCGCCATCTTCATCATGGTGTTCGGCGCCGTCGCCATCACCCAGCTGCCGATCGCGCAGTACCCCGCGGTGGCCCCGCCGACCATCCAGATCTCGGTGGCCTACCCTGGCGCCACGGCGCAGACGCTGGAAGACAGCGTGCTGTCCGTCATCGAGCGCGAGATGAACGGCGCCACCGGCCTGGCCTACGTGGAGGCCACCAGCCAGGCCAACGGCACCGGCTCCATCGTGCTGAGCTTCGAGCCTGGCACCAATGACGACCTGGCCCAGGTGGACGTGCAAAACCGCCTGGCCCGCGCCACGCCGCGCCTGCCGGCGGCCGTGACGCAGCAGGGCGTACGCGTGGAAAAGTCGCGCTCGAACTTCCTGATGTTCTCGGTGCTGACCTCCGAGAGCCCGGACGTGAGCATTGATGCACTGAATGACTACGCCGCGCGCAACGTGGTGCCCGAGCTGCAGCGCCTGCCCGGTGTGGGGGGGGTGACGCAATTCGGTGCCGAGCGCGCCATGCGCATCTGGGTGGACCCGGCCAAGCTCAAGGGCTTCAACCTGTCGCTGGACCAGGTGAGCGCTTCCATCCGTGCGCAGAACGTGCAGGTGTCCGCCGGCAACCTGGGCGAGTTGCCCAGCACCTCGGACCAGACCATGACCGCCACCATCGTGGTCAAGGGCCAGCTCAACACGCCCGAGGAGTTCGGCAACGTGGTGCTGCGCGCCAACACCGACGGCTCTACCGTACGCCTGCGCGACGTGGCAACCATCGAGCTGGGCTCGCAGAACTACAGCACCAGCGCGCGTCTGAACGGCAGCCCTGCAGTAGGCATGGGCGTGCAGCTGACGTCGTCGGCCAATGCGCTGGCCACGGCCAAGGCCGTCAAGGCACGCCTGGCCGAGCTGGAACGCTTTTTCCCGCAGGGGGTGAAGTACGCCATCCCCTACGACACCTCCACCTTCATCGCGGTGTCCATTGAAAAGGTGGTGGAAACGCTGCTGGAGGCGGTGCTGCTGGTGTTCCTGGTGATGTTCCTGTTCCTGCAGAACTTCCGCTACACCATCATCCCGACCCTGGTGGTGCCCGTGGCGCTGCTGGGCACGTTTGCCACCCTGCTGGCCTTGGGCTTTTCCATCAACGTGCTGACCATGTTCGGCATGGTGCTGGTGATCGGCATCGTGGTGGACGACGCCATCGTGGTGGTGGAGAACGTGGAACGCATCATGAGCGAGGAAGGCTTGCCGCCGCTGGCCGCCACGCGCAAGGCCATGGGCCAGATCTCGGGCGCCATCGTCGGCGTGACGGTGGTGCTGATCTCGGTGTTCGTGCCGCTGGCCTTCTTTGCCGGCTCCACGGGCAACATCTACCGCCAGTTCGCCGTCACCATGGCCACGTCCATCGCGTTCTCGGCCTTCCTGGCACTGTCGCTCACGCCGGCGCTGTGCGGCACCCTGCTCAAGCCCCTGGCGAAGGGGCATGACGAGAAGAAGGGTTTCTTCGGCTGGTTCAATCGCGGCTTCAAGCGCACCACACACCGCTACGAGTCGGGCCTGTCGCGCCTGGTGCGCCGCGGCGGTCGCATGATGATCATCTACGCGGCGCTGATCGGCGCCGTGGCCCTGGTGTACAACCGCCTGCCCAGCTCCTTCCTGCCCAATGAGGACCAGGGCTTCGTGATCACCAACGTGCAGCTGCCGCCCGGCGCGGCGCTGGGACGCACCCAGGCCGCCATGGCCAAGGTGGAGGAATTCATGCTGGCCCAGCCCGAGGTGGCCAACATCGTGACCGTGGCCGGCTTTTCCTTCTCCGGCCAAGGGCAGAACGCAGGCCTGGCTTTCGTGACGCTCAAGGACTGGGGCGAGCGCCGCGGCGCCGAGCATTCGGCGGAAGCGCTGTCAGCCCGCGCCACCGGCGCCCTCTACGGTTTGCGCGATGCCTTCATCTTCACCATCAGCCCGCCACCTATCCCCGAACTAGGCGCGGCCTCGGGCTTCACCTTCCGCCTGCAGGACCGGGGGAGCAAAGGTCACGACGCCCTGGTGGCGGCGCGCAACCAGCTGCTGGGCATGGCGGCGCAGAGCCAGGTGCTGGCGGGCGTGCGCCCTGACGGCATGGAAGACGCGCCGCAGATGCAGATCGACATTGACCGCGACAAGGCCAGCGCGCTGGGGGTGTCTTTCGACACCATCAGCAGCGCTCTGTCCGCCGCACTGGGCTCGGCCTATGTCAACGATTTTCCCAACCAGGGACGCCTGCAGCGGGTGGTCGTGCAGGCCGACGCGCGGGCCCGCATGCAGCCCGAGCAGGTACTGGACCTGCCGGTGCTCAACAGCCGCGGCCAGGTCGTGCCGCTGTCCACTTTTGCCAGCACGCGCTGGATCACGGGCGCCATGCAGACCGTGCGCTACAACGGCTATCCGGCCATGAAGATCGCCGGCGGAGCCGCCCCGGGCCACAGCACGGGCGAGGCCATGCAGGAGATGGAGCGCCTGGCAGCGCAGCTGCCCGATGGCTTCGGCTTCGAGTGGACCGGCCAGTCGCGTGAGGAAAAGCTCGCCGGGGCGCAGGCCACCATCCTGTATGCCTTCTCGCTGCTGGCGGTGTTCCTGTGCCTGGCGGCGCTGTACGAGAGCTGGTCGATTCCGTTTTCGGTGCTGCTGGTGGTGCCGCTGGGCGTGCTGGGCGTGCTGCTGGCCACGCTGCTGCGCGGCATGTCCAACGACGTGTATTTCCAGATCGGCCTGGTGACCATCATCGGCCTGTCGGCCAAGAACGCCATCCTGATCATCGAATTCGCCAAGGACCTGCAGGCCCAGGGCAAGGGCGTGATCGAAGCGGCGCTGGAAGCGGCGCATCTGCGCTTTCGCCCCATCATCATGACGTCGCTGGCCTTCACGCTGGGCGTGGTGCCGCTGTTCATGGCCTCGGGCGCCAGCTCGGCCAGCCAGCGCGCCATCGGTACCGGCGTGATCGGCGGAATGATCACCGGCACCTTGCTTGCCGTGATCTTCGTGCCGGTGTTCTTCGTGCTGGTGCGCAGCTTCTTCAAGGGCAGCGAGCGCCAGCGCGAGCATGACGCCAAGCTGGCCCAGCAGCACGTCAACGAAGCCTGAGCACGACACCTGTCCTTCATCATGCGCACATACACCTCCCTCTCCGCCAGCCGCAGCGCGCGTGCTCTGGCTCCGCTCACCGCCGCCCTGGTGCTGGCGGGCTGCAGCTTCATTCCCACCTACGAGCGTCCCGCCACACCGGTCGCCCCTGCCTACGCGCTGGCCGACAGTGCCGCGGCTTCGGCCCAGGAGCACGCCGCTGCCGACATCGACTGGAAGGACTATTTCACCGACCAGCGCCTGCAGCGGCTCATCGGCATCGCCCTGGGCAACAACCGCGACCTGCGCGTGGCCATGCTCAACGTCGAGCAGGCACGCGCGCAGTTCCAGATCCAGCGCGCCGCTGAATTCCCGTCCGTTGCCGGCGTGGCGAGTGCCACCCGCCAGCCCAGCACGGCCACGGGACAGTACGGCAACCTGTTCCAGGTCGGCCTGGGCGTGACCGCCTGGGAGATCGACTTCTTCGGCCGTGTCGCTGCCCTGAAGGAGCAGGCGCTGGCCCAGTACCTGGCCACCGATGAAGCGCGCAAGGCCGCGCAGATCAGCCTGGTGGCCGCGGTGGCCTCGGGCTGGCTGAACCTGATGGCCGATGAGGAGCTGCTGGACATCTCCCGCCGCACCCTGGCCACGCGCGAGGAATCCGTCAAGCTGACGCGGCTGCGGCTGGAGCACGGCGTGAGTTCGGAGCTGGACAACCGGCAGGCCACCAGCCTGGCAGAGGCCGCCCGCGCTACCTATGCGCAGCAGCAGCGCCAGCGCATGCTGGACGAGAACGCGCTGGTGCTGCTGCTCGGCCAGGCACTGCCGGACGACATCCGCGCCAGCCTGCCGTCGTCCCGCCTGTATACCGCAGCGCCCATGCAGCCGCTGCGCGCCGGCCTGCCTTCGGATCTGCTGGAGCGCCGCCCTGACATCCGTCAGGCCGAGCATCTGCTGATTGGCGCCAATGCCAACATCGGTGCGGCCCGCGCGGCCTTCTTTCCGCGCATCTCGCTCACGGCGACGGTGGGCACCGTGAGCCCTGAGCTATCCGACCTGTTCAAGGGCGGCTCCTGGGCCTTCTCCCTGGCACCGCAGCTGGCTGTTCCCCTTTTTGACGCCGGGCGCAACCAAGCCGGCCTGGAAGCCGCGCGCGCGGGCCGCGAGATCGCCGTGGCGCAGTATGAAAAAGCCATCCAGGCGGCATTCCGCGAAGTCTCCGATGCCCTGGCCGGCCGCGCCACGCTGCAAGAGCAAATCGATGCCCAGCGCGGCCAGGAGGCGGCGGATGCCAAGCGGTTGGAACTGTCGGACCTGCGCTACCGCAACGGCGTAGCCAGCTATCTGGACGTGCTTGACGCGCAGCGCTCGCTGTTCGGCACGCAGCAGTCCCTGGTGCTCACGCAGCTGCAGCAACTGCAAAACCAGGTTCTTCTGTACAGGGCGCTGGGGGGTGGCTGGAGCGAGACCGGCTCCTATAATGGAAAGCTGTCTGCCACGCCCCTCTCAACACCATAAATTTTCCAGGACCCTCCATGAGCGACATCCACGACGCAGGACACGCCGGGCCCATCAAAAGCCCCAAGCAGCTGCTGACCACCGTCATTCTTGCCTTCGTTCTGCCGGTGTTCGCCATCATCGGACTGGTGCTGTACGTCACGGCCGGCAACAAGCCGGCATCCGGCGCTGCCAACCCGGAGCTGGCCGTGGCTCACCGCATCCAGAAGGTGGGATTTGTCGAGGTGCGCGACGCCAACCGTCCTCTGCGCTCGGGCGAGGAAGTGTTCAAGGGCCAGTGCGCAGCTTGCCACGCCACCGGCGCGGCCGGTGCTCCCAAGCTGGGAGATACCGCGACCTGGGCCCCGCGCATCCAGACTGGCTTCGAAGCCCTGGTGCACTCGGCACTGCAGGGCAAGGGCGCCATGGCCCCGCAGGGTGGGGGCGACTTCAACGACACCGAAATCGCCCGTGGTGTGGCCTACATGGCCGATGCAGCCGGCGCGAACTTCCCCGAGCCCCCAGCACCTGCCGCAGAGGGCGCCAGCGCCCCGGCATCGGCAGCTTCGGGCAGCTGAACGCCGTCCCTCGACTGCAGGGACAGAAAAAAAGGCCTGCCCATGGGGCAGGCCTTTTTTCTTGTGCTTGTCCACTGCCTGAGCGGCAAGAAAAAAGCCCCGATGTTTCCATCGGGGCTTTTTTGCAGTTTGTCTGGTGGCCTGGGACGGAATCGAACCGCCGACACAAGGATTTTCAATCCTCTGCTCTACCGACTGAGCTACCGGGCCTGAGCCACTGATTGTAGTCTGGAAAAAAGGGGGGAAAGGGAAAGCAGTGAATTTTTTCGCTGCTCAGCCATTGCGCCGATTGCGTCCCAGGTCCACCCCCAGCTGGCGCAGCTTGCGGTACAGATGGGTGCGCTCCAGTCCCGTCTTCTCCGCTACGCGCGTCATGGAGCCGCCTTCGCGGGCGAGGTGGAATTCAAAGTAGGCTTTCTCGAAGCCATCGCGCGCTTCGCGCAAGGGACGATCCAGGTTGAAGCCCTGGTGCGCAAGCGGCCCCTGTTCCAGGTGGGGTGCCACGGGTACCGCGGCCTCCGCCGTGCCTGTGCCACCCTCCGCCACGGCCATGGGTGCTGTCGCCTGCGGGCCAGAAGCGTCGCCCCGGCCATGGGTGGCAGCCGCCGCAGCAGACGCATTGGCCGCGCTGCGCGTCAGCCCCTGCTCGACGGCCTTGAGCAGCTTTTGCATGGTGATGGGCTTCTCGAGGAACGAGAACGCGCCGATGCGTGTCGCCTCCACCGCCGTCTCGATGGTGGCGTGCCCGCTCATCATGATCACGGGCATGGTGAGGGCACCCGCCATGGCCCACTCCTTGAGCAGAGACACACCGTCGGTATCCGGCATCCAGATATCCAGCAGCACCAGGTCGTAGCCAGTGGACAGACGGGCGTTGCGCGCCTGTGTGGCGTTTTCCGCCAGATCCACGCTGTGGCCCTCGTCGTTCAGGATTTCGGACAACAGATCCCGGATGCCCAGTTCGTCGTCGACCACCAGAATGTTTGCCATGTGTTGAAGTACGCGATTACTGACACAGTGGTGTTGCTAAGACGCCACCACCTTCGATACAGGGGCGAATGATAGCGACACTTGCGCGCCCTTCACCACGCCCTCTTCCACCCGATTGCTCAGCTCGATGCGCGCACCGTGCTCTTCGGCGATCTTCTTGACCACTGCCAGCCCCAGCCCGGTGCCCCGCGGCTTGGTCGTCACATAGGGTTCAAAAGCGCGCTGCAGGATGTGCGGCGGGAAGCCTTGTCCCGTGTCGGCCACGACGAGACGCACGCGCTGGGAGGACTCGCTCCAGCGCGTGGAGATGCGCACTGCCGGTGCAGCCGCCTGCAAGGCAGCGTCCTGGGCGTTTTGCAGCAGGTTGTGCACGACCTGGCGCAACTGCTGGGGGTCGCCGGCAATCCAGGGGCATTGCGGGTCGGCGTCCACCTGCACGGGGACCTGCGCGCCTTCGGCCTCGTACAGCTGCAGCACGTCCGCCAGCAGCGCATTGAGATCCAGCGGCTGCAGCTGCGCCGCGGGCAGGCGGGCGTAGTCGCGGAACTCGTTGACCAGCCGCTGCATGGCCTCCACCTGGTCCACGATGGTCTTTACCGACTTGGCCAGGATGGCCTGCTCGGCCTCTGGCAGCTTGCCGCCCAGCCTGCGCTCCATCCGCTCGGCCGACAGCTGGATGGGGGTGAGCGGGTTCTTGATCTCATGTGCCAGGCGCCGCGCCACCTCGCCCCACGCCTGGGCGCGCTGGCCCGAAACGATTTCGGAAATGTCGTCAAAAACCAACAGTCGCATGCGGTCAGGCAGCTCGGCGCCGCGCATCACCAGGCTGGTGCCCTGCTGGCCAGGGCCCTCGCCGGCGTGAAGCTCGAAGGGATGCTGCCAATGGTCCAGCCCGTGGTGCTCGGCGCGTTCGGGCGCAAAGGCCTCAAACCGCTGCTGCACCGTAGCGGCAAATTCCTCCAGGCCCGCCACGCCCGCCAGCGGCTGTCCCTCATGGGCGGCCAAGGGAGCACGCAGGATGCGCGTGGCGCCCGGGTTGCTGGACTGGATGACGCCCTGGTCATCCAGCACGATGACTCCTGCGGTCAGGTTGTCCAGGATGGTCTGCAGGTTGGCACGCGCCGCATCCAGCGCGCCCATGCTCTTTTGCACCGCGGCACGCGCGTCCGCCAGTTGCTGGGTCATCCAGGCGAAGTCACGCGTCAGCCCCCCCAGCTCATCGCGCCCCTGCAGCGCTGCCTTGGGAGCGAGATTGCCAGCCGCCACTTCGCGCACGCCCTCGGCCAGCACCAGCAGCGGACGCACCAGCTGGTTGCCCAGCACCACGGCCAGCAGCACGGCCCCGAAAACGGCGAGGAACAAACTCAAAGTGAGCGTGCCGATGTACATGCGCCGCAGACCGCCGCGCGCCAGCGCCCGCTCCTGGTACTCCCGGTTGGCCTCCTGCACGGCAACGGCATTGGCCACCAGGGCCTGCGGCAGCGGCAGCGTGGCCTGCACATAGCGTGGCTCCATCAGCAGACCGACGGCCGGATTCAAGGCGGCCACCAGTACGCGTACCCGGGCGCTTTCCACCGCCCCCGGGTCCGCCAGGTCATCCAGGCCTTCGATCTGGAAGGCCATCCGGTCTTGCCGCGCCGTGCGCAGCTGCTGCGCGGTAGGCCGCTCCGGACTGAGGGAAAAGCGCGACTGCCCGGTGCTGGCCAGCGGCTGCCCGCTGGCGCTCCACAGCACCATGTCGGTGGCGCCCAGCTGGTCGCGCATGCGCTCCAGCACCAGGCCGGTGGCGGCGTCGGGCACCTGGGCCAGCTGGCTGCTGGCGGTGCGCGTCTTGGTCGCCATGTCGGCGGCGATGGTATCCAGCGTGGCCCGGCCCAGACTGACCCCCGCGCTCAGGGCACCTTCGACCTTGACGTCGAACCAGCTTTCGATCGAGCGCGAGACGAACTGATAGGACACGACATAGATCAGCAGGCCCGGCACAACGCCCACCAGCGTGAAGATGCCGGCCAGCTTGACCAACAGCCGTGTGCCGAAGCGCCCACGCCGCAGCCGCACCGCCAGCCGGGCGGCGCCCCAGGCCAGCGCCCCCAGCAGCACGGCGGCCACCAGGACGTTCACGCCCAGCAGCCAGGCGAAGTGCCGCTCGTAGAGGGCGCGGTTGTTGGTCGCCTGCGTCAGCAGGAACAGCAGCACCACCCCGATCGCGCACATGACGCCGGCGCCCAGACCCAGCGCCCAGCGCACGGCGTGGCCGCGGCTGGCAGCGCGGCGCGCAGAACCCGAGGGGCGCGGGGACGGGTCGATCACTGGGCCGCCTCTGCGGGGGGGAGTTCCACACGCCGTGCCAGCGCCACCGCCCAGCCCGGCTTGCCCAGGGTGCCGAACTGCAGCGGACGCGGCAACTGAGAGGTATCCAGCCGGAACTGAAAACTCACTTCATACATCCGCTCGTCGTCCAGCTCATCGGCCTCGGCGATCTTCCACCGTGCCAGCCGCTGCATGGCGGCCAGGGCTTCGGGCAGCTCGTCAAAGCTCTGGCCCAGGGCCATGCCCAGGCCCGTCAGATCCTGCGCGGACGAGGCCTGCACCAGCCGCCAGCGCCGCGTGAGCGGCTGATAGCTCAGGCGCAGGTAGCGTGTGGCGCGCGCCACCATCCGGTCCGACCAGTACCAGCGCGGGCGCAGCACCTGCGCCTCAGCCACGAAATGCATGGCGATGCCCTGGTAGAGGGCGGTTTCCACCAGCGACGGCAAATCCAGACGCCAGGCAGCGCTCAGCAGCAACCCTTCGGGGGTGCGCTCCACGCGCATATCGGTGATTTCCCCGTGCTGCTGCGCGGCGGCCGCGCTGCCCGGCATGCCGCCGGCCAGCGCCAGAGCCATGGCGAACAGCCAAAGGTACAACAGGCTGCGCATCCAGGAGGCGGAAAAGGTCGAAGCGAAGATCACGCCCGCCATTGTCCGGGAGCGGGCAGCGCTTGTCCGGCCCGGCGGACAAAACAGGGCGCCGCAGGCTGCGCCGTGGGCGCACTTACAACGTCTGCGCTTTCTTGAAGTCGAACAGCCAGGCCAGCAGGCTGGCCGGGAACTGCGCCACCGCGGCGTTGTAGTGCGCCACGGCGGCGTTGAACTGCTGCTGCACAGGCGCGCTTTGCAGCGCCAGCTGCTCGCGCTGCTGCACCCATGGGGCCAGCGCCGGAGGCGCCACACCCTCGCTTTGCAGCGCGGCGCAGTGCACCAGCGACTGCCATGCCGTATCCAGCACCTGGGCGCCAGCGGCCAGGGCCGCAGCCGCGCCGGCATCCAGCGGCCGGGCACGCACCACCGCCAGCGCCGCGGCAAACTGCCCGCCGGCAGCGGCCACGGCGGCCTGGGCATGGCTGTCCACGGCGGTTTGCGCTGCTGCCTCGTATTCCTGCAGCAGCGCCAGCCCGCGCAGCAGATGCGTGTCCAGCGCTGCAAACGCCTGAATGGCTGCCGAGCGCAGGCGAATCAGCCGGTTGTAGGCACCCACGGCCCAGAACACGAGCACGGCCAGAACGATTGCGGTGGTCCACATGAATGTCTTTCTGTCGCCAAAAAACCGGGAGGCACAACGCATGCCTGGCCGGGGCACAGGCATCTGTGCGCAGGCATAAAAAAACCCGGCCTGCCACCAGGGCAGACCGGGAGTTTAGGCCGGGCGGGCGCCGGGTCAGTCGGCGGCGCTGGCGTCCATGTCGGCGCCGATTTCCACTTCACCGGCACTGGCCAGCTCGGCGGCTTCGGCGTCGGCGATGGCGCGGCGCTCGGCCTCGTCCATGGCGTCCTTGACCTTGCGCGCCTGGTGGTAGGCCAGGCCGGTGCCAGCCGGGATGAGGCGGCCGACGATCACGTTTTCCTTCAGGCCGCGCAGCTCGTCGCGCTTGCCCATGATGGCAGCCTCGGTGAGCACGCGGGTCGTTTCCTGGAACGACGCGGCGGAGATGAAGGAGTCCGTGGACAGCGAGGCCTTGGTGATGCCCAGCAACACGTTGGAGTAGGTCGCGGGGATCTTGTCCGCAGCCTGCAGCGCTTCGTTGGTATTGAGGATCTCCGAGCGCTCGACCTGCTCGCCGGCGATGTAGCCGGACTCGCCCGGGTTCTCGACCACGACACGGCGCAGCATCTGGCGAACGATCACCTCGATGTGCTTGTCGTTGATCTTCACGCCCTGCAGGCGATAGACGTCCTGCACTTCGTCAACGATGTAGCGCGCCAGCTCCTCGATGCCCAGCAGGCGCAGGATGTCCTGCGGATCGGCCGGCCCGTCCACGATCAGCTCGCCCTTGTTGACCACCTGGCCCTCGTGGACCAGCATGTTCTTTTCCTTGGGCACGAGCTCGTCCCAGACCTTGCCATCCGGGTCGGTGATCTGCAGGCGCACCTTGCCCTTGGTCTCCTTGCCGAAGGACACCGTGCCGGTGATCTCGGCCAGCATGCCCTTGTCCTTGGGGCTGCGGGCTTCGAACAGCTCGGCCACGCGCGGCAGACCGCCCGTGATGTCGCGGGTCTTCTGGCCTTCCACCGGGATGCGGGCCAGCACCTCGCCGGGGCCCACGTCCTGACCGTCGCGCACCTGGATCAGCGAACCCACGGGGAAGCCGATGGTCACCGAGTGGTCGGTGCCAGGAATCTTCACCTCCTGGCCGCCGGCGTCGATCAGCTTGACCTGCGGGCGCACCACCTTGGTGGCGCCGCGGCGCTTGGGGTCGATCACCACCAGCGTGGACAGGCCCGTGACCTCGTCCACCTGCTTGGCCACCGTCAGGCCTTCCTCGACGTTCTCGAACCTCACCTGGCCGGCGAACTCCGTGATGATCGGGCGGGTCAGCGGATCCCAGTTGGCTAAGATGGTGCCGGCCTTGATCTGCTGGTCGGCCTTCACCGTCAGCGTGGCGCCGTAGGGCACCTTGTGGCGCTCGCGCTCGCGGCCGTGCTCGTCCTGGATGATGATCTCGCCGGAGCGGGCGATCACCACCAGCTCGCCGCGGGTGTTGCTCACGTAGCGCATCGTGGCGTTGAAGCCGATGATGCCGTTGGACTTGGCTTCCACGCTGGAGGCCACCGCCGCACGCGACGCCGCACCACCGATGTGGAAGGTACGCATGGTCAGCTGCGTGCCGGGCTCGCCGATGGACTGGGCGGCGATCACGCCCACGGCCTCGCCGAGGTTGATCATGCCGCCGCGGCCCAGGTCGCGGCCATAGCAATGGGCGCACAGGCCGTAGCGTGTCTCGCACGTCAGGGCAGTGCGCACCTTCACTTCGTCCACGCCGGCGGCTTCCATGCCGTCCAGGGTGCTTTCGTCCAGCAGCGTGCCGGCCGTGGTCACCACCTCGCGCGTTTCGGGGTGCAGCACTTCCTCGGCCGTCACGCGGCCCAGCACGCGGTCGCGCAGCGATTCCACCACTTCGCCGCCTTCGACGATGGCGCGCATCAGCGAGCCATTGCTGGTGCCGCAGTCGTTCTCGGTCACCACCAGGTCCTGCGTCACGTCCACCAGGCGGCGCGTCAGGTAGCCGGAGTTGGCCGTCTTCAGCGCCGTGTCGGCCAGGCCCTTGCGGGCCCCGTGCGTGGAGATGAAGTACTGCAGCACGTTCAGGCCTTCACGGAAGTTGGCCGTGATGGGCGTCTCGATGATGGAGCCGTCGGGCTTGGCCATCAGGCCGCGCATGCCGGCCAGCTGGCGGATCTGGGCGGCGGAACCCCGCGCGCCCGAGTCGGCCATCATGTAGATGGAGTTGAACGACTCCTGCTCCACTTCCTTGCCGTGGCGGTCGATGGTCTTTTCCTTGGCCAGCTGGGCCATCATGACCTTGGAGACTTCGTCGCCGGCCTTGCCCCAGATGTCCACCACCTTGTTGTAGCGCTCGCCGGCCGTGACCAGGCCCGAGACGTACTGCTGCTCGATCTCCTTCACTTCCTTTTCGGCGCGGGCCAGGATGTCGGCCTTTTGCGGCGGCACCAGCATGTCATCCACCGAGATGGAGATGCCGGCGTGCGTGGCCAGGCGAAAGCCGTTTTGCAGCAGCTTGTCGGCGAACACCACCGTCTCCTTCAGGCCGCATTGGCGGAAGGAGGCGTTGATCAGGCGCGAGATTTCCTTCTTCTTGAGCGCCTTGTTCAGGTTGGAAAACGCCAGGCCCTTGGGCAGGATCTCCGACAGCAGGGCGCGGCCCACGGTGGTCTGCACCAGGCCGATGGTGGATTGCCACTCGCCGCTGTCCTTGTCCCGGCTCCAGTCGGGCAGGCGCACGCTGATCTTGGTGGCCAGCTCGACCTCGCCCGCGTCCAGCGCGCGCTGGACTTCAAGGATGTCGGTGAAGACCATGCCTTCGCCCTTGCCGTTGATCTTCTCGCGGGTGGCGTGGTACAGGCCCAGCACCACGTCCTGCGAGGGCACGATGGAGGGCTCGCCCGAGGCGGGAAACAGCACGTTGTTGGAGGCCAGCATCAGCGTGCGCGCCTCCAGCTGCGCCTCGACCGACAGCGGCACGTGCACGGCCATCTGGTCGCCGTCGAAGTCGGCGTTGAAGGCGGCGCAGACCAGCGGGTGCAGCTGGATGGCCTTGCCTTCGATCAGGATGGGCTCGAACGCCTGGATCCCTAGGCGGTGCAGCGTGGGCGCGCGGTTGAGCATCACCGGATGCTCGCGGATCACCTCTTCCAGGATGTCCCACACCACCGGCGTGCCGGCTTCGACTTCCTTCTTGGCGGCCTTGATGGTCGTGGCGATGCCCATCGCCTCCAGGCGCGAGAAGATGAAGGGCTTGAACAATTCAAGCGCCATCAGCTTGGGCAGGCCGCACTGGTGCAGCTTGAGCGTCGGGCCCACGGTGATGACCGAGCGGCCCGAGTAGTCCACGCGCTTGCCCAAGAGGTTCTGGCGGAAGCGCCCGCCCTTGCCCTTGATCATGTCGGCCAGCGACTTCAGGGCGCGCTTGTTGGCGCCCGTCATGGCCTTGCCGCGGCGGCCGTTGTCCAGCAGGCTGTCCACGGCTTCCTGCAGCATGCGCTTTTCGTTGCGCGCGATGATCTCCGGAGCCTTCAGCTCCAGCAGGCGGCGCAGGCGCGAGTTGCGGTTGATGACGCGGCGGTACAGGTCGTTCAGGTCGGACGTGGCGAAGCGACCGCCATCGAGCGGCACCAGCGGACGCAGGTCCGGGGGCAGCACGGGCAGCACTTCCATGATCATCCACTCGGGCTTGATGCCCGACTTCTTGAACGCTTCGAGCACCTTCAGGCGCTTGGCGTTCTTCTTGACCTTGACTTCCGAGCCCGTCAGGTCGCCGCGCAGGCGCTCGATCTCGATCTCCAGGTCGATGCCTTCCAGCAGCTCCTTGATGCCCTCGGCGCCCATGTGCGCGACGAACTCGTCGCCGTACTCCTTGCGCTTGGCGTCGTAGTCGTCCTCGCTCATGATCGAGAACTTCTTGAGCGGCGTCATGCCCGGGTCGGTGACCACGTAGGCCTCGAAGTACAGCACGCGCTCGATGTCGCGCAGCGTCATGTCCAGCACCAGGCCCAGGCGCGAGGGCAGGCTCTTCAAGAACCAGATGTGCGCGCAGGGCGCGGCCAGGTCGATGTGGCCCATGCGCTCGCGGCGCACCTTGGTCTGCGTGACTTCAACGCCGCATTTTTCGCAGATCACGCCGCGGTGCTTCAGGCGCTTGTACTTGCCGCACAGGCACTCGTAGTCCTTGATCGGGCCGAAGATCTTGGCGCAGAACAGGCCGTCGCGCTCGGGCTTGAAGGTGCGGTAGTTGATCGTCTCCGGCTTCTTCACCTCGCCGAAGGACCAGGAGCGGATCTTCTCGGGCGACGCCAGGCCGATCTTGATGGCGTCGAAGTGCTCGTCCGGCGTGAATTGCTTGAACAGGTCGAGTAGCGATTTCATGTGACTCTTTCCCTTTTCATCAAAAATCATAGCTGCTGGCGCTTGATCGGCGCGGCTTTGCAATAGAAAACATCTGCAAAGCCGCGCCAAACATGCGGCGCCAGCTCACTTTTCAGTAGTGCGGTGCGCGCCTTCTCAGGAACGCTCCAGCTCCATGTCCAGGCCCAGCGAACGGATTTCCTTGACCAGCACGTTGAACGACTCGGGCATGCCTGCCTCGATCGCGTGTTCGCCCTTGACGATGCTCTCGTACACCTTGGTACGGCCCTGCACGTCGTCGGACTTCACCGTCAGCATCTCCTGCAGCACGTACGCGGCGCCGTAGGCTTCCAGCGCCCACACTTCCATCTCGCCGAAACGCTGGCCGCCGAACTGCGCCTTGCCGCCCAGCGGCTGCTGCGTGACCAGCGAGTACGGGCCGGTGGAGCGCGCATGCATCTTGTCGTCCACCAAGTGGTGCAGCTTCAGGTAGTGCATGTAGCCGATGGTCGTCGGGCGCTCGAAGCGTTCGCCGGTGCGCCCGTCGTTCAGGAAGGCCTGGGTGCGCGGATCGGTCAGGCCCTTGGCGCTGGCCACCTCTTCGGGGTAGGCCAGCTGGAGCATTTCCTTGATCTCCGCTTCCGAGGCGCCGTCGAACACCGGCGACGCGAACGGCACGCCCGTGGTCAGCTCGCGCGCCATGGACAGCACTTCGTCGTCGGACAGCAGCGAGAAGTCCTCCTTGTGGCCGCGGGTGTTATAGACCTGCTCCAGGAACTTGCGCAGCTCGGCCACCTTGGCCTGGCGCTGCAGCATGTCGCCGATGCGCTGGCCCAGGCCCTTGCCGGCCCAGCCCAGGTGGACCTCCAGCACCTGCCCGATGTTCATGCGCGACGGCACGCCCAGCGGGTTCAGCACGATGTCCACCGGCGTGCCGTCGGCCATGTAGGGCATGTCCTCGACAGGCACGATCTTGGAGACCACGCCCTTGTTGCCGTGGCGGCCGGCCATCTTGTCGCCGGGCTGCAGGCGGCGCTTGACGGCCAGGTACACCTTGACCATCTTCAGCACGCCCGCCGGCAGCTCGTCGCCCTGCGTGAGCTTCTTGCGCTTTTCTTCAAACGCCAGGTCGAAGCTGTGGCGCGTCTGCTCCATGGCGTTCTTCATGGACTCGAGCTGCGCCGCCACGGCCTCGTCGGCCGGGCGGATGTCGAACCAGTGGAACTTCTCCACGCTGCCGAGGTAGTCCTTGTCGATGGTTGCGCCCTTGGGCAGCTTTTGCGGGCCGCCATTGGCCTTCTTGCCCGCCAGCAGCTTCTCGATACGGTCATAGGCGTCGGCCTCGACGATGCGCAGCTGGTCGTTCAGGTCCAGGCGGAAGCGCTTGAGCTCGTCGTCGATGATCTGCTGGGCGCGCTTGTCGCGCTGGATGCCCTCGCGAGTGAAGACCTGCACGTCGATCACGGTGCCCTGGCTGCCCTGGTCCACGCGCAGCGAGGTGTCCTTCACGTCGGAGGCCTTCTCGCCGAAGATGGCGCGCAGCAGCTTCTCCTCAGGCGTCAGCGTGGTCTCGCCCTTGGGCGTGACCTTGCCCACCAGCACGTCGCCGGGCTGCACCTCGGCGCCCACGTAGATGATGCCGGACTCGTCCAACCGGCCCAGCTGCTGCTCGGACAGGTTGGGAATGTCGCGGGTGATTTCCTCGGCGCCCAGCTTGGTGTCGCGCGCCATCACCACCAGCTCCTCGATGTGGATGCTGGTGTAGCGGTCCTCGGCCACTACGCGCTCGCTGATCAGGATCGAATCCTCGAAGTTGTAGCCGTTCCAGGGCATGAACGCGATCAGCATGTTCTGCCCGATGGCGATCTCGCCCAGGTCGGTCGAGGCACCGTCGGCGATCACGTCGCCCTTGGCCAGCACGTCACCGCGCTGCACGATGGGGCGCTGGTGGATGTTGGTGTTCTGGTTGGAGCGCTGGTACTTGATCAGGTTGTAGATGTCCACGCCCACTTCGCCGGCCACTGCCTCGGTGTCGTTCACGCGGATCACGATGCGGGTCGCGTCCACGTGGTCCACCACACCGCCACGGGTGGCCGTGACCACGGTGCCGGAGTCCACCGCTGCCACGCGCTCGATGCCGGTGCCCACCATGGGCTTTTCCGGACGCAGCACGGGCACGGCCTGGCGCGACATGTTGGCACCCATCAGCGCGCGGTTGGCGTCGTCATGCTCCAGGAAGGGCACGAGCGAAGCCGCCACCGAGACGATCTGTGCGGGCGACACGTCCATGTACTGCACACGGTCGGCCGACACCAGGGTCGACTCGCCCTGCTCGCGCGCCGAGACCAGGTCGCCGGTCAGGCGGCCGGAGTCATCCAGCGTGGCATTGGCCTGGGCGATGATGTACTTGCCCTCTTCGATGGCCGACAGGTAGTCGATCTGGTCGGTCACCTTGCCGTCCACCACGCGGCGGTAGGGCGTCTCGATGAAGCCGTATTCGTTGAGCTGGGCGTACAGGGCCAGCGAGTTGATCAGGCCGATGTTCGGGCCTTCCGGCGTTTCGATCGGGCACACACGGCCGTAGTGCGTGACGTGCACGTCGCGCACCTCGAAGCCGGCGCGTTCGCGCGTCAGGCCGCCCGGGCCGAGGGCCGAGACGCGGCGCTTGTGCGTGATCTCGGCCAGCGGATTGGTCTGGTCCATGAACTGCGACAGCTGCGAGGCACCGAAGAACTCCTTGAGGGCCGCGGAAATCGGCTTGGAGTTGATCAGGTCGTGCGGCATGAGCGGGTCGTTCTCGGCCTGGCCGAGGCGTTCCTTCACGGCCTTTTCGATACGTGCCAGGCCCGTGCGGTACTGGTTCTCGGCCAGCTCGCCCACGCAGCGCACGCGGCGGTTGCCCAGGTGGTCGATGTCGTCGACTTCGCCCTTGCCATTGCGCAGGTCCACCAGAATCTTGACCACGGCCAGGATGTCTTCGTTGGACAGCACCATGGGGCCGGTGGATTCGTCGCGGCCGACCTTGGCGTTGAACTTCATGCGGCCCACGCGCGACAGGTCGTACGTGTCCGGGTTGTAGAACAGCCGCTGGAACAGGGCTTGCACGGCGTCTTCCGTCGGCGGCTCGCCGGGGCGCATCATGCGGTAGATGGCCACGCGGGCGGCAAATTCGTCCACCGTCTCGTCGATGCGCAGCGTCTGCGAGATGTAGGCGCCCTGGTCGAGTTCGTTGGTATAGATGACCTGCAGGTCCTGCACGCCGGCCGTGCGCAGTTTCTTGAGCAGGGCTTCGGTCAGCTCCTCGTTGGCCTTGGCCAAGATCTCGCCGGTGTCGGAGTCCACGATGTTGCGCGAGACCACGCGGCCGATCAGGAAGTCCTCGGGCACGCTCACGTGCGTGGTACCCGACTGCTCCAGCTCGCGCGTGTGGCGGGCAGTGATGCGCTTGTCCTTAGCGACGATGACCTTGCCCGACTTGTCGGTGATGTCAAAGCGCGCCACCTCGCCCTTGAGGCGATCGGCGACGAACTCCATCTGCGCACCGCTGTCCATCAGACGCATGTTGTCGTTGATGAAGAAGTTCGCCAGGATGGATTCGGGCGTCAGGCCGATGGCCTTCAGCAGGATGGTCACCGGCATCTTGCGCCGACGGTCCACGCGGAAGTACAGGATGTCCTTCGGGTCGAATTCGAAGTCCAGCCAGGAGCCACGGTAGGGAATGATGCGTGCGGAAAACAGCAGCTTGCCCGAACTGTGCGTCTTGCCCTTGTCGTGCTCGAAGAACACGCCGGGCGAGCGGTGCAGCTGGCTGACGATCACGCGCTCGGTGCCGTTGATGATGAATGAGCCCTTGTCGGTCATCAGAGGCACTTCGCCCATGTAAACCTCCTGCTCCTTCACCTCCTTGACCACCTTGGACTGCGACGTCGAGGACTCGCGGTCGTAGATGATCAACTGCACGCGCGCGCGCACGGCCGACGAGAACGTCAGGCCGCGCGTCTGGCACTCGCGCACGTCGAACGCCGGGCGGGCCAGGTTGTACTCGACGAACTTCATTTCCACGAAGCCGTTGTGCGAGACGATGGGAAAAGCCGAGTTGAAGGCTGCCTGCAGCCCTTCATTGGCCCGCTTTTGGGCGGGCGCATTGGCCTGCAGGAAGGCGGTGTAGGCATCGCGCTGCATTTGCAGCAGATAGGGCACCTTGAGCACGCTGTCGCGGCGGCCGAAGCTCTTGCGGATGCGCTTGCGTTCGGTGAAGCTGTACGTGGATGTTGAGGCCATGAGATCTCCGGGCAAAGACATTGGATGGGGTCTTCGACGACTGCCCCGCAAGGCGGCCACCTTGCAGGCTTGGCGGGTTGGCCACTACCAACCATGGCGGACGGCGATGCGTTGCACATCGCCCGAACCAAGGCGTCTTCTGCTGTCGGCAGGTCAGAAGACACTAGAAAGCAGTTTCGGGGAAACCGCTTTCTGGTGCGCTCTGATGGGGCGGGCCCATAAGCACCAAAGGCTGGAGGCCTTTTGCGAAGACCTCCAGCCCCGGAACGCGGTCAGATTACTTCAGCTCGGCCTTGGCGCCAGCGTCGGTCAGCTTCTTGACAGCAGCTTCTGCGTCAGCCTTGGGCAGGGCTTCCTTGACGTTCTTGGGAGCGCCGTCCACCAGGTCCTTGGCTTCCTTCAGACCCAGACCGGTGATTTCACGCACGGCCTTGATCACGGAAACCTTGTTGGCGCCAGCTTCGTTCAACACGACGTTGAACTCGGTCTTCTCTTCAGCGGCAGCAGCGCCGCCGGCAGCTGCGCCACCTGCAGCAGGGGCTGCCATGGCGGCAGCGCTCACGCCGAACTTCTCTTCGATGGCCTTGACCAGGTCATTGAGTTCCAGCACGGTCATGCCGTCCAGGGCGGTCAAGAATGCGTCTTTGTCGAATGCCATTTTGATTTCCTAACAATTGGTTGGTTTTGGGATTGCGAATGCGTACGCCTGATCAGGCGGCCACAGGTTCGCCCTCGCCCTTCTTGGCCGCCAGGGCACCCAGCACCACGGCGGTGCGGGAGATCGGCGACATCAGCAAGCCACACAGCTGGGCCAGCAGCACTTCCTTGGAAGGGATGTTGGCCAGTTGCTTCACGTCGTTCACGTCCAGGGCTTTGCCTGCGAAGGCGCCACCGCGAATGACCAGCTTGTCGTTGGTCTTCGCGAAATCGGCCACCACCTTGGCGGCGGCCACAGCGTCTTCGGAGAAGCCATAGATCAACGGGCCGGTCATCTGCTCGGCGGCCACCTCAAACTGGCTGCCAGCCACAGCACGGCGTGCCAGGGTGTTCTTCAGAACACTCAGGGACACACCCTTGCTGCGGGCATCGACACGCAGTTTGGTCAGGTCGGCCACCGTAATGCCACGGTATTCCGCGATCACGAGCGTTTGAGCTTTAGCGGCGAGGCTGGTCACTTCATTGATGACCGCTTCTTTCTCACTGCGATTCAGACTCAAGGTCTACTCCTTCGTTTGCGCACTTTGGGCAGGCCCGCCGTACGCGCTCTTGGTTTGCAGCGACCAACTGTTTCGGAAAATTCTTTCCATCTTCAGCGGGATCGCCATCTGCGTTGGCCCAGGGGGATTTAAGTGCGGCCCATGGCGCACGCCAACGGTCTTGGATGGCCTGGCACGGGACACGCCCGCTCCAGCCCACCACCGGGACGCCCTTGCGGGGCCTCCCAAGATCTCGCAATTACGCCGAGATGGTTTGCGTGTCCACGCGCACGCCCACGCCCATGGTCGAGGAAACGGCGACCTTGCGCAGGTACACGCCCTTGCTCGTGGCAGGCTTGGACTTGTTCAGCGCGTCGATCAGAGCCACCAGGTTGCCCTGCAGCTTGTCGTCGCCAAACGAGCGGCGGCCGATGGTCGTATGGATGATGCCGGCCTTGTCGACACGGAATTGCACCTGGCCTGCCTTGGCGTTTTTCACGGCCGTGGCGACGTCGGGAGTCACGGTGCCCACCTTGGGGTTGGGCATCAGGCCACGCGGGCCCAGGATCTGGCCCAGCGTACCCACGACGCGCATAGCGTCAGGCGCGGCGATGACGATGTCAAACGGCATGTCGCCGGCCTTGACCTGAGCGGCCAAGTCGTCCATACCGACGATGTCGGCACCGGCAGCCTTGGCTTCTTCCGCCTTGGCACCCTGTGCAAACACGGCCACGCGGGTCGTCTTGCCGGTGCCATTGGGCAACACCACGGCGCCGCGCACCACCTGATCGGACTTCTTGGCATCCACGCCCAGCTGCACGGCCACATCGATGGACTCATCGAACTTGGCGGTGGCAGCCTCCTTCACCAGAGCCATGGCTTCGGCGAAGGGGTACAGCTTGGTGGAGTCCACCTTGCCCTGCAGGGCCTTTTGCTTCTTGGTCAGCTTCGCCATGTCAGAGGCCCTCCACCGTCACGCCCATGGAACGGGCGGAGCCGGCCAGCGTACGCACGGCGGCGTCCACGCTGGCAGCGTTCATGTCCTTGAGCTTGGTCTTGGCGATTTCTTCCAGCTGCTCGCGTGTAATCTTGCCGACCTTGGTGGACAGGGCACTCGAGGAGCCCTTGTCCAGCTTGATGGCCTTCTTGATCAGCACAGTCGCCGGTGGCGTCTTGATGATGAAGGTGAAGCTCTTGTCTGCGAACGCCGTAATCACCACGGGCAGCGGCAGGCCCGGCTCGACGCCTTGCGTCTGAGCATTGAAAGCCTTGCAGAACTCCATGATGTTCAGGCCGCGCTGACCCAGCGCGGGACCGATCGGAGGAGAGGGATTGGCCTTACCAGCTGGCACTTGCAGCTTGATGAAGCCGACGATTTTCTTCGCCATGGTTGCTCCTTGCGGGTATTAACGCCTACCTGAATGCAGACAGGCTCCCCGGGGTTGTCGACTCGTTTTGTAAAAAGCGCCGAGTCGGGGAAAGCGCTTGAATGGGAAGCCGCGAGCGCGGCGTTCGTCAAGTCTTCTCGACTTGGCTGAATTCCAGTTCGACGGGAGTGGACCGACCGAAGATCATCACGGAAACGCGCAGGCGGCTCTTTTCGTAGTTGACTTCTTCCACCGAGCCGTTGAAGTCTGTGAAGGGGCCTTCCTTGACCCGCACCAGCTCGCCAACCATGAATTCCACCTTGTGGCGAGGCTTCTCCGTGCCCTCTTCCATCTGGCTGACGATCTTCTGAACTTCCTCTTCCGAGATCGGCGCCGGCCGGTTCTTGGCTCCGCCAACAAAACCCGTCACTTTGCTAGTGTGCTTGACCAGATGCCAGGTATCGTCGTCCATTGCCATCTCGACAAACACGTAACCCGGGAACAGTCGTCTTTCCGTAGTTTTGCGCTGACCATTCTTCATCTCGACGACCTCTTCGGTCGGCACCAGAATGCGGCCAAACTTATCCTGCATGCCGGCTCGAGCGATGCGTTCGAGAATGTTGCGCTCAACCGCCTTTTCCATGCCCGAATAGGCGTGAACGATGTACCAGCGCATGTCGGATGCCGGCGCAGCCTGTGCTGCCGCCTGCATGTCGTTCGAATCCAGTGCATCCGTCATCACTTCCTCCAACCCAAGACCAAGTCGTACAGAACCCATTCCAGGGTCTTGTCGGTGAACCAGAGAAACAGCGCCATCAGCACCACAAAACCGAACACATAGCCGGTCATCTGCAGTGTTTCCTTGCGTGTCGGCCAGACCACCTTCTTGACTTCACGCCACGCATCGCGGCTGAAACCAACAAGCTGACGCCCATGCTCGGACACCAGGAACACAGCCACCGCAAAGATCAACCCCAGCAGCAATACCCCCCACTGCGCCAGCGGGCCTTGCTTTGCCAGAAGATAGAAGCCAGCAATGGAGGCCACCACAAGTGCCACAGAGGCAACCAGCTTTGCCTTGTCTGCGCCAGTGGTGACCGTTTCAACCGGGGAAGTGGCCATAACGAGTTTTTTGCCTTATTCGCCTGGCGCCACACAAGACGCCGAAGCCCGCCAGAAGGTGGCGGGCTTGAGGGTTACCACGTCATTCCGTGGCAGGGGCAGTAGGAATCGAACCTACAACCTTCGGTTTTGGAGACCGACGCTCTGCCAATTGAGCTATACCCCTTTGGAAACTTTTCGATTACGCGATGATCTTGGCCACGACGCCGGCGCCGACGGTGCGGCCGCCCTCGCGGATGGCAAAGCGCAGGCCTTCTTCCATGGCGATGGGGGCGATCAGCTTGACGGTGATCGACACGTTGTCGCCGGGCATGACCATTTCCTTGTCCTCGGGCAGCTCGATGGAGCCCGTGACGTCGGTCGTGCGGAAGTAGAACTGGGGACGGTAGTTGTTGAAGAACGGCGTGTGACGGCCGCCCTCGTCCTTGCTCAGCACGTACACCTCGGCGGTGAAGTGCGTGTGCGGCTTGATGGAGCCGGGCTTGCACAGCACCTGGCCGCGCTCGACGTCTTCGCGCTTGGTGCCGCGAAGCAGCAGGCCCACGTTGTCGCCGGCCTGGCCCTGGTCCAGGAGCTTGCGGAACATCTCGACGCCCGTGACGGTGGTCTTGACGGTGTCCTTGATGCCGACGATCTCGATTTCTTCGCCGACCTTGACGATGCCGCGCTCGACACGGCCCGTGACCACGGTGCCGCGCCCGGAGATCGAGAACACGTCTTCCACGGGCATCAGGAAGGCGCCGTCCACAGCACGCTCGGGCGTGGGGATGTAGCTGTCCAGGGCTTCAGCGAGCTTCAAGATGGCGGGCTCGCCCTTGTCGGACTGGTCGCCCTCCAGGGCCAGCTTGGCCGAGCCGCGGATGATGGGGGTGTCGTCGCCGGGGAAGTCGTACTTGTCCAGCAGTTCGCGCACTTCCATCTCGACGAGCTCCAGGAGTTCTTCGTCGTCCACCATGTCGCACTTGTTCAGGAACACGATGATGTAGGGCACGCCCACCTGGCGGGCCAGCAGGATGTGCTCGCGCGTCTGGGGCATCGGGCCGTCAGCGGCCGAGCACACCAAGATGGCACCGTCCATCTGGGCGGCGCCGGTGATCATGTTCTTCACATAGTCGGCGTGGCCGGGACAGTCCACGTGGGCGTAGTGGCGCGCAGCCGTCTCGTACTCGACGTGCGAGGTGTTGATGGTGATGCCGCGGGCCTTTTCTTCAGGCGCGTTGTCGATCTGCGAGTAGTCCTTGGCTTCGCCGCCAAACTTCTTGGACAGCACCGTGGCGATCGCCGCCGTCAGCGTCGTCTTGCCATGGTCCACGTGACCGATCGTGCCCACGTTCACGTGGGGCTTGGTACGTTCGAACTTACCTTTTGCCATCTTTTCGACTCCGAAAAAATCTACACCAAGACCACAAACATTGGCGCGCTCCAACACTGGAGCGCGCCGTGAATTCTGGTGCCCATGGCGGGAATCGGACCCGCGACCTCTCCCTTACCAAGGGAGTGCTCTACCACTGAGCCACATGGGCAACGCAAAGGCACAAACCCCTGCGAGCAATCAACAACAAAATCGTGGAGCGGGAGACGGGAATCGAACCCGCGTCATCAGCTTGGAAGGCTGGGGTTCTACCATTGAACTACTCCCGCAAGGCCCGCCATCTTTCAATGGCCAAGACTCACAATTCTGGTGGAGGGGACTGGATTCGAACCAGTGTAGGCGTAAGCCAACAGATTTACAGTCTGCCCCCTTTAGCCACTCGGGCACCCCTCCGAAGAATTCAAGAGTATAACAGGTTTTTTGCCGTTCGCGCTCAAACGAGAAGTTGGTCAAGAATTATCGCTACGAGGCAGCTTGCCCCGATATGACTGCCTCTCAGCCGAGGGCCTGAGTCTTGCCATCCCTGGGCGCTCCTTACACAAGAGTCGGCAAGCCGCTCCTGAGGTCTGTGCGTCCTTATGACCTCTACTGCCTACAACCTATCAAGCCCGTGAGCGTCATAGCGGAAAAGCTCTCGTCCTCCGCGTCGCCCCCCCGCACCCTCACCCTCCCCTGCTGCACCAGCCCGGCGCAGATGCGTCGCGTGCCGAACCCTTGGGAATACAGAATATCTTGCAGCAGCATGGCTGGGATCCTTTGCTTTCTTGTTTTCCTTGTCCCCAAAGCCAAAACCCCCCTTGCGCTATTTAAGCGAAGGGGGGAGAGGCTTGATGAGTAGCCTGACGATGACCTACTTTCACACGGGAATCCGCACTATCATTGGCGCGAAGTCGTTTCACGGTCCTGTTCGGGATGGGAAGGGGTGGTACCGACTTGCTATGGTCGTCAGGCTTTAACGGGTCAGGGGGCGGCTTCTTGGGCAGGTGGAAGCTGCGCCCTGGTGATTCATAGAGTCGAAGGCGGTTCAGCGTTGGGGGGCTAGTTTGATTGCGCCGGCATGGATAACGTTGTGATCCTTGGGTTTATGCGCGTCATGCTGCGCTGTGCGTTGCGCACAGGGCGATCAAAGTTATAGGGTCAAGCCTCACGGGCAATTAGTACTGGTTAGCTACATGCATTGCTGCACTTCCACACCCAGCCTATCAACGTCGTGGTCTACAACGACCCTTCAGGGGGCTCAAGGCCCCGGCAGATCTCATCTTGAAACGAGTTTCCCGCTTAGATGCTTTCAGCGGTTATCTCTTCCACACTTAGCTACTCGGCGATGCCACTGGCGTGACAACCGATACACCAGAGGTGTGTCCACTCCGGTCCTCTCGTACTAGGAGCAGGCTTCCTCAAATCTGCAGCGCCCACGGAAGATAGGGACCAAACTGTCTCACGACGTTTTAAACCCAGCTCACGTACCTCTTTAAATGGCGAACAGCCATACCCTTGGGACCGACTACAGCCCCAGGATGAGATGAGCCGACATCGAGGTGCCAAACACCGCCGTCGATATGAACTCTTGGGCGGTATCAGCCTGTTATCCCCAGAGTACCTTTTATCCGTTGAGCGATGGCCCTTCCATACAGAACCACCGGATCACTATGTCCTGCTTTCGCATCTGCTCGACTTGTCAGTCTCGCAGTTAAGCACGCTTATGCCATTGCACTATCGTCACGATGTCCGACCGTAACTAGCGTACCTTCGAACTCCTCCGTTACGCTTTGGGAGGAGACCGCCCCAGTCAAACTGCCTACCATGCACTGTCCCCGATCCAGATAATGGACCTGGGTTAGAACCTCAAACGCACCAGGGTGGTATTTCAAGGATGGCTCCATGCGATCTGGCGACCGCACTTCAAAGCCTCCCACCTATCCTACACAGATTCGTTCAAAGTCCAATACAAAGCTACAGTAAAGGTTCATGGGGTCTTTCCGTCTTTCCGCGGGTAGATTGCATCATCACAAACATTTCAACTTCGCTGAGTCTCAGGAGGAGACAGCGTGGCCATCGTTACGCCATTCGTGCAGGTCGGAACTTACCCGACAAGGAATTTCGCTACCTTAGGACCGTTATAGTTACGGCCGCCGTTTACTGGGACTTCGATCAAGAGCTTGCACCCCATCACTTAATCTTCCAGCACCGGGCAGGCGTCACACCCTATACGTCCACTTTCGTGTTTGCAGAGTGCTGTGTTTTTATTAAACAGTCGCAGCCACCGATTTATTGCAACCGCTTTGGGCTTGCCTTGTACAGGTTCACCTACTTGCGGCATACCTTCTCCCGAAGTTACGGTATCAATTTGCCGAGTTCCTTCTCCTGAGTTCTCTCAAGCGCCTTAGAATACTCATCTCGCGCACCAGTGTCGGTTTGCGGTACGGTCGTCAATAGCTGAAGCTTAGTGGCTTTTCCTGGAAGCAGGGTATTACTCACTTCGTGTGCAAGCACACTCGTTATCACCCCTCATCTAAGCCCGGCGGATTTGCCTACCGGGCACGACTACAGGCTTGAACCAACATATCCAACAGTTGGCTGAGCTAACCTTCTCCGTCCCCACATCGCACTATTGATCGGTACAGGAATATTGACCTGTTTCCCATCAGCTACGCATCTCTGCCTCGCCTTAGGGGCCGACTCACCCTACGCCGATGAACGTTGCGTAGGAAACCTTGCGCTTACGGCGAGCGGGCTTTTCACCCGCTTTAACGCTACTCATGTCAGCATTCGCACTTGTGATACCTCCAGCAGCCTTCACAAGCTGCCTTCACAGGCTTACACAACGCTCTCCTACCACGCACAGTAAACTGTGCATCCGCAGCTTCGGTAACTGGCTTGAGCCCCGTTACATCTTCCGCGCAGGACGACTCGATCAGTGAGCTATTACGCTTTCTTTAAATGATGGCTGCTTCTAAGCCAACATCCTGACTGTCTTAGCCTTCCCACTTCGTTTCCCACTT